>JAYOED010000008.1:0-58491 GCA_038106575.1 Burkholderiales bacterium
CCGATCATGTTGTCCCACCAGCCGACATTGTCGGGTTCGTCCGCATAACTGCCGGCAACGTGGTGTGATGCATTCAGTGCGTGGCAGACCAACACCGCGTTGGAACGTTCCGCATTGAGCGTTCCGTAGGTCTCATAGACCAGTTCGTAGTCCCGCAGCACGGCACCGCTGCGCAGGGGCAGGGGTTCGGCAAAGCGCGCGATCTGCGGGCTTACCGTTCCGACGGATGCGAACAGATTCTGCGTGGATGTGACAGCCATAAAAAAACCCCGAAAGCCTGCGCCCGGGGTTATGAGAATCGATGATCTCTTTAGCCGGATTTATTACGCGCCCGCAAGCTGATTCAAATCGGCGCGAAAACACTAGATGAACCTTACCCGCCCGGAACCATTTTGTCAAATATGCCAACCCCGGGGGTCAGGCGTTGAGCTTGTCAAGCATGCCCTGCAGTTTGGCGGGATCAGATGTCTTGAGCATCCGCCGGGCAATGGGATAGGCATCGGCTAGATTGGTTTTGAGTATGCGTTGTTTGACTTCAAGAAGGTGGGCCGAGTGCATCGAGAAATTGCGCAGCCCCAGCGCAAGCAGCAAACGGGTCAAGGCAACATCGCCGGCCATCTCACCGCACAAGGCGACAGGTACCTGAGCCTTTCCGGCGGCATTGAAAATATTCGCCAGTACCGTCAGGACTGCAGGATGCAGTGGGTCGTAGAGATGGGCCACGGTGTCGTCGGTTCGGTCGATGGCCAGCAGATATTGGATCAGGTCATTGGTGCCCACCGACAGGAAATCCAGCCGGCGGGTGAGCATATTCAATGCCAGCGCAGCGGCCGGAATTTCCACCATGCCGCCCACAGTAACTTCGTGATCGTAGGCGATCCCGTCATCGTCGAGGCTGCGTTTGGCCTGGGCAATCAGCTGCAATGCCTGGTCAATTTCGACGGCGTTCATTAGCATGGGGATCAGTATCTTCATGCTGCCGTAGCTCGAAGCTCGCAGCATGGCCCGCAATTGGGTGACGAAGCGCCTGGGTTCAGTCAGGCACAGCCGGATGGCGCGCAAACCCAGGGCGGGATTTGGTGCGAGCCGTACCGTGTCGTCGGTCTGCTTGTCCGCGCCAAGATCGTATGTGCGCATGGTGACCGGCAGACCATCCATTTTCTGCATGACGTGCCGGTAAGCTTCAAATTGCTCGTCTTCTCCGGGAAGGTCCGAACGGTTGAGAAACAGGAATTCGGTGCGAAACAGGCCGATGCCCATGGCGCCGCTTTCCCGGGCAAGCGCCACGTCACCCGGCAATTCGATATTGGCGTGCAGTTCGATTTCGGCACCGTCCAGCGTACGCGCCGGGGTGTTGCGGATCCGTTTCAGCTTTTGCCGCTCCAGACCGAATTCCCTCTGCCTGAGCTGGTATTCCGCGAGCACCTGCGGATCGGGGTCGACAATGACAACGCCCTGGATCCCGTCAACGATGATGATTTCGTTTTCACTCACCATCTGCCGCGCATGGTGCAAGGCGACGATGCAGGGGATGTTCAGGCTGCGCGCGACAATGGCGGTATGCGAAGTCGAGCTGCCCAGATCCGTGATGAAGCTAGCGAACTGGTGCTGCTTGAACAATACGACATCCGCAGGCGACAGGTCGTGCGCGACCAAAACCAGGTTTTTATCCTCTGTGCCGGACGGCGGGGGCGCGTGGCCTGGTTGTCCCTGCAGCGCTTTCATGACGCGCTGCGCGACCTGAATGACGTCCGTCTTGCGTTCCCGCAGGTAAACATCTTCAATAGCGTCGAACTTGGTCAGCAACTCGTCGGTCTGGGTCTTCAACGCCCACTCGGCATTGCAGTGCTTGGCCGCGATGATTTCACGAGGTACCTCCGACAGCGTCGAGTCGTCCAGGATCATATGGTGAAGATCGATGAACGCGGAGAAGTCCGCCGGCGCATCCGCCGGCACGGCGAGTCGCAATTGTTTGAGTTCTCCGCGAACGGTGGTTACCGCAAGGTCAAATCGTGCCGACTCCTTGGCGACTTCGGTGGCCGGAATCTCGTAATGCGCGACTTCAAGGTTGGTGTGAGAAACCAGATGGGCATGGCCAATGGCGATGCCACCCGAAACGCCGATGCCGTGTATCGTAAAACTCATGATGAAGAATGTTAGGACCGGAAAATGCCGTACTGCCGGTAATCTTAAACGGATTCTGCCGCAACCGGTTACGGGAGTGCCAGGGTGCTGTTTATTCGCTCTCGCCGAAGCGATCAGTGATCAGCTTTTGTAGTGCCTGCATGGCCCCCGATTCGTCGGGGCCGTCGGTTTCCACCAGTATTTTTGATCCCTTGGCTGCAGCAAGCATCATCACGCCCATGATGCTTTTGGCGTTGACCCTGCGGCCGTTACGGCTCAGCCACACCGCGCAGGCAAAGCTGCCGGCGACTTGTGTCAGCTTCGCAGACGCCCGGGCATGCAACCCGAGCTTGTTGATGATTTCAGCTTCCTGTTGCAGCATTTTGGACCGCGACGAGTGCTGCGGGAACGCGCACCACGCCTTCGCAGCCGCCGCTGATGGCCTTTGTGATCATTACTGAAAGCGGCCTGTCACGGTAGGTCAGTGCCCTGATCAGCATCGGCAGACTGACGCCAGCGACACTTTCAACTTTCCCGGGGCTGACCAGCTTCGCGGCAATGTTAGACGGTGAGCCGCCATACATATCCGTCAGTACCAGAACGCCATCCCCTTCATCCAGTTCCTTGACCAGTTTCCGCGCCTGGGGAACCAGCAGTACCGGATCATCCTGTGCGGTGACACCGAGCTGACGAAGCCGGGACGGGCGCTTATTGAGCATGTGGCTGGCGCAATGGATGAGGCTTTCGCCGAGGGTGCCGTGGCTGATAATCAGTATGCCGATCATGAACTTACGTGGTCTTGTCACGAAAGGACAATACTCTACGCCCCCTTTTCTTGCGCCGCAACAAATTCAGTATTCGATGTAACATTATGTTTTAAATAGATCTTTCCAAAGAATCCAGGAAAATGGCGGACACATTCAGTCCCGACTGCGCGGAGATTTCCTGAAAGCAGGTCGGGCTGGTTACGTTGACCTCGGTCAGCCAGTTTCCGATGACGTCGAGTCCTACCAGCAACAGCCCTGCTGCCATCAGCTGTGGCCCCAGCGCCTCAGCAATTTGCCGGTCCCGCGAGGTCAGTTCGCGTGCTACCCCCGTGCCGCCAGCGGCGAGGTTGCCGCGGGTTTCGCCGGCCTTAGGAATACGGGCAAGGCAATTAGGTATGGGTTTGCCGCCGATGACCAGTATGCGCTTGTCACCGTCTGCAATTTCCGGGATGTAGCGCTGTGCCATGATCGTGCGCATGCCATTGCCGGTCAGGGTTTCGATGATGACACCCAAGTTGGGGTCATCGTGGCGGACGCGGAATACTGAGGCGCCTCCCATGCCGTCCAGCGGTTTGAGGATGATGTCAACGTGCTCTTTAATGAACAGGCGCAGGCGTTCTGCAGAGCGCGCGACCAGAGTCGGCGCAGTGAACTCAGCAAAACGAGCAATGGCCATTTTTTCGTTGTAGTCACGAATGGCTTGGGGGCGGTTGAAGACCCGGGCACCTTGGCGTTCGGCGATTTCCAGAAGATAGCTGCTGTAAACGTATTCCATGTCGAAGGGCGGGTCCTTGCGCATCAGTACTGCATCGAACTGTTCGAGCGGAGTGTCATGCGGTGGATCTAGCCTGTACCAAGGGGTCGAGCCGGTCAGATGAAGGCGGCTGGCACGACCGATGACGATCTGCTTGTGCCAGGCCAGATCGCCCTGCTGCATGACATGAAGTTCATAGCCGCGCGCAGCGGCTTCGCGCATGATGGCGTAGGTGGTGTCTTTTTCGAGCTTGAAGTCGTCGAGCGGGTCGACGATGAACGCCAGTTTCATGGGGCAGCGCGCAGCAGCACCGGCGCCTGCGTTGCGACTTCCATTCGCTCCAGTTCAAGTGCCGCAGCCACCAGCGCCAGCCGGGCGATTACGCCGTACGAGTAAAACCGGTTTGGCGGACAACCGGGGTCGTTGGGATCCGGGGATGAGCAGGGCTCGTCGAATGCCAGGGGGACGAACTGCATGCCGGGGGCGTTGAGGTTCTGGTCTTTGCCGCGCCCGGTATGAACCCGATAGAACCCGCCGACCACGAAATGATCGATCATGTAGACCACGGGTTCGGCCACCGCATCGCCGACGGTCTCGAAGGAATAGACGCCCTCCTGGACTATGACGTCATGCACCTCCATTCCCTCCTTGACCACGGCCATCTTGTTGCGCTGCTTGCGGTTGAGCCCTTTGACTTCTGATGCATCCTTTACGGTCATGATGCCCATGCCGTAAGTGCCGGCGTCGGCCTTGACGATCACGAACGGGTCCTCGGTCACGCCATATTCCGCATACTTTTTGCGGATATCGCCGAGGATTTCCGAAACATATCCCTCAAGGCATTCTTCGCCGGCGCGTTCGCGGAAATTGATCTTTCCGCATTTCTCGAAAAACGGGTTGATCAGCCACGGATCGATCCCGATCAATTCCGAAAATTCGCGGGCTACGGCATCGAAAGCGGAAAAATGCTGTGATTTTCGCCGGGTTGACCAGCCGGCATGGATCGGGGGCAGCACAGTCTGCTCAAGGTTCTGCAATATCGCCGGAACCCCGCCTGACAGATCATTGTTCAGCAGCACGACAAAGGGATTAAATTCCCCGATTTGCAGCCGCTTGCCGATACGCTGAAGCGGCTCCAGGCGCAAAGTGCCGCCGTTAGGCAACTCGAGATCGGTGAGCGAAGTGATTTCCGGCTGCAGGCTGCCGACGCGCACTTCCACGCCGGCATGTCTCAGTATGGTTGCCAGTTTCTCGACGTTCTGGAGGTAAAACTGGTTGCGGGTGTGATTTTCCGGGACCAACACGACCGCCCGCGCGTCCGGGCAGGCTTTTTCGATCGCTGACATCGCTGCCTGCACGCACAGCGTATGGAATTCCGGGTTGAGGTTGTTGAAGCCTCCGGGAAACAGGTTGGTGTCGACCGGCGCCAGCTTGAAGCCCGCGTTGCGTAAATCTACCGAGGCGTAGAACGGTGCGGCATGAGTTTGCCAGCGGCTGCGCAGCCAATGCTCGATTTCAGTGGTGGCCTTGAGGATATGGTTTTCCAGATCCTGCAGCGGACCGGTGAGCGCAGTGGTGAGTCTGGGTACGGTCATGATACGGGATTGTAGCTGATCCTGGAAATGGCCCTTCCGGCCGCGGTTTCCCAAAAAAAAACGGGCGCCCGCAGGCGCCCGTGGGGAAAATGTTGAACGGTTCTAGTTGTAAGCTGACTCCCCGTGCTCCGTGGTGTCGAGACCCTCGGTTTCCGATTCCTCGGACACCCTGAGGCCAACGATCATGTCCACGATTTTCAGGATCACGTAGCTCAATACACCCGTGTAGACCAGGGTGAATCCGACGCTGATGATCTGGGTTATCAACTGGGCGCCTATGGTTTCGTTACCGCTGCCGAAACCGGTGCCACCCAGCGATGGGGACGCCAGGATGCCGATGCCGATGGCGCCGACAATACCGGCAATGCCATGTACGCCGAATACATCAAGGGAGTCATCGTAACCCAGCATTTTCTTCAGGCTGATAACTGCCCACAGCGAGATGATGCCTGCCGCGATGCCGAGCATGATCGAGCCCATCGGTCCTGCGTTGCCGCAGGCCGGGGTGATGGCAACCAGGCCGGCGACGGCACCGGTTGCAATGCCCAGCAGGCTAGGTTTGCCCTTTACCATCCACTCAGTGAACATCCAGGCAACAGCTGCCGCAGCGGTGGCGAGCGTGGTGTTGATCATTGCCAGGGCGGCCCCGCCATTGGCAGCGACCGCGCTTCCGGCATTGAAGCCGTACCAGCCCACCCACAGCATTGAGGCACCTATCATCGTTAGCGCGAGATTGTGCGGCGGCATTGCCACAGTGCCGTAACCTTTGCGCTTGCCGAGGACGATCGCTGCAATAAGTCCCGCGATACCGGCGTTGATATGAACCACAGTGCCGCCGGCAAAGTCGATTGCGCCCATGCCTGCAATCCAGCCGCCGCCCCAGACCATGTGCGCCATCGGCACATAACACACCGTCAGCCACAGGACCATGAACAGCAGCACCGCCGAGAACTTCATACGTTCGGCGTAGGCGCCGACGATCAGAGCCGGCGTGATTGCCGCAAAGGTCAGCTGGAAGTTGACGAACACCAGTTCAGGTATGGTCCCCTGCAGTGAGTTGGGTGTGATGCCGGCAAGGAATATCTTGTCGAATGCACCGATCACCTTACCGCTGCCGGTAAAGGCCATGCTGTATCCGTAAACCGCCCAAAGTATGGCAATAACGCTGAATACGGCGAATACCTGCATGAGAACTGATAGCACGTTCTTGGTCCGTACCATGCCCCCGTAAAACAGGGCGAGGCCAGGCAATACCATCAATGTAACCAGAATTGTGGAAACCATCATCCACGACGTATCACCAGTGTCCAGCTTGGGTGCGGGTGCCGCTGCTGGCGCCGCAGCGGCAGGCGCTGCTGCAGCCGGTGCAGTGGCGGCGGGCGCTTCAGAGGGTTTGTCCTGCGCGATGGCCAGTGAGCCAGCGATACTCAGTACGCCGAACAAAGCCAGAACCGCAAAAAGTCTTTTCATGTCATTCTCCAATCAAAGTGCATCAGCGCCGGTTTCACCGGTGCGGATGCGGATTACCTGCTCGAGTTCGGAGACGAAAATCTTACCGTCGCCGATCTTGCCGGTATTCGCGGATTTTTCGACGGCCTCGATAACCTGCTCGAGGAGATCGCTTTTGATCGCAGCTTCCACTTTGATCTTAGGGAGGAAGTCCACCACGTATTCCGCCCCGCGGTAGAGTTCTGTGTGTCCCTTTTGCCGTCCAAAGCCTTTGACTTCGGTTACGGTGATGCCGGTCACGCCGATGGCAGACAGAGCTTCCCGTACTTCGTCTAGCTTGAACGGCTTGATGATTGCCGTGACGAGTTTCATGAAAGTTTTCCTTGGTTAGGGGGGGCGGCTTTCACCGCCCCCGGCGTGGATCTCAGATCAGAAAGTTTTGGCGACGAAAACCGTGAAGGTGTCCTTGCCTAAAAGGCGTGCGCCTGCATTGCTGGCGTTGGTGTAGAAAGATTTTTGCGCAGCGGTCATGTCTGTGCCGGTAAAGTAGGCGCCGACAGTGAAGTCTTTCGGCAACGCGTATGTGCCCCCGAGTTTCCAGTCTTTGTAGGACGCACAACGGTCATTCGGGGTGTTTGCGCCGCAGGCCGCGCTGGTGCCCTTGAATTCTTGGATACCGTAGTGGGCAAGAATGTTGAACTTGTCGGTGACGGGGAAGGTCGCAGACAGGTCAACATAGTACGTGCCGTCGCTGTTGTTCACGCCGAAGGTCTTTTTGTTGATGCTGTGCGAGTATTTGGCCGACAGCCATTTCCAGGTCAGCGCGGCATAGACTTCTAGCGTATCTGCTTTGTAAGTGCCGGCATTGACAGCGGTGTTATGGGTGCCGGGGTAGTAGTACTGAAGAATCCCAACGTCATAGCCGAAGTCGCTTTTGCCGATAGAACCCTTGTAGCCGCCGTAGAAATCCATTTCCAGACTGCTGCTGGTATAGCCGGTGGAGGCCGGAGTGTCGGTCAGCCAGCTTACATTCGACATCCAGGTGCCGGCATAAAAGCCGCTGGAGTGGCTGTAGTCGAATCCACCTTGCAGCGCCGGATCTTTATTAGTTTGCGTTAGGCCTCGGAAAATGTATTGACTGTAAATGCCCATATTTCCTGAAAGCGAGTGGGGCGAGTCGGCGGCGGTGGCCAGAGTAGTCGTGAGTGCTGCGGCAGCAATGAGACCGGCGATCATGGTCTTCTTAAACATGTTGGTTCCCTTTTGTAGTTAGCACATGTGCGAAAAACGCAACGATTGATAAGCAGGTAACGTGCCAGTTAAAAAAATCATTTATAAACAGATATTTATTATTTTATCCGATGCTCAAGGAAAAACGCAGCGCACCACAATGGTGCGTTATGATATGTGAGCGCCCCGTATCGGGGCGCTCAGGTTCCAGTAGCTTTGAGGGGCGGCTGGAGGGACGGGGCCGATCGAGTTGTTAAACTGGAGGGCCGGACAAGGAGTCTGTCTGCATGGATCAGAAACTGCTCGATGAAATTAACGAACGGCTGCGCTCGGTGCTGGCCCAAAGCCCTGCAGCCGACCTTGAGAAAAATCTCCGCGCCATGCTGGCTGCCTTGCTCGGCCGGCTCGATCTGGTGACCCGGGAGGAATTCGATATCCAGCGCGAGGTTATGGCCCGTTCACGGGCAAGGCTGGAAGAACTCGAGAAGAAGGTGGCTGAGCTCGAGGCTGCCAGTACGCCCTGAAGCAGCGCTATTCACTGCCCGCGGTCAGCCGCCAGGGATTCGCAAGCGTTGAGTGTTTTCCAGTCAACTCCGGAATGTTTGATCCCGCGTGTCCCTGGCCGTACTCTTTAGATGCACCCTCTCGGGCATGGACTGACCTGCTCCCAAGAATTAGCTACAGGTCGATGAAGAGTCCGGGGTTAAATTACCTGATTTTCGTTGTGCAGCAAACTCGGCGGGGGTGAGATAGCCGAGCGCACTGTGCGGCCGAAGGTGGTTGTCATCCTTGCGCCAGAGGCGCTTTTTCTTATGTTGACCCGATTATGATGAGTGATGGACCTGCGGTCGCTTCAAGGCTACCCGTAATTGCGCTCATACTGGCGGCGCTGGCGATGATCGGGCCATTCACGATCGATACTTATCTGCCCGCGTTTCCCTTTATCGCTGCGGATCTGCTGGCGACCCCGGCTCAGATGCAGCAGACGCTTAGCCTCTATCTGCTTGCGCTTGCCGTGATGACCCTGTTCCACGGGACGTTATCGGATTCCCTGGGGCGGCGTCCGGTCATCATTTTCAGCCTGCTGCTTTACGTGATGACCGCCATCGGTTGTGCGCTTGCTACTACATTTTCACAACTGCTGTTTTGGCGCACGGTGCAGGGCCTATCCGCCGGGGCCGGCATTATTGTCGGTCGCGCAATTATTCGCGACAGCCAGCAGGGACATGAAGCTCAACGACTGATGTCCTTGGTGACGATGATATTCGGAATTGCACCCGCTATTGCGCCGGTGATTGGTGGTTGGCTGCAGCAGGCTGCCGGCTGGCGCTCGATTTTCTGGTTTCTTGTAATTTACGGTATTGTTACGCTGGTCGGGACCTGGTTGCGGTTGCCGGAAACACATCCCGTCGAAGCAAGACAGCCGCTCAGGATCGTGCCGTTGTTGCACAACTACCTGAGACTTGGCAGTAACCCGATACTGGTGTTGCTGTGTATGGTTGTGGCGTTCAATTTTTCCGGTTTTTTTCTTTATGTCGTTTCTGCACCCGCAGTGATCTACGGTTTGCTGGGTCTGACAGCGACGGATTTTCCGTGGTTGTTTGTCCCGGGCATTGGTGGGGTCATGCTCGGTGCATTTCTGTCGGGGCGGCTGGCTGGCAAACTGTCGTCGCACCATACAGTCATCATCGGATATCTGGCCATGGCATGTGCGGCAGTGCTAAATATTCTCTACTGCGCATTTTTCCCACCGTCGCTGCCGTGGACCGTGCTGCCGGTCATGCTCTACAGCACCGGCATGGCGCTGGCGATGCCAAGCGTGACGGTGTTGGTGCTTGATCTTTATCCGCAACTGCGCGGCACGGTGTCTTCACTGCAGGGATTCGCGCACAGCCTGTTTTCAGGCATTACCGCTGGTGTGATATCTCCGCTGGTTTCAGGCAGTGCGCTGACGCTGGCTGTCGCCATGGGCGGACTGCTGTTCGCAGGAGTGTGTTCCTGGTTGGCGTATCTGCGGCTGAAAGGATCGCGGTCCGGGTAGCCTCAGCGAGAGCCGGGGCTCAACACTGTTCCCAGGGCAGCCCATCATATCGCCATCCGGTTTTCGTGCCCCGGTGATGTTTGTCATCGAGTTCGCCTTCGAAGCCGTGGAGCACGTTGTAGACCTGGGTGAAGCCGGCTTCTTCAAGGGCATGGCCGGCATCCAGAGAGCGGTTGCCGCTGCGGCAGATGACGATGATCGGACGATCGACACTGGCCGCTTTTTTGACATGAGCGACAAAATGAGGATTTATTTCCCAGTTGGGGCCGTCATTCCATGCCACGTGGATGGCCCTGATGGGATGCCCGACGAACAAATATTCTATCTCGCTGCGGCAGTCGATGAATACCGAATTCGGGTTCTGGTTCAGAAACTCGAAGGCTTCCTTGGGCTCCATGTGCTTCATCGGGATGTCACTGTCACGCTTCGTTAATGAAGGCGCATTATAGGCGCGCAAAGGTTTCAGGGCCAGTTGCCCAAAAACGCGCTAAGTCCATGATAAAATTCGCGCTTTTCCGGCCTATCCGGCCGTAATAGGGCTCAAACTGAAGCCATGACTCACTCCCGCATCCACCAATTACCCGAGCTGCTGTCGAAGCGCATCCTGATTCTCGACGGCGCCATGGGCACGATGATCCAGAGCTACAAGCTGGACGAGGCGGCTTATCGCGGCAAACGTTTCAAGGATTTTGAATACGAGGTCAAGGGTAACAACGACCTGCTAGTGCTGACGCAACCCCAGATCATCCGCGAGATTCACGAGCAGTATCTCGATGCCGGTTCCGACATCATTGAAACCAACACCTTCAATTCGACATCGGTCGCCATGGCCGATTACCACATGGAAGAGCTGGTGTATGAATTGAATGTAGAGGCTGCAAAAATCGCGCGTGCGGCTGCGGACACCTACGAAAAGAAGGATGCCTGCCGGCCGCGCTTCGTCGCGGGTACGCTCGGACCGACTAATCGCACGGCCTCGATATCGCCCGACGTCAACGACCCCGGGTTCCGCAACGTTAGTTTTGATGGGCTGGTGGCTGCTTATACCGAAGCCATTCGCGGACTGGTTGACGGCGGCGCCGACCTGTTACTGGTGGAAACAATATTCGACTCGCTGAACGCCAAGGCCGCCCTGTTTGCGATCGACCGGTATTGTGCGGAAAAAGGACTGAAAATCCCGGTCATGATTTCCGGCACCATCACCGACGCATCGGGCCGCACCCTGTCTGGCCAGACGCCGGAAGCGTTCTGGAATTCAGTGCGCCATGCCAAACCGATCACCATCGGCTTGAACTGCGCTCTGGGGGCAAAGCTAATGAGGCCGTACATCGAGGAAATCTCGACGGTCGCCGATACTTTTGTCTGCGCCTATCCAAATGCAGGCCTGCCGAATCCGCTGGCACCGACAGGTTACGACGAGCTACCGGCCGATACCGCAGCCTATCTGCTTGATTTCGCGAAAAGCGGCTTCGTCAACGTGGTGGGCGGTTGCTGTGGAACGACGCCGCCGCATATCCGCGCCATTGCGGACATCGTGAAAGACATTACCCCGCGCAAGGTTCCCGCAGTTGAAAAGAAAATGCGCCTGTCCGGACTGGAGCCGCTGAACATCAGCGACGATTCGCTGTTCGTCAATGTCGGCGAGCGTACCAATGTCACCGGATCCCGCGCCTTTGCCAAGCTGATCCTGGCTGGGAACTATGCCGAAGCAGTGTCGGTGGCACGTCAGCAGGTGGAAAGCGGCGCCCAGGTGATTGACGTGAACATGGACGAGGCGATGCTCGACTCGAAGGCGGCGATGACCACCTTTCTCAACCTGATCGCCTCCGAACCCGACATTTCTCGTGTGCCGGTGATGATCGACTCCTCGAACTGGGAACTCATCGAAGCCGGGTTGAAATGCGTTCAGGGCAAGGCGATAGTCAACTCGATCAGCATGAAAGAGGGTGTCGAACCGTTCAAGCAGCAGGCACGGCTCGCCAAGCGCTATGGCGCTGCTGTAGTGGTGATGGCTTTCGACGAAAAGGGCCAAGCCGATACTTATCAGCGTCGCATCGAGATCTCGAAAAAGGCCTACGATATCCTGGTCGGGGAAATCGGTTTTCCGCCGGAAGATATCATCATCGATCCGAATATTTTCGCGATCGCGACCGGCATCGAGGAACATAACCGCTACGGCATCGATTTCATCGAAGCTACGCGCTGGATACGACAGAATCTGCGACATGCGCGGATCAGCGGCGGGCTATCGAACATCTCGTTTTCGTTCCGCGGCAATGACCCGGTGCGCGAGGCCATACATACCGCGTTCCTGTTCCACGCGATCAAGGCTGGGCTGACCATGGCCATCGTCAATGCCGGCCAGATCGGCGTCTACGACGATATTCCCCAGGATCTGCTCGAGCATGTCGAAGACATCATCTTCGATCGCCGTCACGACGCCGCCGAGCGCATGGTCGCATTTGCCGAAACCTTCAAAGGCAAGGGAAAGGTGGTGACGGAGGATCTGGCCTGGCGGGACGCGCCAGTCCGCGAGCGGCTGACCCATGCGCTGGTCAAGGGCATCTCGAACTGGATTGTTGAAGACACCGAGGAGATGCGCCTGGAAATCGCGGAGCGCAACGGCCGGCCAATCGAGGTGATCGAGGGCCCGCTGATGGACGGAATGAACGTCGTCGGCGATCTCTTCGGCGCCGGCAAGATGTTTCTGCCGCAGGTGGTGAAATCAGCGCGGGTGATGAAACAGGCGGTGGCCCATCTGGTGCCGTTCATCGAGGAAGAAAAGAGCCGGCTGGGCGATATTCGTGCCAAGGGCAAGATCGTGTTGGCCACGGTCAAGGGCGATGTTCATGACATCGGCAAGAACATCGTTGCCGTAGTGCTCCAGTGCAACAATTATGAAGTGGTGAACCTCGGTGTGATGGTGCCGTGGAAACAGATCGCGGAAGTCGCGGAGAAGGAAAAAGCTGACATCATCGGCCTCTCGGGGCTGATCACGCCGTCGCTGGAAGAAATGGCCCACAACGCGCGCGAAATGCAGCGTGCCGGTATGAACATCCCGCTGTTGATCGGCGGTGCCACGACTTCGCGCGTGCATACCGCGGTGAAAATCGCACCGCATTACTCTGGGCCGGTGGTGTGGGTACCGGATGCTTCGCGCAGCGTCAGCGTGTGTTCGAGCCTGCTCTCCGACAACCAGCGCAAGGGTTATCTGAACGACGTCGCAGCAGAGTACGAGCGCATCCGCGAACAGCGTGCGGGCAAGAAAGGCCCTGAACTGATTTCGATGGCCGAGGCGCGCGCAAACGCTCTGAAGACCGACTGGAAGAGTTACGTGCCGCCGAAGCCGGAGATGATCGGGTTGAAGCCGCTGAAGAACTACGACCTATCCGAAATTGCCCGCCACATCGACTGGGGGCCGTTCTTCCAGACCTGGGACCTGGCCGGGCCATATCCGGCAATTCTAAAGGATCCGGTCGTCGGGGAGGAGGCGCGCAAGGTGCTGGCCGACGGACAGGCGATGCTGAAAAAAATCATCGAAGGCCGTTGGCTGACGGCGAACGGCGTATTCGGGTTGTTTCCAGCCGCGCGTATCAATCATGAAGACATTGCAATTTATGCCGACGATACCCGAAAAAAACGGCTGATGACCTGGCATAACCTGCGCCAGCAGAACCGCAAACCGAGTGGCCGCGCCAACCAGAGCATTGCCGATTTCGTCGCGCCGCTGGAATCCGGGGTCGCCGATTATGTCGGCGCTTTTGCAGTTACTGCGGGGCTGGGCATCGACAAGCGCATTGAGAATTTTGAAAAGCGGCATGACGATTATTCAGCCATCCTGCTCAAGGCGCTGGCCGACCGTCTGGCTGAAGCGTTCGCCGAACTGCTGCATTTGCGCGTGCGCCGCGAGTTCTGGGGTTATGCGCGCGACGAAGCGCTGGACAATGACGCCTTGATCGCGGAGAAATACCGCGGCATCCGGCCTGCTCCGGGATATCCGGCTTGTCCGGACCATACCGAGAAAGGCGCATTGTTCGAATTGCTGCAGGCGGGTCGCATTGACATGCGGCTGACCGAGTCCTACGCCATGCAGCCGGCATCCTCGGTAAGCGGATTTTATTTCTCGCATCCCGAGGCGCAGTATTTCGCCATCGGCAAAGTTGATCGCGATCAGGTGGCGGATTACGCAAAGCGCAAGGGTATTTCGCTAGCCGATGCCGAACGCTGGCTGGCGCCGGTCCTGGGCTACGATTCCGCTTGACGCAATTTCCCCTTTCGCCGGCCAGGCGTTATCTGGCGCTGGCCGATGCAGCTCACAACAGCTGGTGGCGTTACCTGCTGGGCATTCTGGGCATTGCCGCGATCTGGTTGATCGGCGGCAATATTGCCTATTTGCTAGTTTTGTACCTGCCGCTGGGTCGTATCACCGAATTTGTCGCAGTCAATGCCAGCGTGCTGATGCTGCTGGCAGGCGTAGTGACCGTCATCGTCATTTTGCACCGCCGTCGAATTCGCTCCCTGATCACGCCGCATCCTGTAATCGATCGGCGGCGCATGGCGGAGGGTGCCGTGGTCTGGATCGTGCTGGGCCTGCTGTTTGCGGTAGTCGAGAACCTGCTGTATCCGGGACGCTATGGGTGGAGCCTGGATCTGCAGCGCTGGCTGCCCTTTCTCTTTGCGGCATTGTTGCTGACGCCGTTGCAGTGTGCAGCCGAAGAACTGTTTTTTCGCGGATACCTGGTTCAGGCCATGGGTCGCTGGTTGCGGCAGCCGGCAGCGCTCGCCGTGCTGAGCAGCGTGGTTTTCACCATCCCGCACCTCTATAATCCAGAGGTGGCCGCATACGGACTCGCGATCATGGCAGCCAATTATTTCGTGATGGGACTGTTTCTTGCCAGTGTGAGCCTTCGCGACGGCCGTCTAGAACTAGCGATTGGCGCACATGCAGGTAACAATCTGCTGCTAGCGGTAGTGGTCAATTACGAGGATTCAGTATTCCGCACAGAATCGCTGTTCACGGCGGGTGCTCTCGATCCCCAGTATTCGCTGGTGACGCTGATTTTGGGTGCAATATTGTTTCATCTGTGGGTATTCAGAAGGCGGTCCATCTAGCGTGAATGACCGGTTTTCAGATGCCGAAGTCGCCGGTTTCAACCAGGAAGGCTATCAGGTGGTCCGTGGCTTGGTGCCGTTCGCGTCCTGCGTGCAGCTGCGGGCACTGGCCGAGCGAGATCTTGATGCCAAAAAAACGCCGGTCGAGTACGAATCGGACACCCTTTATCCGGGTGCCCCAGAATCGCTTGAAGCGCCCGGAGGACGCACCATCCGGAGATTACTGCAAGCCTACTCCCGCGACGCGCTGTTCCGCCAATGGGCGACAGCGCTGCCGGTAGTGGAACGCCTGCGCCAACTGCTCGGCCCGCAAGTTGCTCTGGTGCAGGCGCACCACAACTGCGTGATGACCAAGGATCCGCGCTACAGCAGCATTACCAGCTGGCATCGTGATTTCCGCTACTGGTCATACGAGCGAGCTGAAATGGTTTCGGTTTGGCTGGCCTTGGGGGAGGAGCATCCGGATAACGGCTGCCTGATGTTGCTGCCAGGCAGCCATGCCATCGATTACAGTGCTGAACAGCTCGACCAGGCGCAATTTCTGCGCACCGATGTTGCAAAAAACGCCGAACTGCTGAGCCAACGCATATATGCCGAACTTAATCCCGGTGATGCGCTGTTTTTTCATTGCCGGCTGTTTCATGCCGCCGGCCATAACAGAACCTCTACCACCAAATATTCAGTAGTGTTCACCTACCACGCTGCCGACAACCGCCCATTGCCGGGAACCCGTTCCGCGGCCATGGAGGATATTCTATTGTGAGCAACGGTTTTACATTTCATGTTTTCTGATTTGCCGCGATGAACCCAGAAGAAAGCATTGAACGCTACAGCAAGCATGCCGAAGGCTATGACGCCAGCGCACGGCGCACGATGGGACTACGCCGGCGCACCATCGCCAGGTTGGCGTTGCATTCGGGTGATATCGTGCTGGATGCCGGGTGCGGCACCGGGCTTAGTTTTCCGCTGTTGCTCGAGGCGGTTGGTCGGGAAGGTAGGATCATCGGTGTAGAACACAGCCCAGAGATGCTAGCACTTGCAAGAGCGAGGGTCGATGAGGCTGGCTGGAGCAATATCACGCTGATCGAGTCAGCGATGGAGGCGGTCGAATGGCAGCAACCCGTGACAGGGGTGCTGTTTAACTATACCCACGATGTAATGCGCTCTCCGGCTGCGCTGGACAACATTTTTCGCCAGGCTGTTGCCGATGCAAAGGTTGCAGCTGCCGGCATCAAGCACCCGCCGCGCTGGCTGGATCCGTTCAGGCTATACCGGTGCTTCAAGTCGCGGGGTTGTTACACCCACACCGAAGGCCTGGAGACGCCCTGGGATCGCCTGCAGGCGTATGTGCCGGATTTGCAGATCGAATTGACACTGCTGGGCACTGGTTACATTGCCTGGGGGACTGCGCGACGGCGCTTTCAGGAATAAACACATTTCTGTATGTTTATTCCGGTATCCGCGACTGATGTCCATAGCCGTGACATCGGTACCTGAAAATTCTGGAGCCTGCATTGAAACCCAGACGCATATTGATATTGTTTCCCAAGGACTGGGATCGCGCTGAACTCGAACATTCCCGCTATCAGTCTGATTACCGTTTTTATTACGAAGGCTTTGATCTTTTTGCCTTTCCCGAAAATGCGCGGCTGCTGACGTTTGATGCGCGCCGCTATGTGGATCGACTGGTGCGTCGTTACAGGGGCCGGATCGACGGGGTTGTCAGCAACAATGAGCATTTCGGCGCGCTGCTGGTGGCAGTCATTGCCCAGCGACTCGGCCTGCCGGGTATGGATCCGGCAACGATCATCGCTGCACAGCACAAATATTATTCCCGCTGCCTGCAGCAGAAAATAGTACCAGAGGCTACGCCGCGGTTTTCGGTAATGCCTTATGCAAGGCATATCGAACATGCACCTGAGATCGGTTTTCCCTGTTTTGTGAAACCGGTGAAGGCGACCTATTCGGTGCTGGCACGGCGGGTTAATGACATGGCGCAGTTACAGGCGCTGCTGGATTTCTCGCCGCTGGAGCGCCTGATCCTGCGCAAGCTGGTAAAGCCATTTGATGATCTGACGCCGCTTTACACGCCGTTCTCCATTGGTGCCAGGGCAATGATCGCCGAGGAAATCCTCGAGGGTGATCAGATCAGTATCGACGGCTATGTGCACAATGGCAAAATCACCGTTCTGGGTATGGTCGACGAAGTCATGTATCCCGGCACCCAGGCGTTCATGCAGTTCGAATATCCCTCGCGGATGGAAGAGTCGCTCCAGCAGAGGGTGCGGACGCTGACCGAGAAGCTGCTTTCAGGACTGGATTACAGCCACGGATTTTTCAATGTCGAGATGGTGATCAACCGCACGAACGGAAATATACGCATTATCGAAATCAACCCGCGCATGGCATCCCAGATCATGAATTTGTACGGCCGCGTTGATGGCTGTGATCCTTACGGCATGTTGTTGGATCTCGCTGTCGGCGAAGCCCCGCGCGTGCCGGATGAGGCTGGTGAATTCCGTACCGCAGCCAGTTTCGTTTTTCGCCGTTTCGACGGACGTGCTCCCGAACGCGTACCAACATTGGCTCAGATAGAGGCTATACACCGCCGCTATCCAGATGCCCGGCTGATGCTTTATCGGAAGCGGGGTGTTGGGCTTGCCCGAGAAATGAAATGGCTGGGCAGCCATCGCTATGCAGTGCTCAATCTTGGCGGTCGCGATGCGGCTGATTTGCATACGCGTTACGAAAATATACGCCGCGAACTCGCACTGGGCAGTGCTGCTTAAGCCGGCAGTCGCATCCGTGGCCTTACCTTGCTGAGCCTTCAGGCAAAACCAATCAGATTCCGCCGTTCTGACGCGGGCTTGTCGTCCGATTCGCGTATCATTTGCCCCGGATTCACGGATTGAACATGCATATTCATATTCTCGGTATCTGCGGTACGTTCATGGGCGGGCTTGCGCTGCTTGCCCGCGCAGCAGGGCACCGCGTGACCGGTTGCGATGCCAATGTCTACCCGCCGATGAGCACCCAGCTCGAAGCGGAAGGCATCGAACTGATCAACGGCTACGGTGCGGAGCAGATCGATCTAAGACCCGACCTCTTTGTGGTTGGAAATGTGGTGACCCGCGGCAATGTGCTGATGGAAGCCATTCTCAACCGCGGACTGCCCCACGTGTCAGGCCCGCAGTGGCTGCATGATCATGTGTTGCAGGGGCGCTGGGTGCTTGCCGTGGCGGGCACGCATGGCAAGACGACCACCAGTTCGATGGTGGCGTGGATACTTGAGCACGCGGGACTCAGCCCCGGTTTCCTTATCGGCGGTGTGCCTCAGAATTTCGGCGTGTCAGCGCGCCTCACCGAAACGCCCTTTTTCGTGATCGAAGCCGATGAGTACGACACCGCCTTTTTCGACAAGCGCTCGAAATTCGTTCATTACTCGCCGCGTACTCTTGTGCTCAATAATCTCGAATACGATCATGCCGACATTTTTCCCGACCTCTCCGCCATCGAGAACCAGTTTCATCACCTGGTTCGCATCGTGCCCGCTAACGGACTGATTGTTTCGAATGGCGCCGATTCAGCGCTTGAGCGTGTGCTGGCGAGAGGGGCATGGACCCCGGTAGAGCGTTTTGGCGATACATGCGCATGGCGGGCGGGCGATACGGATGCGCGCGGTGCATTCGAGGTGATCCATGAAGGCGCCTCACGGGGCCGAGTGATGTGGGATCTTGCCGGAGAGCACAACCGGCTCAATGCACTGGCGGCCATCGCCGCAGCACGACATGCCGGCGTTCCCGCCGTCGGTGCCGTTGATGCGCTCGGGCAGTTTAAGGGCGTACGGCGCCGCATGGAGACGCGCGGCACAGTGCGCGGCGTCACCGTGTACGATGATTTTGCGCACCATCCGACGGCGATTGCGACCACCCTGTCGGGGTTGCGACGCAAGGCGTCCAGCGGCCGTATCCTTGCGGTCATCGAACCCCGCTCGAACACGATGAAACTCGGAATCATGAAACAGGCGCTGCCCGGCAGTCTTGCCGAGGCCGATCAGGTCTATTGCTACAGTGGCGGCATCAACTGGGATGCGGCTGCTGCGCTTGCTCCGCTAGGAGGCAAGGCGCAGGTGCATGGCGACCTGACACAGCTGATCGAAGCTGTTGCCGCTGCCGCACACGACGGCGATCATGTCCTGATCATGAGCAACGGTGGATTCGGCGGTATCCACGACAAGCTTCTGCTGCGCCTGGCTGCCTGATGGCGGTGATTCCCGAAGACGCGCTGGGCGCTTTCTGCCGGCATACTCACGTTGCCTTGCGTGGTTCGGGCAGCGGCCTTCTTGCGGGCCTAACCTTCGGCGCCAAGGATATTTACGACGTTGCGGGATATCAGACCGGATTCGGCAGTCCGGAGTGGCTGGCCACGCATGAACCTGCTGCGCATACCGCGCCAGCCATTGAAATGCTGCTAGGTGCAGGCGCCGACATGGCGGGCAAGACGCAGACCGATGAGCTGACCTTCAGCATCACCGGTGAGAACGCGCACTACGGCACGCCGGTCAACGTCAATGCGCCGGGACGTGTACCCGGCGGTTCCTCCAGCGGTTCTGCAGCCGCAGTTGCGGGTAGCCTGGTGGATTTTTCGATCGGCAGCGATACCGGCGGTTCAGTGCGCGCGCCAGCAAGTTTTTGCGGTCTCTACGGCATACGGCCGACCCACGGGCGGGTGCCGATGGCCGGCGTCTGCCCGATGGCGCCGAGCTTTGATGTCGCGGGATGGTTTGCTCGCGATGCGGCATTGCTGGAGCGTGTCGGCACCGTTCTGCTGCAAGAGCAGCCAGTTGTGAACCCAAAATCGTTGCGGGGACTGCTTGCCGAGGATGCATTTGCGCTTGTGTCGTCCGACGTTACTTCTGCAATGCAACCAGTACTTGAGCGTGTTCGTTCCCTGTTCAGCGAGCTGCGTCCAGTTACAGTTAGTGCTGAAGGCCTGCCGCAATGGTTTCAGGCGTTTCGGGTGTTGCAGGGGGCCGAGTTTCACTCCCAGCATGGGGAATGGATCGCACGCGTGAAACCCCAATTGGGTCCGGGCGTGCGCGAACGCGCAGCATGGGCTGCTGGCGTGACCGAGGGCGAAGTGTCCCGCATGCAGGCAGTGCGGGACATGGTACGGCGGCGTATGGACGGGCTGCTTATGGATGATACCGTGCTGTTGTTGCCTACCGTTCCCGACATTGCACCACATTGCAACACCCCCTCCGCACAGCTTGATAATTTCCGTGCGCGGGCGATGAGTTTGCTGTGCATCGCAGGTCTTGCGGGTCTGCCGCAGATTAGTCTTCCGCTGGCCACCCTGAACGGCTGTCCGCTCGGGCTGTCTATCCTGGGTGCGCGCGGCAGCGATGCCCGGCTGCTGGCGCTGGCAAAACAGATTGGCGGATAGTCCCCGTGCTGGTCTACATCCACGGGTTCAACAGCTCGGCGCGCTCGCACAAGGCGGGCCTGCTGCGTGATTACATGACCCGCGCGGGACTGGGTAATCAATTTGCATGTCCCGAGCTATCTCACCGCCCGGCTGCGGCAATGGCGATGCTGCGAGAGCTGGTTACTGAACGTGATCCACGCCAGGTAACGCTGGTCGGTTCTTCACTGGGCGGGTATTACGCAACCTGGCTGGTCGAAAACCTGGGTGCGCGCGCCGTGCTGGTAAATCCCGCCGTACGCTCCTATGAGCTGCTGGCTGGACAGCTGGGCCCACAGAAAAATCTTTATACCGGCGCTGTGTATGAGTTCACCGAAAAACACCTCGAAGAATTGCGCGCACTGGAGGTTGACCGGATTACGCCGCAGCGCTACCAGTTGATCACGGCGACCGGGGACGAAGTGCTGGATTACCGCGCCGGTATCCGGCGGTACGCCGGCTGCGAACAAACCGTCGTTGAAGGCGGAGACCACGGATTTCGCGAATTTGAGGAGTATCTGGGCACCGTCTTCGCATTCTGGCAGTACGGGCGCGTATAATTCAGCTGCCATTTCCTCCGCTCGCCGTCCTCTACGGCGATTCCCTGCGCGGTATTTCCCGATGAATGTTTTTTACGAAGAAGGCGGTGAATTCAAAGTCGGCGCCGTGCTTGCCGACAATGACATATCACTGCAGATCGAGGCGCCGCACGGCAAGCGCTCAAAGGCGAAAGCCTCAGCGGTGCTGTTGCGTTTCGAGTCTCCGGCTCTCACAGCGTTCATGGAAGAGGCGCGAGCCTGCGCCGATGCGATTGACGTCGATTTTCTGTGGCAATGCTGCGGAGAGGGCGAATTTTCTTACGATACGCTGGCGCGCGAATATTTTGGCCACATGCCCGGCGCTGTGGAGTCTGCCGGCGTGCTGATGCGATTACATGGCGCGCCGATGTATTTTTACAAGAAGGGGCGCGGCCGCTACAAGGCGGCACCGGAGGATGCGCTGAAGGCGGCGCTGGCCAGTGTCGAACGGAAAAAACTGCAGGCCGAACGCAAGACAGCCTATGTGGCGGAATTGGTTTCCAGCCGGCTTCCTGAAGCTTTGGTCGCGCATCTGGACCAGCTTCTGTACAAGCCGGATCGCAACAGCATCGAATGGAAGGCCCTGGAAGAGGCCAGCAATGCAGAAAAGGTAACTCCGGCGCGACTGATCGAACGCTGTGGCGGTTTGAAGGATACGCATGCCTATCATCTGAACCGTTTTCTGTTCGAGCATTTTCCGCGCGGCAGCGGGTTTCCCGATCTGCCCGCGGAAGTCGAACCGGCGGACTTGCCGCTGGCCGATGTCTGCGCCTGCAGTATCGACGATGCGGAAACGACTGAAATTGACGACGCGTTTTCGCTGCAGGAATTGCCCGGCGGTATTCACCGACTGGGGGTTCACATCGCGGCTCCTGCGTTGGGCATCGCCCCGCAATCGCCCCTGGATACCATTGCGCGTGAACGACTTTCAACGGTGTATTTTCCCGGAGGCAAGATCACGATGCTGCCGGATGCGGCAGTGGAGGCCTACACCCTGGCGGCGGGTCGAGAATGCCCGGCGTTGTCGGTTTATTTCGACATTGGCACGGATTATTCGGTGCGTGGACACGAGACGAAACTCGAGCGCGTATTGATCGCCGACAATCTGCGGCACGATGCGCTGGAGCCCGTGTTCAATGCCGAGGCGCTGGCGCGCGGCAGGGTGGACCATCCTTTGGGGACGGAGCTGGCGTGGCTGTGGCAGTTTGCGGGGCACCGCCTGGTTGAGCGCATGGGAGATGCCCCCCGGGGTGAAGATCGCCCTGATTTCGTGTTTCGCGTCAGCGAGGGGCGAATTTCGATTGTGCCGCGCAGGCGCGGCACGCCGATTGATCTGGTGGTAGCTGAGCTGATGATTCTGGCCAACACTACCTGGGCGGCGGATTTGCACGCCAAAGGGCAGGCTGCGCTTTATCGGGTGCAAAGCGGGGGCAAGGTACGCACCAGCACTGTGGCAGGTCCCCACGACGGGCTGGGGGTGGCCCAGTATCTGTGGGCGACTTCGCCGTTGCGGCGGTATGCGGACCTGGTCAACCAGCGCCAGCTAATCGCGTGCGTGCGCGGCGAAAAGGCGCCTTACCCAGCGAAAGATACCGGCTTGCTGGCGGTCATGAGCGAGTTTGAGACAGCTTACGAAAGCTATGCTGAATATCAGCGTACGATGGAGCGCTATTGGAGTTTGCGCTGGCTGCAACAGGAAAACATCCGGGAGGCTCCCGCGGTTGTGTTGCGCGAAAATCTGGTGAGACTGGAAGCTGCCCCGGTTACGCAGCGCGTGCCGTCCCTGCCTGCAGACGTGGCGCCAGGGTCGCGGATCGTTTTGCGGGTGGGCGCCATCGATCTGCTTGATCTGGGGGTGCAACTCGAATTTCTCGGGATGCCTGATGCCGCGAAAAGTTAGTATACACCAACCCAACACACTATATCTAGAGTCTGCTTTAAGCATTTTCCATAATTATATGATAAATAATGTTTTTATTGATATTTTTAGGGGCTTGTCTAGAATAGTCCCATGAAGCTCAAACCCGCTGCCGAGGTGATTACCCTGCCGCGCCGCGCGAAGCATCCACGGCGCGGCTCGTGGGCGGGCGCAGCGGACCGGTTGGATGCGCGGGTTGCCGAACTGGAGCGGCGCATCGAGGACTTCGACCGGCGCTATGCGCGGATGACGGTACGCGCCCGATTCAGCGCTGCAGGGGTGCTGTCACTGCTGATGCACGCCTTCGTGATTTTCGGTCTTACGTTCACCATGCCTGACTTGCGCGAGCTGAAGAACATGACTCCGCCGCTTGAGGTTGTGCTGGTCAATACCAAATCCCAGGCCAAACCGCGCAAGGCTGACGCCCTGGCGCAGCATAATCTTGATGGTGGGGGCAATACCGACGCCAGGCAGCGCGCAAAGAGTCCGCTGCCGGCGATTACTCGGGATGTCCAGACCACCGAGCTGCAGCTGGCGCAGAAACGCGTGGCCGAACTTGAACAGGAGGCGCAGCAGCTGCTGGCCATCAAGGGCAAGCCTGCGGTATCCAATGCAGCGGTCAAGTCTGAGGCGCAGCGTTCGCCGGAGCCGGCACCGCCGGCTGACACCACGGAACTCCTGCAAAAAAGCCTGGCCATTGCCCGGCTTGAAGCGCAGATTAGCAAGGACTGGAACAGCTACCAGGAACGCCCGCGCCGCAAGTTTATCGGCGCCCGTGCGCAGGAATACCGCTTCGCACGTTACGTCGATGACTGGCGGCAGAAGATCGAGCGCTTCGGTGAACTGAATTACCCGCAGGCCGCGCGCGACCAGCGCATCTACGGCAGCCTAGTGGCTACCGTTTCGATCAAGTCCAACGGCGTGCTGGAAAAGGTTCAGATCGATCGTTCTTCTGGACACAAGTTGCTGGATGAAGCCACGATACGTATCGTAAAGCTGGCCGCACCGTTCGCGGCATTCCCGCCCAATATCGCCCGTGATACCGACATCCTGCACATTACCCGGACCTGGACGTTCACGCGGGCGGACCAGTTCATCAGCCAGTGACCGATCGCTACGCTGTCATCGGTAACCCGGTTGAACACAGCAAATCGCCGCTGATTCATGCCGCATTCGCCAGGCAGACTGGCGAGGATATTGCCTACGACCGTCTGTTCTCGCCGCTGGATGGGTTCACGGAGACGGTTCGCCAGTTTTTTGCCGAAGACGGCAAGGGACTCAATGTCACGGTACCTTTCAAAAACGAAGCGTTCCGGATCACCCGTCCCGGTGACATCGCGATCGGCGGAGTTGCGGATGCAGAAGCGGTGAATACGATCAAGGTCGATGGCGGACAACTGGTCGGATACAACACGGATGGAGTTGGTCTGGTAACCGACCTGGAAAAAAATCTCGGTTTTCCACTCCGCGGCAAGCGCGTGTTGCTGATGGGGGCGGGCGGGGCGGCCCAGGGTGTCATGCATTCCCTGCTCGAGAAGCATGCGGACTCATTGGTGGTTGCCAACCGCACGCTGGACAAGGCGAACTTGATGGTGAGTAGGTTTAAAAAGCTCGAACACTTTGCCGTGCATGGTATTTCAACTTCTCCGTACCGGAATCTCGATGGTGTTCCATTCGATCTGATTATTAATGCCACTTCTGCCGGTTTAAGCGGGGAAATGCCGGATTTGCCGGGAGGTGTTTTCGCCCGGAACGCGCTGGCTTACGACATGGTGTACGGGCGTGACACCCCGTTTCTCGAATTCGCGCGCAAATCCGGCGCCCGCGCCGTCGACGGCCTGGGCATGCTGGTCGAGCAGGCGGCAGAGTCGTTTTTTATCTGGCGTGGTGTGCGTCCGCAAACGGCGCCGGTCATCAAGCAGCTGCGCACCGCAGTCTGACTTTCAGGAAAGATTTTCCCCGATATGGCCCGTGCCAAGGCAGGCAAGGTTGCGCGTCCGACGCTGTTGCGGATGCTGCTTCGCTTGACCGGATTCATGCTGCTGCTGGCACTGATCGTGCTGACCGCAGTGCAGTTCTGGTTCCTGGTGCATGTCTGGTACTGGGTGGATCATAACCCTGAAACCACAGCATTCATGCGCGCACGGCTGGAAATTCTGCGTGAAAGCGATTCACGGGCGCGGCTGCACCAGCGATGGGTACCGTACCAGCGGATTTCCTCGCATCTGAAGCGGGCCGTAGTGGCATCTGAAGACGCAAAATTCGTATTTCATCAGGGTTTCGACTGGGATGGCATCCGTTATGCAATGGAACGCAACCTGCGCGAAGGCGAAATCGTCGCCGGCGGATCGACCATTTCCCAGCAACTTGCGAAAAACCTTTTTTTCGGCGGGCAGCGTGCCTGGTGGCGCAAGACCCAGGAAGCGGCGGTGACCGTCATGCTCGAAACGATAATGAGCAAAAGACGGATACTCGAGATTTATCTGAATGTGATTGAGTGGGGAGATGGGGTCTACGGAGCGGAAGCCGCGGCGCGGTATCACTACGGCACCAATGCCGCTGTTCTCACCGATGAGCAGGCGGCGCGTTTGGCGGCCATCGTGCCCAGTCCCCGCCGTTACGGGCCGGACAGCAATACCGATTACCTCCAGCTGCGGACTCAGACCATACTCTCGCGCATGAACAGTTCGTCTGTTCCCCGATAAATACCGAATTAATAACAACAAACCCGGAACAGTGCAGTCAAGGCGGGATGGAGTCTGCGGATCTGGTCAATTCACTGTTGACCGGTCCCGGACGTCGGCATACTCTGCCCAGATGTTTTTCTGCTGCAGCGGAAAATCTGACCGCGGCGTTCGACCGCGGCTTGTATGACAGGGATCGAGGGGCTCAGGAGCGCCGCATCGGTGTGCGGCAACGTGTCTTTTTTTCAAAGCGAGGTTTGAGCATGATTTCACTCAATATCAATGGCCGCATGCATCAGGTCGATGTCGAACCCGATACGCCGCTGTTGTGGGCGATTCGCGAGCAGGTTGGTCTGACCGGCACCAAATACGGTTGCGGGGTCGCGCAGTGCGGATCCTGCACAGTGCACATCGATGGTGAAGCCGTGCGCTCTTGTGCGATGCCGGTTAGTGCCGCTGCCGGCAAGCGTATTACCACGATCGAAGGCCTTGCCAAGGGAAAGACGCTGCACAAGGTGCAGAAGGCCTGGGTCGATCACCAGGTACCGCAGTGCGGGTATTGCCAGTCGGGCATGGTCATGGCGGTTGCAGCATTGTTGGCGAAGAAACCGAAGCCGACCAATGCCGACATTGACACCCATGTCACCAACATCTGTCGCTGCGGCACCTTCCAGCAGGTGCGTGAAGCGATACACGCCGCAGCCAAGGCCTAGGAGACCGCGACATGGAAACCATCAATATGAATCGCCGTTCGTTCTTGGTCACCAGCGCTGCCGCGGGGGGCGGGCTCGTCCTCGGCTTGCAGATCCCCTTCGGCATGACGACTGCGCAGGCTGCAGAAACCGTTCCCGAAATCAATGCCTGGGTCGTAATCAAGGCCGACGATTCGGTCGTGATCCGGGTTGCGCGTTCTGAAATGGGTCAGGGCACCATCACCGGTCTGGCCCAGCTGGTCGTCGAAGAACTGGAATGCGACTGGTCAAAAGTCAGCACCGAATATCCGACGCCGGGCGAGAACCTGAAGCGCAATCGCGTCTGGCAGAGTTTCTCGACAGGAGGCAGCCGCGGCATCCGCACATCGCACGATTATGTAAGGCGCGGTGGTGCTGCGGCACGCATGATGCTGCTGCAAGCAGCGGCCGACCAGTGGAAAGTGCCGGTCAACCAGTTGTCGGTCAGCAGGGGCGTGATTACACATGGTGCCAGCGGGCGCAAGGTGACTTACGGCAAGGTGGCTGCGGCCGCGGCGAAATTGACCCCGCCCGATGCGAAAGCCATCAAGCTCAAGGATCCGAAGAAATGGAAGGTCGCCGGAAAACCGATGAAGCGTTTTGGTACGGTCGACAAGGTCACCGGCCGCCAGGTCTATGGTGCGGACCTCAAGCTGCCGGGCATGGTCAATGCAACGATCATGGAATGCCCGGTATTTGGCGGCAAACTGAAAGCGTTTGATGCCGCCAAAGTCTCCGGCATGAAGGGCGTCAAGCAGGTCCTGCGTGTCGGTGATACCGCGGTCGCTGTTGTTGCCGATACCTGGTGGCATGCAAAAAAAGCACTGGATGGGCTGCCTGTCGATTGGGACTATGGCGACAACGTCAAGGTATCGAGCGCCTCGATTGCCGATGTACTGAAGGCGGGTCTGGATGCACCGCAGGCTTTCGTCGGCAACAAGACGGGCGATGTCCAGTCCGCACTGAAAGGCGCGGCGAAGACCGTCGATGCGGTCTATTCATATCCGTACCAGAACCACGCACCGATGGAGCCGATGAACGCGACCGCGCGTTACACACCGGACAAGTGCGAAGTCTGGGTGCCCACACAGGACGGCGAATCCTCGTTCGCCGCCGTGCTGGCGGCTTCCGGTCTGCCTGCGGACAAGTGCGAGGTTTACAAGATCGATCTCGGCGGCGGTTTCGGCCGGCGTGGTGCCTTCCAGGATTATGTGAAGCAGGCCGTGCTGATTGCCAAGCAGATGCCCGGGACACCGGTCAAGTTGCTGTGGACGCGCGAGGAAGACATGCGCCAGGGCCGCTACCACCCCGTCATGCAATGCAAGCTCACCGGCAGTCTCGACTCCGCCAACAACCTTACCGGGCTGCACATGCGCCTGTCAGGACAGTCGATTCTGGCTTCGGTGCGTCCGGCCGTCGTCGAGAAAGCCGGTGGCAAGGATCCGCTGACGTTCCAGGGTGTGGCGCAAAGCGGTGAGCATTCGATCGGCTACAGCTTTCCGAACCTGCTGATCGACCATGCCATGCGCAATCCGCATGTGCCGCCCGGTTTCTGGCGTGGCGTCAACATCAATCAGAACGCCATTTTCATCGAATGCTTCATGGATGAACTGGCGCATGCGGCAGGGCAGGATCCTCTGGAATTCCGTCGCAAGTTCATGGCGGATCATCCGCGCAATCTCGGCGTGCTGAATGCTGTTGCCAAGGGTATCGGCTGGACGAAACCCGCACCGAAGGGGCGTTATCGAGGCCTGGCGCAAATGAAAGCGTTCGACAGTTTTGTCGCGGCGGCCTGTGAGATTTCGGTGGACAGCACCGGCAACAAGGTCAAGATTCACCGCATCGTGGCAGCGACCGACCCGGGTTATGCGGTCAATCCGGCGCAGATCGAGCGCCAGATCGCCGGATCATTTGTCTACGGCCTGTCTGCATTGTTTATGCAGGAATGCACGGTCAAGGACGGCCGCATCGAGCAGGACAACTTTCACACCTACAACTCGATGCGCATCGCGCAGATGCCCAGGGTCGAAAGCATCATCATGCCGACCGGCGGGAAGGTCTGGGGCGGCATCGGCGAGCCTACCATCTGCGTTGCTGCGCCGGCAGTGCTCAACGCCTACTTCAAGGCGACCGGCAAGCGCATCCGCACGGTCCCGTTGAAGAATCACGGTATTGAACTCGTTTGACCGCCGCCGCGACTTCCTGAAAACCGCTGGCCTTGCGGCCGGCGGCGCGGCGCTGGTGTTGCCGGCACTGGCCTCACCGGAAGATATGCGCGCCGCATTGACTAAGATCACCGGCGGGGCTGACGTGCGCCGTGGACGCGTCAAGTTGCAATTGCCGCCGTTGGTGGAAAACGGCAACTCGGTCGAGTTTTCGGTGACCGTCGACAGTCCGATGACGGAAACCGACTATGTGAAGGCGATCCATGTATTCACGGAAAAAAATCCCCAGCCGTACGTGATCAACGCCTATCTGGGGCCGCGCGCCGGCCGTGCACGGATCACCAGCAGAACGCGGCTGGCTGACACTCAAACCGTGCACGCGGTTGCCGAACTGAGCAACGGCACATTCTGGACGGATTCTGTCAGCGTGGTGGTCACACTGTCAGCGTGCATCGGGGATTTGATCTGATGGCCGACGTGATGGTCAGCGTTCCTGCTCAGGCGCGGCGTGGCGAGATCATCGAGATCAAGGCGCTGGTGCGCCATCCGATGGAGAACGGGTTTCGCCACACGCAAACCGGTGAACGCATTCCGCGTAACATCATCACCAATTTCGTCTGTCGCTATGACGGAGTGGAGATTTTCCGGGCGACGCTGCATCCATCGATCACCGCCAATCCAATGCTGGTGTTCTCGACGGTCGCAACTGCAAGCGGCAGGATCGAGTTTAGTTGGACCGGGGACAATGGCTTCGTGGTTACGCAGGCGGCCAGCCTCCGGGTGATTTAGAAAATATCATTTAAAACAGACACTTGTAAATTATCTTCTACGGCAATGTGGTTGCGCTTGGGTTACTCGCCGCCGCCGCCAGTTTTTTTCTTGACCGGTGCAGACCGCGGGAATAATCTGCCCGGCGCGCGTTGTTCATCATGCGCAGACTGCGGCGCCAGACCGCGGCGAATACCAGCGGCGTCGAGGGGAATCAGGCGTGCCACATTGGGTGGCACCGGATGGTTTTTCACTGCGAGGAAAAGTCATGATTCAACTCAATGTCAACGGTCGCACCTACAGGCTCGATGTCGAGCCCGATACCCCCCTGCTGTGGGTCATTCGCGAACATGTCGGATTGACCGGCACCAAATACGGTTGTGGTGTCGCCCAGTGCGGCGCCTGCTCGGTTCATCTTAACGGCGAGCTGATTCGTTCCTGTTCGCTGCCGGTGAGCGCAGTCAAGGCCTCGGACAAGATCGTCACCATCGAGGGGCTGTCGCGGAACAGTTCACATCCCCTGCAGAAAGCCTGGGTCGAATTTGACGTTCCCCAGTGCGGTTACTGCCAGTCGGGCCAGTTGATGGCGGCGTCTGCGCTGCTTGCGAAAAATCCGAAACCCACCGATCAGGACATCGATGACGCGATGACCAACATCTGCCGCTGTGGCACGTATCAGCGCATTCGAGCCGCGATTCATCGGGCGGCCGGCACCGGCAAAGGCGGCAAGGGCAATGGTTCGATCATACACATGGGCGCAGGTCCGACGGGCCGCGAGGTGGTGATGGCCGAAGCCGGGCAACCCGAGATGAAAGCCTGAGGAGCGCGCGATCATGACGACCAAGCAATCAATGAATATTGAAAATGAATCCCGCCGCCGCTTCATCGTCGGTTCGGCTGCCGCAGGCGGCGGACTGGCGCTCGGTATTGGCTTGCCTTTTGGTTCGGTCACGGCGGCGGAAGGCCCCGGCAGCACCGAGGTCAATGCCTGGGTCGTCGTCAAACCCGACGACACTTGCGTGATCCGCATCGCCCGCGCCGAAATGGGACAGGGCACTCATACCGGACTGGCCCAGCTGGTGGCCGAAGAACTGGAGTGCGATTGGAAAAAAGTTGCGATCGAACCGATCAGCCCGGGCAGCAATCTGGCGCGCAAGCGGGTTTGGGGTCCGATGTCGACCGGCGGCAGCCGCGGCATCCGCAGTTCCCAGGATTATGTCCGTCAGGGTGGTGCGGCGGCACGCATCATGCTGTTGCAGGCGGCAGCGGATCAGTGGAACGTCACTGCGGGTGAACTGACGGTGTCCAATGGGGTCATCACTCATGCTGCCTCGGGACGCAAGACTACCTACGGCAAGGTGGCTGACGCGGCTGCCAGGCTGCCGGTGCCGAAATTCAAATCTATCAAGCTGAAGAATCCCCGTGACTGGAAGATTGCCGGTCAGCCGCTGAAGCGGCTCGACACCGCGGACAAGGTCAATGGGGGCAAGAAATACTCGATCGACCTCAAACTTCCCGGCATGATGTTCGCCGCGATCAAAGCCTGCCCTGTTTTCGGCGGCAAGGTGGCGGGTTACGAAGAAGGGGCGATTGCGAGCCGCCGCGGCGTGAAGGGCGTGGTGAAGGTGGGCGACTCGGCGATCGCAGTCGTTGCCGATACCTGGTGGCGCGCCAAGACCGCTCTGGATGCGCTGCCAATCACCTGGGACGAGGGCGTCAATGCCAAGGAGACGAGCGCGACCATCGCGGTACGGTTGAAAGAAGGCCTTGATGCTGATGGCGAGGCTTATGCGGATACCGATATCGGAGACGCTTCGGGCACCATTTCCGGCGCTGTGAAAAAGGTTGAAGCTGTCTACAGTGTGCCGTTCGTTTCACATTCCTGCATGGAGCCGATGAACTGCACGGTCAAGGTCAGCGCCAACTCCGCGGAAGTCTGGATGCCGAGCCAGAACGCCGAGGCTTCGCTGGCCGTGCTGTCCTCGGTTTCCGGCGTTCCTCTGAACCAGTGCGAGGCTTACAACCATGGACTTGGCGGCGGATTCGGCCGTCGTGGCGGCACGCAGGACTTCGTAAGACAGGCTACAGCAATCGCCAGACAATTTCCCGACACCCCGGTGAAGCTGATCTGGAGCCGGGAAGAAGACCAGTCACACGATTTCTACCGGCCGATCGCACAGTGCAGGCTGTCGGCAGGACTGGATGAAGACGGCAACCTGCAGGGACTGCATATCCGAGTGTCCGGCCAGTCGATCAACGCCTACCTGGCTCCGCACAACATCAAGGAAGGCAAGGATCGCCGGCAATTGCAGGGGTTGTGGAAGCAGCCGCATGACGCACAGTTCGGCTACACGGTGCCGCACCTGCGCATCGAATACGTGATGCGCAACACCCATGTTCCTGTCGGACCCTGGCGTGGCGTGAATACCAACCAGAACGGCATATTCAGCGAGTGTTTCATGGATGAGGTCGCCAAGGCTGCGGGCAAGGACCCGCTGGAATTCCGCCGCGAGCTGATGAAAGATCATCCTAAGCATCTCGGCGTGCTCAATGCCGCTGCCGAGAAGGGCGACTGGGGCAAACCCCTGCCTGCCGGAAGGTTTCGCGGCATTGCCCAGTTCATGGGCTACGCCAGTTACACTGCGGCGGTGGCAGAAGTGTCGGTCAGCGCCAAAGGCGAGATCAAGGTGCATCGAATGGTGCTGGCGACCAATTGCGGTCACGCAGTGAATCCCGCTACGATTGCGGCACAGATCGAAGGCTCGGTAGCCTACGGGTTTGATTCGCTGCTTACTGAAATCAGCATTAAGGATGGCCGGGTGCAGGAACAGAATTTCCATACCTACCAGATCGCTCGACTGCGGCATTTGCCCAAGGTCGAATCGGTCATTGTGCCGACCTATGATTTCTGGGGAGGAGTGGGTGAGCCGACGATCTGCGTGACGGTTCCCGCAGTGCTGAACGCGGTTTTCGCGGCCACTGGCAAGCCGGTGCGTACGTTGCCGCTGAAGCACGAAGGGTTGACGCTGGTCTGATGGAGATCCGCAGCTGCGTGCGCCTGTGCGCGTGGTGGATTGCGCTAGGCGCCGTGGCTGGCTGTGCAATTTCTGAAGTATCGCCCGTTGAAGTAACGGTCAGGGTCGGCGCCATTCCGGTGGCGCTATCCAAGGCGCCTGCCGACCCGGCGCGCGGCCTGAAAATCATGTCCGGGCGCGACGCAAACTGCCTGCTGTGTCATGCAGTGCCGGAATCAGGGCTGCGCTTCATGGGCAATCTCGCGCCGCCGCTGTCGGGTATTGGCGGGCGACTGTCCGCCGCACAACTGCGGTTGCGCGTGGTTGATATGTCGCGGCTGAATCCCGAAACCATCATGCCGCCGTATTATCGGGTCACCGGACTGCGCAACGTGGCTGACGCCTATCGCGGAAGACCTGTTCTGACGGCGCAGGAAATCGAGGACGTGGTGGCCTATCTGCAGACGCTGAAATGATTTCCCGCAGAACATTCCTGCAGTGGATGGCCGGACTGTGTGCGCTGGACGCCGGTTCGGCGCGCGCGCAGGCCGTTGCATCAAACGATCTGCGGCCGCTAATCGCTGAGCTTACCAGTGGTGCCGCGGTAACCGTCGGACGTATCCGTGTGGAAACGCCGCGTCTGGCCGACAACGGGCATTCGGTGCCGATGAAGCTCGTGGTGGACAGCCCGATGACGGCGACGGACTATGTGAGCAGCATCACGCTGCTGTCACCGCGCAACCCGCGGCCGCTGATGGCGAAATTCATGCTTGGGCCGCGCGCCGGCCGCGCAGAAATCCTGACCCGCGTGCGCCTCAACGGTACCCAGGCCGTGCTGGCAATCGCGCATTTGTCCGACGGCACGTTCTGGAGCGGCAGCGCCGAGGTCGAGGTGACCGAGTCGGCCTGTCTGGATGCCGTCTAATGGTGGCGCGTGTGCAGGTTCCGGCGAATGCAAGGCGCGGCGACGTCATTGCCGTGCGCATCGCAATCCAGCATCCGATGGAAACCGGTTTTCGCTATGACTTGCGCGGCAAACTGTTGCCGAAAAATGTGATCAACAGCCTGGTGTGCCGTTACAACGGCACTGAAATTTTCCGTGCGGAAATGGGCTCGGGCATTGCCGCCAATCCCTCCCTGCAGTTTTACACGGTGGCTGCGGACAGCGGCGAATTGCATTTCGAGTGGGTGGACGACCGGGGCGTGCGCGGCGAGGAACGGGCGCGACTGGTCGTCAGCGGTTGAACATGTCCTGCGTCCGCAAGCGCTGGTGTTGGGGCCTGCTGCTGGCGGGCTGCATGGTCGCGGCCATGGGCGCCGATAACGGACCGCGTCAGCGTTCGGGCGTCGACTACGCCAGCGAATATATTCGTACCATGCAGGCTGATGATTTTTCCAATCCCGGTATGCTGTGGGTCACGCGCGGAGAGAAACTGTGGAATGCCAGTGATGGACGCACCGGAAAATCTTGCGCCGGCTGCCATCAGGATGCGCGATCAAGCATGAAGGGCGTGGCGACCCGCTATCCATTGCAGGACAGAGATTCGGGAAAACTGCTTAATCTCGAAGCGCGCATCAACCAGTGCCGTCAGGTTCGCCAGGGCGCGGAGCCGTATCGCTACGAGTCCGACGAACTTCTGGGGTTGACCGCTTACGTAGCGCATCAGTCGCGGGGGCTACCGCTGGCGGTCAGGATTGATGACAGCAACCGCGAGCATTACCTCCGCGGTAGGGCCACCTATAACCGCAGGCAGGGCCAGATGAATCTCGCCTGTGTCAATTGCCATGAGCAGAATGCCGGACGCCGGCTGCTGGCGGAAACGATCAGTGAGGGTCATGGCAACGCATACCCAATCTACCGATTAGAGTGGCAGTCTACTGGATCGTTACACCGGCGCTTGCGTTCCTGCTATTTTGGCATTCGCGCGCAGTTGCCCGCGTACGGCTCCGACGAACTTCTGGAGCTGGAGCTGTTTCTGGCGCAGCGGGCACGCGGGCTTGCGGTCGAGACACCGGGCGTCCGCCGCTAGTTCGGGCGGCTTTATTGGTCAGAGTTAGATCTGGGTGCCCAGTTCGATGACCCGGTTGTTCGGCAGGTTGAAATAATCGACGAGCCTGCTGGCATTGCGCACCATCGCCGCGAATATGCGTTCCCGCAACAGCGCCATGTCTCCGCCGCTGAACGGAATCAGTATCTCACGGCTGAGGAAGAACGAGGTTTCCATGAATTCGAACACCAGTCCGTGCGGGCAGTAAAGATCCAGCGCCTGAGGCACATCGGGCTGGTTCTCGAATCTGAAGCGCGCCCGAATTTACTAGCAGCCATTGCCCAGCGACTTCACGGATATGCGCTCGCTGCACGAAACCCAGGGCACACCCTCGATGGTTACAGTCAGGAAGATCACACGTTCTTACAGAAACTTATTGCGCGATAGGTTGTGCAGTAGGGTATGGGGCAAGGTATCTGGGGCCTCCATGAATACCGCTGTACCGGGGACGCAAGGCAGCGGAAATTCAGACACTGAACCAAGCGAGGTTTGCAGCGGAATGGCGGACGAATGCATGCGGTCGATGACAATCTGCCGTCCCCGCGCCTAGGTCAGCATGATAACGAACATCGTGGTAACCAGCACCAGCGGCGGCCAGCCGCCCTGTGCCACCTTGAGTAGACTTGATGAGAAAAACGCAATATCGATCAGGATGAAAAACCCAGCAGCGCCATGCGAAAATTTAGGTTGGGCGGGTTAATCCACCAGAGATGCGCGCCAAACCAGATGGCCAGGTTGCTACATGCCAGTAGGCTCTCAAACTGGGCGGACCTACCTGAATTGATTACACGTCGGGTCGAGCCGATCCATGCGGCAATCAGCAACGTAATTAAGGCAATGGCGACGACATGTGTAGGGAGAAAGCGTGAAAAGACTCTATGAATAACGAGCCTGCCATTCCTGCAGATGGCGATCCGTTAGCCTCCGTTCGGAAATACCAGGGACATACAGCCTGCCGGGACGTGCCTGATGAAACTAACGCAAACTGGCATTGATTTTTTCCAGTGTCGCCGAGCCGGGGCACAGGTCGCCGGTACCGAGCTGGTTAAGCGGGGTGTCGACGGTCTTGATGTAGTGATGCAGGTCGGCGGCGTCCGGCGACAGATAGAGTAGGCCGGTCACAATTTCGCCTGCTGCGGCGCGCTCCTGCACGTAGTTCATGGCCTTGATACGGTCGGTGGGATCGTAGTCCGGCGACAGCTTGCGTAACCTAAGCATCGAGCCATCGTGCTGGGCGACGCTGATGACCTCGCCAGGCTCGTAATCAGCGGTAATTTCTTCCCTGGATTCGATGAAGTCAAGCCGGTTGACCGCGGCGTTATGCAGGCGCACGTATTCGTAGGACTTGGTCGAACCTTCGTGATTGTTGAAGGCGACGCAGGGTGAAATGATGTCGATGAACGAGGGTCCCGGATGCTGGATCGCGGCCTTGATCAGCGGTACCAGCTGCTTTTTGTCTCCGGAGAAGGCACGCGCGACAAAAGTAGCGCGCAGCAGCAGGGCCATGCCGACCAAGTCTACGGCCTCGTCGGGATTGAAAACGCCGCGCTTGGATTTCGAACCCTTGGTTGCCGTAGCAGAGAACTGACCCTTTGTCAGTCCGTAAACGCCATTGTTTTCGACGATGTAGACCATGTTGACGCCGCGGCGAATGCAGTGCGCAAACTGGCCAAGACCAATCGAGGCCGAGTCGCCGTCTCCGGAAACGCCCAGATAGAGCAGGTCGCGATTGGCGAGATTGGCGCCGGTCAGCACCGAGGGCATGCGGCCATGGACGCTGTTGAAACCGTGCGAATTGCCGAGGAAGTAATCCGGGGTCTTTGACGAGCAGCCGATGCCGGACAGCTTGGCGACGCGGTGGGGCTGGATATCCAGTTCCCAGCAAGCCTGGATGATGGAGGCCGAGATCGAATCGTGGCCGCATCCGGCGCACAGCGTGGAAATCTTGCCCTCGTAATCGCGGCGGGTATAGCCCGCGGCATTGGGGGCAAGTGACGGATGGTGCAGTTTGGGTTTAGCAAGATAGGTCATGATGACTTCAGGTCAGGACGCTTTTTTTAGCGGCACCACGCGGTGCGCGCCGGCATGCTGGGAAATGTGATCGACGATGAAACGAGCGGTGATCGGCGTGCCGTCGTAGTGCAGCACTGAAATGAGGCGCGAAGGATTGATCTTGCCGTCGTTGACCAGCAGGGTTTTCAGCTGGGCGTCACGGTTCTGCTCGATGACGAATACCCAGGGATGTGAACGCACGAAATCGTTGAGTTCGTCGCCAAATGGAAAACCGCGAACGCGAAGCGCGTTGACGTGTATGCCTTTTTCACCAAGCAGGTCGAGGGCCTCTTCCATTGCCGGGCTGGTCGAGCCGTAGAATATCGCGCCGAACCGTGCCGGTTTGTCCGCCGGATACAGCAGGGGTTTCGGCACTAGTGACTTCGCGGTTTCGAACTTGCGCATCAGCCGCTGCATATTGTCGACGTAGTCCGGGCCAGCTTCAGAATATTGCGCGTAGCGGTTCTTGGTGGTTCCGCGGGTGAAATAGCCGCCCTTGGTGGGGTGAGTACCGGGATAAGTGCGGAACGGGATGCCGTCGCCGTCGACATCGAGGTAGCGGCCGAAATCGGCGCCGGCCTCGAGCCGTTCGTAGGTCATCACCTTGCCGCGGTCGTATTTCTTCGTATCGTCCCAGGCAAAGGGTCGGCAGAGCCGCGTGTTCATGCCGATATCAAGGTCGGTCATCACGAATACCGGCGTCTGCAGCCGTTCGGCCAGGTCAAACGCCTGCGCGGTCAGTTCGAAGCACTCGGTGGGGTCTTCGGGAAACAGCAGCACGTGCTTGGTATCGCCGTGCGAGGCATAGGCGCAGGCCAGGATATCGGACTGCTGGGTGCGTGTCGGCATGCCGGTTGAAGGTCCGCCGCGCTGCACGTCGATCAGTACCACCGGGATTTCGGCGAAATAGGCGAGACCGATGAATTCGCTCATCAGGGAGATGCCTGGACCGGAGGTCGCGGTAAACGACCGGGCGCCGTTCCAGCCGGCACCGATAGCGATGCCGATTGAGGCCAGTTCGTCTTCGCCCTGGATGATCGCGTACTTGTTCTTGCCTGAATCGGCGTCGATACGGTGTTTTTTGCAATGGGCCATGAAAGCTTCGGCCAGCGAGGACGACGGCGTGATCGGATACCAGGCGCAGACCGAGGCGCCGCCGTAAACTGCACCCAGGGCCGCCGCGCTGTTGCCGTCGGTAAAGATGCGGTCGCCGACGTTGTCTGATTTCTGAATGCGGATGCCTAGCGGGCAGGGAAGATTATCCAGCGCGTAATCACGTCCCAGATGCAGAGCCTTGAGATTGGACTGCAGTAGCGCTTCCTTGCCCTTGTACTGTTCGGAAAACAGTTTTTCGATGACTTTCGGGTCGATTTCCAGCAGTGCTGAAAGCGCGCCGACATAGATAATGTTCTTGAACAGCTGTCGCTGGCGCGGATCGCTGTAGGTGGTATTGCAGATTTCGGTCAGCGGCATCCCGATCGGGGTCACGTCTTCGCGGAATTTCGATTTCGGCAGCGGCTTGGTGTTGTCGTAGAACAGATAGCCACCGGACTCGATTTCCTTGAGGTCGTTGTCCCAGGTCTGCGGGTTCATTGCCACCATCAGATCGACGCCGCCGCGGCGGCCAAGATATCCTTTTTCGGTGACCCGTACTTCGTACCAAGTCGGGAGACCCTGGATATTCGAAGGGAAGATGTTGCGTGGGCTGACCGGGACACCCATGCGCAGGATGGAGCGCGCGAACAGTTCGTTGGCTGAGGCGGATCCAGAGCCGTTGACGTTGGCAAACTTGACGACAAAATCGTTAACAGCGGTAATCGAAGTCATTGCGAAGGCTGTGTGATCAGGCGGCTTTGCGTTGGGGATTGCGGCACCCGGGTCCGGCGTGCGTCATCTTGAGCAGGTATTTCTGCATGTCCCAGGCACCGGTCGGACAGCGTTCCGCACAGAGCCCGCAGTGCAGACAGACATCCTCGTCCTTGGCCATGATGCGGCCGGTCATGCGCAGCTTGTCTGACACGTAGAGACTCTGGTCCGCATGCAGCGACGGCGCGGTCAGGCGTTCGCGCAGCTCGGCTTCCTCGCCATCCGGTGTGAACGTGATGCAATCCATCGGGCAGATGTCTACGCAGGCGTCGCATTCGATGCACAGCCGTGGGGTAAATACCGTCTGCACGTCGCAATTGAGACAACGCTGGGTTTCGCCGTAGGCAGTTTTGGCGTCGAAGCCGAGTTCGACCTCGACCTTGATGTTCTTCAGCGTCAGCTTCTGGTCCTGCCAGGGCACTTTGTTGCGCAGCGCCGCTGAAATGTCGTTGTCGTAACTCCATTCGTGGATGCCCATCTTCTGCGACATCACGACGACTGCGGGAAGCGGTCGGTCGGTCAGCGATTCGCCATTGAGCATTTTGTCGATGGATACCGCGGCTTCGTGACCATGCGCCACGGCCCAGATGATGTTCTTCGGGCCGAAGGCGGCATCGCCACCGAAAAACACCTTCGGGTTGGTCGATTGCATGGTCACCTTGTCGACCACCGGCATGTTCCATTTATCGAAATCGAGACCGGCATCGCGCTCGATCCAGGGGAATGCGTTTTCCTGGCCGATGGCGACCAGCACGTCGTCGCACTCGACCAGCTGGTCGGGTTCTCCGGTGGGCACCAGGCTGCGGCGGCCCTTGGCGTCGTATTCGGCCTTGACCTTTTCAAATACCACGCCGGTCAGCTTGCCGTCCTCGATTTTGCAGGACTTAGGCACCATGAAATTGATGATGGGGATGTCTTCGTGTATGGCATCTTCCTTCTCCCACGGGCTCGCCTTCATCTCATCATAGCCCGAGCGCACGATGACCTTGACGTCCTCGCCGCCCAGACGTTTTGCCGAGCGGCAACAGTCCATCGCGGTATTTCCGCCGCCAAGCACGATCACGCGCTTGCCCACCTTATCGATGTGACCGAATGAAACGCTGGCCAGCCAGTCGATGCCGATATGGATGTTCTTTGCGCCTTCCTGGCGGCCAGGCACGTCGAGATCGCGACCGCGCGGTGCGCCGGTGCCGATGAAAATTGCGTCATAGCCTTCGGCCAGGACTTTTTTCAGGCTGTCGATGCGCGTGCCGGATTTGACCGTGATATTGCCGATGCCGGTGATGTAGCCGATCTCCTCGTCGATGACGGCTTCCGGCAGCCGGAAGCGCGGCACCTGGGTGCGCATGAAACCGCCGGCCTTGGGGTCGGATTCATAAATGGTGATGTCATAACCCAGCGGAGCCAGATCGCGTGCAACCGTCAGTGAGGCAGGGCCGGCGCCGATGCAGGCGATGCGTTTGCCGTTTTTCTGTTTTAGCGCCTTAGGCATGCGCTGCGCGACGTCATCCTTGTTGTCAGCGGCGACGCGTTTGAGTCGGCAGATCGCTACCGGCTCCGGTTTCGAGCCTTCTGCATGCGTGGTCGGTTTGCGCAGTTCGACGTTGCCTTCCTCGACGCGGCCGCGGCGGCATGCCGGTTCACAAGGGCGGTCACAGGTGCGGCCGAGGATTCCGGGAAAGACATTCGAATTCCAGTTGACCATGTAGGCATCGCTGAAGCGGCCCGCGGCGATCAAGCGGATGTATTCGGGGACGGGTGTGTGAGCCGGGCAGGCCCACTGACAATCGACAACTTTATGGAAGTAATCGGGGTGCGCGATATCAGTCGGTTTCAACAAATACTCCGTTGCAGGTGCCGCCACATCCTATTGTTTTTATTTGCCTATTTTTGCCCTCGGCGTAGCGGGCGAAAAGTGTTGCAAATACTACGCCTTTGGGACGGGGAAAAAAAGAGCGAATTACGTCAAGTGCTAGTGAAGAACCCTTCGGTGAGAGATGATTTTTAACCGTCTGGCCACAATTGGAGTATCCGGACGGTTGAAGGAAAAATAATCGTTAACTATTTGTTTTATTGATATAAGTTGCATTTCCTGTGCTGGTCGATGCGCGGTGCTGCAGACAGGTCGGGGATGCGCTATTTTTTCTTGGATACGTAAAGATCGGTTATTGATCCTTCCGCCATTTCCGCAGCGAAGAACAGCGTTTCCGACAGCGTCGGATGGGGATGGATGGTCAGGCCGATGTCGGTGGCGTCGGCGCCCATCTCCAGTGCCAACACTGCTTCGGCGATCAGTTCACCGGCGTTGACGCCGGTCATCGCCGCGCCGAGCAGCCGCCGCGTTTTCTTGTCGAACAACGCCTTGGTCATGCCTTCGTCGCGGCCGGTAGCGAGCGCACGTCCGCTCGCAGCCCACGGGAATGTGGCCTTGTCGTATTCGATACCCTGGTCCTGGGCCTGGGTTTCGGTAAGACCCATCCACGCAATTTCCGGATCGGTGTAGGCCACCGAAGGAATCGTGCGCGCATCGTAGAACGCCTTGTGGCCGGCAATGACTTCAGCGGCAATCTTGGCTTCGTGGGTTGCCTTGTGCGCGAGCATCGGTTCGCCGCAGATGTCGCCGATGGCGTAGATGTGTGGCACGTTGGTGCGCTGCTGCTTGTCCACCGGGATGTAGCCGCGCTCGTTGACGTTGACGCCAGCGGCTTCAGCCTGGATCTCGCGGCCGTTGGGGCGGCGGCCCACCGCCATCAGCGTGGCGTCGAAGGTGTCGGTGCTGGTGCTGCCGTCGGTGCCTTCAAACGTAACCTTGAGCCCCGCCTTCTGCGCCTCGATTTTCGCGACCTTGGTTTTCAGCAGGATTTTTTCGTAGCGCTTTTCGATGCGCTTAGCGAGCGGACGCACTACATCCTTGTCGGCACCGGGAATTAGTCCGTCCATCAATTCCACGACGGTGATTTTCGATCCCAGAGCGTCGTAGACCGTGGCCATTTCGAGACCGATTATTCCGCCGCCGATCACCAGCAGGCGCTTGGGAATTTCAGCGAGCTTCAGCGCCCCGGTGGAATCGATGATACGCGGATCGTCATAGGGGAAGCTGGGGATTTTTGCCACCGATGACCCGGCGGCGATGATGCAGCTTTCAAAGGCGACGGTCTTTGTGCCTTCCGTGGTTTCGACGCGGAGGGTGTTGACCGAGTCGAATTCTCCGCGACCGGTGACGACCTGCACCTTGCGCTGCTTGGCAAGGCCGTCGAGTCCCTTGGTCAGCTTGCCCAGCACGCCGTCCTTCCACATCCTCAGTTTATCGATGTCGATTTTCGGTTTGCCGAAGCTGATGCCGGCATGCACGGCTTCGTCGGCCTCGGTGATGACCTTCGCCATGTGCAGCAGCGCTTTCGACGGGATGCAGCCGACGTTCAGGCATACGCCGCCCAGCGTCGGATAACGCTCGACCAGTACAACCTTCTTGCCGAGGTCGGCGGCGCGGAATGCCGCGGTGTAGCCGCCGGGGCCGGCGCCAAGCACTAACACTTCGGCGTGTATGTCGGCCTTGATGCCGGAGATGTCGGTTTGCGCGGTTGCTGCGGGAGCCGCAGCTGCCGGGGTCGGTTTCACCGGTGCGGGAGTGGCGGCCGGCACGGGCGCCGGCGCACTGGCTGGAGCGCCTGCCGCGCCTTCTTCCAACGTCAGGATCAACGTGCCCTTGGAAACCTTGTCACCGGTGTTCAGGCTTAGCGACTTGACCACACCGGCGGTAGGCGCCGGGATGTCCATCGTCGCCTTGTCCGACTCCAGCGTGATCAGTGAATCCTCTTTCTTCACCGTGTCGCCGGGTTTGACTAGCACTTCGATGACCGGGATGTTCTTGAAATCTCCGATATCTGGAACCGTGACTTCGATGATCTTGCTCATCAGATACTCTTCAGGTTTTCTCTAAAAAAAGTAAATGTCGTCGACGATGCTTTGCTATTGCCGGCCGGTTGGCAATCAGCCACGCACATGCCCGTCGCCGAAGACCACGTATTTGAGGGACGTCAGCCCTTCCAGGCCGACCGGACCGCGAGCATGCAGCTTGTCGGTGGAAATGCCGATTTCGGCGCCGAGGCCGAATTCATAACCATCGGCAAAGCGCGTCGATGCATTGACCATTACCGAACTGGAATCCACTTCGCGCAGGAAGCGCCGCGCCTTCATGATATTTTCAGTGACGATAGCGTCAGTGTGCTGGGAGCCGTAGCGCGTAATGTGTTCAATTGCGGCCTCGAGTCCATCGACCACGCGGATCGAAAGGATGGCGTCGAGATATTCGGTGTGCCAGTCCTCCTCGGTCGCAGCCTTCATGCCGGAAACGATTGTCCGTGCTGCGTCGTCACCACGTAGTTCGATCTTCTTTTCCGAATAGATCTTGCATAGCGCCGGCAGGACGTTTGCGGCGACGCTCTTCGCCACCAGCAATGTTTCCATGGTGTTGCAGGTGCCCAGGCGCTGGGTTTTGGCGTTATCGGCAATGCGCAGGGCCTTGTCGAAGTCAGCTTCGTCGTCGATGTAGACGTGGCATATGCCATGCAGATGCTTGATCATCGGGATGCGTGATTCGCGCATCAGTAGTTCAATCAGGCTCTTGCCCCCGCGCGGCACAATGATGTCGACGTAATCGTGCATTGTGATCAGCTCCCCGACAGCTGCACGATCCATCGTATTGATCACCTGCACCGCGGCTTCCGGCAAGCCAGCGGCCTTGAGGCCCTCGTGCACGCAGGCTGCGATGGCCTGATTTGAGTGTAAGGCTTCCGATCCGCCACGCAGGATCGCGGCGTTGCCCGACTTCAGGCACAGCCCGGCAGCATCGGCGGTGACGTTGGGCCTGGATTCATAGATGATACCGACCACGCCCAGCGGCACCCTCATCTGCCCAACCTGGATGCCGGTTGGCCGGTATTTGAGGCCGCTGATTTCTCCGACCGGATCCGGCAGCGCGGCAATCTGGTGCAAACCATCAGCCATCGATTCGATGCGATCGGCATTCAGCGTGAGCCTGTCGATAGCGGCAGTGTCGAGTTTTTTCGCCTTGGCCGCCTCCACATCGCGCGCGTTCTCGCGTAGCAGCACCTTGGCTGCGTGCTTAACGGCAAGTGCCATCGCGTTTAGCGCGGTGTTTTTGGCGTTGGTGTCAGCGACCGCCATCCCGCGCGATGCCGCGCGGGCCGCTTTGCCAATACCGAGCATGTAGGTTTGAACATTCATGAATGGGATTCTAGCAGGGGAACGCCAACCGGATCGGGTGGCGCGGTGAGCGGACAGCTGATGCTAAAGAGATCAGAAAAGCGCCGGATGAGCCGCAAATACCGCTGGCATCGTCCGTCGCGCGGGCGTTGCCCTGGCGATGCCAGGGTTGTTGCGCGCGAAGCGCAGCGCAAGTTGCAGCAGTTCGTTCCAGGCATCGCCGCGCACTAAGCCCTTGACGACGCGGTCGATGACTGCGGCATGGCGCAGTGCTTCGGTGACCTGGGCGAGGGTGAATCGGCGTAGGTTGTTCAGCATCGCGCCCTGATGCGACGGGCCGAAGATACGCGCTTCGCGCAGCATCATCGATGACGGTTTTCCGGAGTCGATACCGGTGATGATCTTACCGATGGCACGGATTTCTTCAGTCAGCGACCATAGCACCAGCGGCGCGGCAGTGCCTTCTCCCTGCAGTCCGTCGAGCACTCGTGCCAGGCGCAGCGGGTCGCCTTCGAGCATGATTTCTCCAAGATTGAACACGTCGTAGCGGGCAACGTCGAGAATGGCGGTGCTGACCTGTTCGAAACCGATCGTTCCCTGCGGAAACAGTAGTGCCAGTTTCTGTACTTCCTGGTGGGCGGCTAGGAGGTTGCCTTCGACGCGGTCAGCAACGAAGTCCAGCGTTTCGGCATCGACTTCCTGCTGCTGGTCTTTTAGGCGTCCCGCGATCCACTGCGGCAGCGCCTTGCGCGGAACAGGTTTGGCTTCGACGGCAACGCCGGCGCTTTCCAGCGCGGCAAACCAGGCTGCTTTCTGGCCCCGCCAGTCGAGATCCGGCACATGAATCAGGGTCACGGTGTCAGGGGGCAGCGATTGAGAATAGGCCTGCAACGCATCGCCCCCTTCCTTGCCCGGCTTGCCGGTAGGGATGCGCAGTTCAAGCAGCTTGCGAGAAGCAAACAGTGACTGTGAATTTCCGGCCAGTGCCAGCTGGTTCCACTTGAATCCGGAGTCAACGGTCAGCACTTCGCGTTCGGTATAGCCTTCGGCGCGCGCCTTAGCACGGATGCGGTCGCCGGCTTCCAGTGCCAGCAGCGGTTCGGTGCCGAATACCGTATAGAGGGGCTGGATGTCCCGTTTGAGGTGGCCGGCGAGTTGTTCTGATTGCAGTCGCATCGGTGCAGCGTATGCTACCGCAGAAAGCTGCGCATTACGATGCCCGCCGGAATACCCGCAGCCGCCGCACTAGTTGCTGCACGGCATCGTTCTGCATTTCGCCGAACAGCAGCGCCTCTTCGGATTCCTTGGACAGTGTGTCCTGATCGTTGAAGGAAAAATCGCGGGTCATTGTGATTTCAGTGACCGGAATGGTTTCAGCCGCCTTGTTGTCGACCATTCGGTAGGACATGCGATAGCGCAGCTGGAATTCGCGCACCCGTCCGCTACTCGACAGCGACAAAATGCTTTTCTCACGCAGTTCATTGATAACGACCAGCGTCGCTTCCGCCTCCCTGGCGGTGTTGACGATGCGGGTGGTACTGCCGGCGGTTACCGCACGGCGGAACTGGTTGGCGAACAGCGAACCGGTGGGCGCCTGTATGTACAAGGTATTGAACGCCAGACTGGCCGTGTTACGCAGCTTGAAGCCGCAGCCGGCGAGCATGAGGATGCAGAGAAGTGTGGTCAGGACTTTCATCGGGGCTTAGACGACCAGATTGACTAGTCGTCCCGGCACGATAACAATTTTTTTGACCGGCTGCCCGGCGACGAATTTCTGCACTTCGGGGTGCGCGAGTAAGGCGGCCTCGATAGTGGCCTTGTTCGCGTCCTTGGTCACGCGTATTCCGCCACGTTTCTTGCCGTTGATCTGCACCACCAGCTCGATCTCGTCCTCGACCAGCGCGGCGGCGTCAGGCTCGGGCCAAGGTGCCGTGAGGATGTCCTCTCCGTAGCCGAGGTCGCGCCACAGCTGGTGGGAAATGTGAGGTGCGATCGGGGACAGCACCCGCAGCAGTATGGACAGGCCTTCACGCAGGACCGCATTCTCTGATTCATCAGCGCCGCCCTTGAGCACACTTTCCAGAGCATTGAGCATTTTCATCGTCGCCGAAGCGACAGTGTTGAATTGCTGGCGCTCGAGGTCGTAGTTGGCCTGCTTGAGAACGGCATGGACTTCGCGGCGGACGGCAGCCAGCGACGCAGGCAAGGACTGCGGTGCCACGCCCTCAATATCGCCACGCTGCGCTGTCTCGTAGCCCAGCGTCCACACCCGGCGCAGAAAACGCGCAGCTCCCTCGACGCTGGAATCCGACCACTCGAGTGTCTGTTCAGGCGGAGCGGTGAACATCATGTAGAAACGTGCGATGTCGGCGCCGTAGCTCTCGATCAGGGATTGCGGATCAACGCCGTTGTTTTTGGATTTCGACATGGTGCCGATGCCGCCGGATTCGACAGGCTGGCCGTCGGTACGCAGGACCGCGCCGGTGCGGTTGCCCTTATCGTCGACCTTGAGTTCGACATCCGCTGGGTTGAAGTAGGTGATCCGGCCCGCAGCGGGTTTGCGGAAGAAGATTTCGTTGAGCACCATGCCCTGGGTCAACAGGTTCTTGAACGGCTCGTCGATCTTCACCAGACCGAGGTCGCGCATGGTCTTGTTCCAGAAACGCGAATACAGCAGGTGCAGGATCGCGTGCTCGATGCCGCCGATGTACTGGTCCGCCGGCAGCCAGTAGTTGACGCGGTCATCAACCATCGCCGACTTACTGTCGGCACAGGCATAGCGCAGGTAGTACCAGGACGAGTCAACGAAGGTGTCCATGGTGTCGGTTTCTCGCCTGGCAGGCTTGCCGCAATTCGGACAGTCGCAGTTGACGAAGTCGACGCGCTTGTTGAGCGGGTTGCCGCTGCCGTCTGGTACGCAGTCCTCGGGCAGCACCACTGGCAGATCCCTGTCCGGCACCGGCACGTCGCCGCAGTCGCCGCAGTGGATGATCGGAATCGGGCACCCCCAGTAGCGCTGGCGCGAGATGCCCCAGTCGCGCAGGCGGTATAGCACCTGCTTCTTACCGAGAGTTTTGGCAGAAAGATCGGCGGCGATGGCGTCCACCGCAGCGGAATAATTCAAGCAGTTGTATTTTCCGGAGTTGCTGCATACTCCGTGCTCCTTGTCGGCATACCATTCCTGCCAGGCATCGGTCGAAAAAGCTTTGCCATCTACATCGATGACCGGCTTGATCGGCAGGCCATACTGCTTTGCGAAATGAAAATCGCGCTCGTCATGCGCCGGCACCGCCATCACCGCGCCTTCGCCGTAGCCCATCAGTACGTAGTTGCCGACCCAGACCTCGACCCGTTCTCCGGTCAGAGGGTGCTCGACGTAAATCCCGGTTGGCACGCCTTTTTTGTCCACGGTGGCGAGGTCGGCTTCCATGACCGAGGTGCGCTTGCATTCATTGACGAACTCTGCGACTTTCGGATTGGTTTTCGCGGCATGGGCCGCGAGCGGATGCTCCGCGGCCACGACGACGAAGGTGACGCCCATGATGGTGTCGGCGCGGGTGGTGAATACCCACAGCTTTTCCGCTTTGCCATCCAGGACGTACGGGAACGCGAAGCGCACCCCGTAGCTTTTTCCGATCCAGTTGGCCTGCATCGCCTTTACGCGCTCGGGCCAGCCAGGCAGCGTGTCGAGTGCGGCGAGCAGTTCGTCAGCGTATTTGGTGATCGCGAGGTAGTAGCCGGGAATTTCGCGGCGCTCGACGGTGGCGCCGGTGCGCCAACCCTTGCCGTCGATGACCTGCTCATTGGCGAGCACGGTCTGGTCGACCGGATCCCAGTTCACAACTTGCGTTTTTTTGTAGGCAATGCCTTTATCCAACAGGCGCAGGAACAGCCACTGGTTCCAGCGGTAATAATCGGGGCTGCAGGTCGCCAATTCGCGTGACCAGTCGATCGCGAAACCTAGCGACTTCAGCTGTTTGCGCATGTAGGCGATGTTGTCCCAGGTCCATTTCGCGGGCGGCACACTGTTCGCCATTGCTGCGTTTTCCGCGGGCAGACCGAAGGCGTCCCAGCCCATTGGCTGAAGGACATTGAAGCCCTTCATGCGGTGATAGCGAGACAGCACGTCACCGATGGTGTAGTTGCGTACGTGGCCCATGTGCAGCTTGCCAGAGGGGTACGGAAACATCGACAGGCAGTAATACTTGGGCTTGTCTCGGTTTTCCGCGGCACTAAAAGACTTGTTGCTCTCCCAGAATTGCTGTGCGTCGCGCTCAATGACTTGCGGGTTGTATTTTTGCTGCATCTTGCCGATCGGGGGGTGTATTCAGGAAAGGCGCAATTATATCCGCAGGCCCGGTTCAGGACTTTCGCGACGAATAGAGAGGAGTGCTCACGTATAATCCGGCGCGATGACGCCTGCCTTTCTTTCCGGACTCAACGACCAGCAATTGCAGGCAGTTACGCTGCCGCATCAATCCGCCCTGATTCTAGCTGGCGCTGGCAGCGGCAAGACGCGCGTGCTGACGACGCGGATGGCGTGGCTGATCCAGACCGGGCAGGTCAATCCGATGAACCTGCTGGCGGTGACCTTCACCAACAAGGCGGCCAAGGAAATGCTGACGCGCATCAGCGCGATGCTGCCAATCAATACCCGCGGCATGTGGGTGGGCACCTTCCACGGTCTCTGCAATCGCATGCTACGCGCTCATTACCGTGAGGCCGGGTTGCCGCAGTTGTTCCAGATCCTTGATACCCAGGACCAGCTGGCGCTGGTGAAGCGCCTGGTGAAGACACTGAATCTCGACGAAGAGCGCTATCCGCCGCGCCAGGCACAGTGGTTTATCGCCGGACAGAAAGAGGAGGGCAAACGCGCCGACAAGGTCGAGCCGTATGACGATTTTTCGCGGCGTATGGTGGAGTTCTATGCGGAATATGACCGCCAGTGCCAGCGCGAAGGCGTCGTCGATTTCGCCGAACTGCTACTGCGCTCCTACGAGTTGCTGGCGCGAAGCGAAGTGCTGCGCGAGCATTATTCCAGCCGCTTCAGCTATATCCTCGTCGATGAGTTCCAGGATACCAACCGCCTGCAGTACCGCTGGCTGCAGTTGTTTGCCGGAGAGCGGAACGCAATTTTTGCCGTGGGAGATGACGACCAGTCGATCTACGGCTGGCGCGGCGCTTCGACAGCCAACATGCAGCATCTGCAGCGCGATTTCCATGTCGATACCGTGATCAAGCTGGAGCAGAACTACCGCTCCCACGGCAACATTCTCGATGCTGCCAACGCACTGATTGGACATAACCGAAAGCGTCTGGGCAAGAACCTGTGGACCGACGAAACCCGCGGCGAGCCGCTGCGGGTATTCGAGACACCGTCGGATTTCGAGGAAGCAGCCTACGTGGTCGAGGAAGTGAGTTTGCTGCATGCCGAAGGCGTGAAGCTTGCCGACATGGCGGTGCTGTACCGCTCGAATGCACAATCGCGGGTCCTCGAACATGCGCTGTTCACCTCCGGTATGCCGTACCGGGTATATGGCGGCCTGAGGTTTTTCGAGCGTAAGGAAATCAAGCACTCGCTGGCCTACCTGCGGCTGGTCGCCAACCAGGATGACGATAACGCGCTGCTGCGGGTCATCAATTTCCCGACCCGCGGCATCGGCGCGCGCAGCCTCGAGCAGTTGCAGGGCATGGCGCGCGAAGCCGGTACGAGCCTGTGGGCGGCGGCCTGCGCCAACACACTGTCAGGCAAGGCTGCAGCCAGCATCGCTGCGTTCGTGAAAATGATCGAAGCCATGCGTGACGCCACCGCGGGACTGCCTCTGCCCGAGGTCATTGCCCATGTCATCGAACACGGCGGATTGAAGACGCATTACCGCAACGAGAAGGAAGGCGCCGACCGGTTGGAGAACCTCGATGAACTGATTAATGCCGCTGCGGTATTTGTCGACGAGCGTGCCACGCAGATTCCGACTGAGGGTGCGCCGCCGGAAGAAATGGATGAATTGACGGCGTTTCTCGCCCACGCCGCGCTGGAGGCCGGTGAGCATCAGGCCGAAGCCGGCGCCGATGCGCTGCAACTCATGACCGTGCATTCAGCCAAAGGGCTCGAGTTTCATGCGGTGTTCATCACCGGGCTGGAGGAGGGGCTGTTTCCCCACGAGAACAGCATGACTGAAGCGGAAGGCGTGGAAGAGGAGCGACGACTGATGTACGTTGCATTGACCCGCGCGCGGCGCAGGCTTTACCTGACGCTTGCGCAAAGTCGCATGCTGCACGGCCAAACCTGTTACAACGTGCCTTCGCGATTTTTCGGGGAGCTGCCTGAGGCGTTGTTGCAGAGAGTGAACCACATGTCGCAAGTGTATTCATCTGCGCGGCAGGAGACGCCTGCCTATGGCGCACGGAGCGGAACTCGCGGCGCTTCCCCCGCGCCGGTCATGCAGTCACGCGATTCGCCATGGCGCATCGGGCAGGCTGTCGTGCATCCGAAGTTCGGCGAAGGCGTGATCGTCAATGCCGAAGGCTTTGGTAGCGAGGCGCGCGTTCACGTGAATTTCAAGAACGGCGGCGTGAAACAGCTGATGCTGGAATACGCGAAACTGACACTTGCCTGACCGACGGGTTAGGACGGCAGCGGATTCTCCTGCAGCGGCGGTGATTCCGCACCCTCTTCGGGAAAGACGTCCTTGTAGCTCATGTAAATCGAGCACATCAGCACCGGCACCAGTATGAAGAAGCCCAGCATCAGTGGTAGGAACGCGGCAACGGACAGCACCAGGGCGGCCACGCCGTAGACCAGGAAAGGCACCGTGTTCTGCCAGCACGCTGCAAACGACAGTTTCATCGCTGCCACTGGTGCAATGTTGCGAAACACGATCAGCAGCGGTGCAAACCAGATGGCCATCAGTACCGGTATGAATACCGCCACACCGACGGCCAGCCCCTGCAACAGACCGCCCATCGCTACGCGCATGGTTTCGGGATTAGCGCTGCTCTTGCCGAGAAAGGCCGGTAGAGCAGCGCCGCCCGCTACCGCGAACATGACGCCGGCGGCAATGATATTGCCGATCAGGTAAATGCCGCCGATAGTGACCAGCGGCGCGGCGTGTGTCTTGAATGCGGCGAAGAGCAGACCGACCTCGGGCTCCCCGCCCTGATCGGCGGATTTGCAGGCGATCATCAATCCGGCGAAAAACACCGGAGATACCATGTTGAGGATCAGGGCACCAAGCAACGGAACCATCGCGGAGGCCACCGATATCACCAGAACGATGATCACCATCACGATCCATACCAGTGGCTGCATGCGGAACATGCGGAATCCCTCGACGATCCACTGCCAGCCGCGGTCAGCGGCCACGATGCGTGGTTCCATATGCGCCTCCCCGTATTCGCGATGTCCGATTATAGATCGTGAGTTACGGTTCAGGCACTATCAGCCCGCCAGACCAGGTAGCTGGTGTTCATCGCGGATGCGCAGCTCGAGTATGCGGCGAAAATGACCGGGATCCTTGGCATGGGTCAGTTCACCGGGGCGTGGCAGATGAAAATCGTAGAGGCGTGAGACCCAGAAACGCAGGGCGCCTGCGCGCAGCATGACCGGCCAGGCGCCGCGCTCAATGGAGGTGTAGGGGCGTATTGCTGCATAGGCATCGAGAAAGGCGCGTGCGCGCGCTAAGTCCAGCGTGCCATCCGCGGCGAGACACCAGTCGTTGACAGCGATGGCCATGTCATAGAGCATGGCGTCGGTGCAAGCGAAATAAAAATCAATGACACCGGCAATGCGGTCGCCGTCAAACAGGACATTGTCGCGAAACAGGTCGGCATGGATCGCGCCGCGCGGCAGATCGGAAAAACGGTATAGCGACTGAAAACGCACCTCTTCTTTCAGCAGGGCTGATTCTTCCGCAGACAGGAACGGCAGGATTTCGGGCATCACTGACTTCCACCATTTCGGACCGCGGGGATTGTCCATTTTTGCCGGATAGGATTGCCCTGCAATATGCAGCCGCGCGAGGACGGCTCCTAATGATGCGCACTGCAGCGGCGTTGGAGACTCCAGGTCGCGGCCTTCGAGAAAGGCCACCAGTGCCGCGGGTTTGCCGTTGAGCGTGCCCAGATAGTTTCCGGCACGATTGGCGACCGGATGTGCGCTGGGTACTTCGTGCTCGGCAAGATAGGCCATAAGGTTCAGGTAGAATGGCAATTGCTGCGCTGTCAGTTTCTCGAACAGCGTGAGGACGTAACGGCCGCCGCTGGTGGTGACACAGTAGTTGGTATTTTCGATGCCGGAGGCAATGCCGCTCAGTTTGATCAGCTCGCCGACTGAATATTCCTTCAGCCACTGGCGCATTTCGTCATCGGTTACAGTCGTGAATACAGACATGGCGGAGGAATCACGCGAACAACAGCGCGCTGAGCATTAGGGCATCAACGACGGGATCAAAATGAGTGGATCACCCACATCGGCGGTCGTATGCCCTGGCCGGGGCCGTCGTAACGGGAAAACCTGCCGTCTCCGCGCTCGTCGATCATGTAATACGGGGTGCCACCCGGCGGTGTGACCTTGATCATGTAGAGCTTTCCGCCGATGCGGTATTCCTCGACGGTATCTTCGCCGCGTTTGCGGATAGTCACCTGGGGCTCCATGGCGGGATCCAGTTCATAGCCAGGCGGTGGCGGCGGCGGTTCAGGTATCGGCTGCGCGTTGGCACCCGGCTTGTTCTGCGCGGCCGCGGGGGGCGCCATGGCTACTATTACGGCGAGTGCAACCAGCGTCAGGATCTTTTTCATGTGCGGCTCCAGTGGCTGGCATTATCGGTCTTTCGCCGGGCTTTTGAAAGGAGGTGCGGGCCTGTGTGCAGTGACGCTGGCGAGAACTCTGCGATAATTCTCCGGGTGACCCTGTCAACTGGCGATTTGCGGCGCAAGCAAACTGGATTCCGATGAAAACCCTGCTGCTCGTCGATGGTTCTTCCTATCTTTACCGCGCTTTTCATGCGATCCGCGATCTGGTTAGCAGCAAGGGTGAGCCGACCAATGCCATTTACGGTGTGCTCAACATGCTGCGCCGGTTGCACAAGGATTATCCCGCCGACTACAGCGCCTGCGTATTCGACGCCAAAGGCAGGACTTTCCGCGACGACCTGTATTCCGATTACAAGGCCAACCGGCCGTCAATGCCTGACGATCTTTCCGTGCAGATCGAGCCGCTGAAGGAAGCCATCGTCGCGATGGGCTGGCCACTGCTTGAAATCGAAGGAGTCGAGGCCGACGACGTGATCGGTACGCTAGCGCACAGCGCTGAGAAGGCGGGCATGCGGGTGGTAATTTCCACCGGCGACAAGGACATCACGCAACTGGTCACGCCGAACATCATGCTGGTCAACACCATGTCGAATGAGAAGCTGGACGTGGCCGGTGTTGAACAGAAATTCGGCGTCGCTCCGGAACGTATGATCGATTACCTTACGCTGATTGGCGACAGCGTAGACAATGTTCCGGGTGTGCCCAAGGTGGGGCCGAAGACTGCGGTGAAATGGCTGGCTCAGTACGGCACCCTGGACGCTATCGTCAAACACGCGGATCAAATCGGTGGAGTAGTCGGAGAGAATCTGCGCAATACGCTGGACTGGCTGCCGCAGGCCAAAACCCTGTTGACCATCAGATGTGACGTTGACCTTCCGGTTCATGTCGAGGATCTGGGGCCGAAACCGCAGGACGGTACTAAGCTTGCGCAGTTGTTTGATCGTTTCGAATTCAGGACATGGCGGCGCGAACTCGACGGGAATAAAGTTGCGGCATCGGCCTCGTCAGAAGTGGCGGACCCGGTCGCGCTTTCTTTACCGCCGCCGGTGGCCCGCAACTATGAAACCGTACTGACAGAGGCTGCTCTTGACGCCTGGTTGAATTGCATCGAGGCTGCGCCACTGACCGCTGTAGATACAGAAACTACCAGCCTCGATCCGATGACGGCGGAACTGGTCGGCATTTCTCTGTCAGCAGAAACGGGGCGGGCCGCTTACATCCCGCTGGCGCATGCTTATGCCGGAGCCCCGGCGCAATTGTCACGCGACAGTGTACTGGCGAAACTCAAACCCTGGCTGGAGAATCCGCGGCGGCCCAAACTGGGCCAGCACATCAAGTACGACATGCATGTGTTCGCCAACCACGGTGTACAACTGTCCGGGGTGGTGCACGACACGCTGCTGGAGTCCTATGTCCTCGAAAGCCATCAGCGGCACGACATGGACAGCCAAGCCAATAGAATTCTATCAATTAAAACAATAAGTTATGATAACATCACCGGGACCGGAGCGAAGCGCATCGGTTTCGAGCAGGTGACCGTCGAACACGCCGCCGAATACGCCGCGGAAGACGCTGACGTCACGCTGCAACTTCACCAGGCGCAGCATCCGCGCATCGCCGCCGATGAAAAGCTGAACCATGTGTACGCCGACATCGAAATGCCGGTGATGCCGGTGCTATACGCAATGGAGCGCAACGGCGTGCTGCTCGATGAAAAACTACTGGCCGAACTGTCTGGCGAGTTCGGCGCAAAGATGATAGAGATCGAAAAACGCGCGCACAAGCAGGCAGGCCAGCCGTTCAACCTCAGTTCGCCAAAGCAGATCCAGGAAATCCTTTTCGAAAAGCAGGGACTCAAACCGTTCAAGAAGACACCCAAGGGCGCGCCTTCCACCGACGAGGAATCGCTGGAAGCACTGGCGCAGGACCATCCCTTGCCAAAGCTAATACTTGAGCACCGTAGCCTGTCGAAACTGAAATCGACCTATACCGACAAGCTACCGGACATGATTAACCGCTGCACGGCCCGCGTCCACACCAGCTACGGGCAGGCGACGGCGGTGACTGGCCGGCTCGCCAGCACCGATCCCAATCTGCAGAATATTCCGATCCGGACCGCTGAAGGACGGCGCATCCGCGAGGCTTTCGTGGCGCCACCGGGATCGCAGATCGTCTCGGCGGACTATTCCCAGATCGAACTTCGCATCATGGCGCATATTTCGCGCGACGAAAATCTTTTGAAGGCGTTTGCCGGAGGGGAAGACGTGCATCGCGCGACCGCCGCCGAAATCTTCGGCGTCGATCCCGGGACCGTGGACAGCGAACAGCGGCGCTACGCCAAGGTCATCAATTTCGGATTGATCTACGGCATGTCGGCATTCGGGCTGGCGCGGCAGCTGAACCTCGAGCGCGCGGCGGCGCAGCAGTACATGGACCGTTATTTCCAGCGTTATCCCGGCGTTGCCGAATACATGCGTGTGACCCGCGAGCAGGCGAGCGAGCGGGGATACGTTGAAACCGTGTTCGGGCGCCGGTTGTGGCTGCCTGAAATCCGCAGCAGCAACGGTAGCCGCCGGCAGGGTGCGGAACGCGCGGCGATCAACGCGCCGATGCAGGGCACCGCTGCCGACCTGATCAAGCTGGCGATGATTGCAGTGCAGAAATGGCTGGTTGAAGAAAAGCTGCAATCAATAATGATCATGCAAGTGCACGATGAACTGGTTCTTGAGGTTCCTGATCGTGAACTGGATACCGTCAAATTGGGCCTGCACCGGCTGATGACCGGCGTCGCCGAACTGGCGGTGCCGCTGCTGGTGGAGGTCGGAGCAGGCAGTAATTGGGATCAAGCGCATTGAGTGCATGGTCACGCAGCCCGATCACTGGAACGAGCACGCGCGTCAGTGGGGTACGATCGGAACTCCGCTACATCCAGCACCGGAAGACATCCGGTTTCTTGAATCCAGACTGGAAAGCTGGCAGTCGCATTCCAAAGTTGCCGAGCTGCAGGCGCTGTTGTGCGGGGTGACAGTGGAGGTCGCGGGGATGCGCAGGCAGCTTTCGACTTTCTTTAGTGCAGGCGGCAGCGGAATCTTGACCTTGACATTGCAGAAATAGCCGTTTTCACGCCACAGCAGCTTGACTGCGGCAGCTAATCCGTTAGTCAGTGCCAGTCGCAGGCCGCTGATCGTATCGGCGTCGGACAGTTCGGTAATACCAGCTATCGCCAGACTGGCATGCGGCATGATGACAAGCGTCAGCAGAACCCCGAAAATATTACGGTTCATGGCCGAACTTCCCGATTGGTGCAAATGCTTAGATTACGTAACCTGATTTTAGCCGCGGTGGCGGTTTGTGCGGTATCGCTGGGCGCGCTGGCAGCACTGAATATCCGGCCGGAAGCGCCGCCGGTAACGTTCGTGTCGCTGAAAGGGGAGAAGGTCACTCCGGAATCGCTCCGCGGTAAGGTGGTTCTGGTGAATTTCTGGGCAACCGACTGCGTGATCTGCCTGAAGGAGATGCCGGAGATCACCGCGACCTACAACAAATACCGGTCCCGCGGATTCGAAATTATTGCGGTGGCGATGCCCTATGATCCACCGAATCACGTATTGGATTATGTCGAGAAATCCCGGCTGCCTTTCAAGGTCGCGCTGGACCCTATGGGAAAACTGGCAAGGGCATATGGTGACGTAAGACTGACGCCGACGGCATTTGTCATCGACCGGCAAGGTCGTCTCATATTGCGCGTACAAGGCCGGCCCGATTTTTCCGGACTGCATGTATTGCTTGAAGAGAAGCTGGACGAAACCTGAAAGCTCAGGCCACGCCGGCGTCGTGAGCCTGTTGGTCGGCGTGATACGACGAACGCACCAGCGGTCCACTCGCCGCATTCTGGAAACCCATGCGCTCGGCTTCAGTGGAATACATCTCGAATGTCGCCGGTTCGACATAGCGTAATACGGGCAGATGGTGGGCGGAAGGCTGCAGGTACTGGCCAATGGTCAGCATGTCAACGTCATGGGCTCGGAGGTCGCGCATGACCTGAAGAATTTCCTCGTCCGTTTCGCCGAGCCCCACCATCAGTCCAGATTTTGCCGGGATGTCGGGGAAGCGTGCCTTGAAGTCCAAGAGCAGTTTCAGCGAATGCAGGTAGTCGGACCCGGGGCGGGCCTGCTTGTAAAGTCGTGGTACGGTTTCCAGGTTGTGATTCATTACGTCAGGAGGGCACTCTGAGAGGATGTCGAGCGCGATATCCAGTCGACCGCGAAAGTCCGGCACCAGAATCTCGATGCGGGTCTGCGGCGCGTGTTCACGCACCGCGCGGATGCAATTCTTGAAGTGCTGAGCGCCGCCGTCACGCAGGTCGTCGCGATCCACACTGGTGATCACCACGTATTTCAGTTTAAGTGCGGCAATAGTTTCTGCCAGGTGTCGCGGCTCATGGGTGTCCGGCGGCTTGGGGCGGCCGTGGGCGACGTCGCAGAAGGGGCAGCGGCGGGTACACAGATCGCCGAGGATCATGAACGTCGCAGTGCCTTTGCCAAAGCACTCGCCGATGTTGGGGCAGGTGGCTTCCTCGCACACGGTATGTAGCTTCTGCTCACGTAGGATTTTCTTGATTTCCTGGAAGCGTGCCGAGTTGCCCAGGCGCACACGTATCCAGTCCGGTTTTTTCAGCGGAGCTGCCGGCACCACTTTGATCGGGATGCGTGCGGTCTTTGCGTGGCCCTTCTGCTTTTCGCCCGTGGTGGTCATTGCAGCGCTTTCTTGATGCACTGGATCAGACGGATGCCGATCAGCGACTTGCTGTCAGTAATGCCGAGATCACGGGTGCGGGTGACTTTAAGTCCCTTGTAGCCGCAGGGATTGATCGCCAGAAACGGCTTCAGGTCGACGTTCACGTTCAGCGCCAGGCCGTGGTAGCAACAGCCGTTTTTCACTCGTAGTCCCAGCGCGGCGACTTTTGCACCGTCGACGTATACACCCGGCGCTTTGGGATCGCCGTTAGCTTCGATGCCGTAGCTGGCGAGCAGGGTGATCACAGCCTGTTCCATTCGGCGGACCAGCAGTCTTATGGTGAGGCCGTGGCGGCGCAAGTCGAGCAGCAGATAGGCGACGAGCTGGCCTGGCCCGTGGTAAGTGATCAGTCCGCCGCGATCGACGCGCACCAAGGGGATGCCGTTGTCAACGCGCGGCAAATGCTCAGATTTGCCGGCGATGCCGACGGTGTATACCGGCGGGTGTTCGAGCAGCCACAATTCATCCAAAGTCGAGGCGTCGCGCTTCAACGTGAACTCTTGCATCCGCTCCAGCGTCGCGCCGTAGGGCACCAGGCCGAGTCGGCGGATAAGGGGGGGCTTGGTCGTGATCGGAGCGGGATTTACGGAGATCCTATACACCGGGTATGACGCGGCAGCTGGAGCAAGGTACCGCATGCTTTGAATAATGGGATAATGCGCGCCATTATAAATCCATCGAGAGAAGCCGGTGCGTTTGATTTTCAACAGGATGCGACGGTTATGCATTCTACTTGTTTGCACTCCTTTCGCGGCCGTTGCGCAGGACAATGATTACGGTTCAAATCTCAGCCGGGTTTATTTCTCCCATCAGCGACTGCTAGCGGTACGCGAAGCCTGCGACCAGGCGTTCCCCGCGCAGGCAATGGCCGCTGAGCTGGCATATGCGACATGGCATGCGCGGCACAAGGCGCTGTTGGAAGAACTGGATGCCAGGCTGACGTTGATGATGCGCGGCGCATCGAAAGACGAGCGGGAATTCGTCCGTAATGTCGGCAAGTACGAGGGTGCCATCCTCGAGTACCGAGCCGAGCAGCGCAAGCTGATTCTGGAACAACCGCGTGATGGTATGGAACAGGGTTGTGCGGATTTCCGTAATTACCTGACGGGATCAGGATCGGATTTCCATTCTGAATACGCAGAAGAATTACGCGTGCTGCGTGAGCGAAAGCTGCCGAAATGATGACGACTGACGGCTCGGTATACGAGATGGCTGCGGCTGGCCGCAACCCCGCAGTGATCGGGACGGTTTAGACTGTTGCTCTGATTGCTTCTGCCATTGCCTCCTATGTCCGGCTG
>JAYOED010000069.1:0-11247 GCA_038106575.1 Burkholderiales bacterium
TCGAGGAAACTGCTCGACAAACCCAGTGCCAGCACGTTGCCACGCCAGACCTCGGCCAGACGGCCCGCATTGATCGGTATATCGTTGCGAGGGTGAATTTCATGACCCAATACACCTTCGATCTCGGCCTTGGCCTGATCGGGCGTGATATGACGGTCGGAGTATACATAGCCGCAACCAATCCGCCCTTGCGTCGGGATCTGCCACATCCAACCAGATTTCTGCGCCCATGCATGGGTAAAGGTAGGCAGTTCCTGTCCCTCGGTAAGATCCAGCCAGAACGGCATCGCACGGTTGACCGGAAGCACGTCGCCATAGTCGACCCATTTGACCCCCATGACCCCGCTGACAACCGCGCGACGGAAACCGGTGCAGTCGATGAAAAAATCGCCTGCCAGAGTTTCGCCGTTATCCAGAATCAGCGCGACGATATTGCCGGCTTCGTCACGAGTCGCCCCCGAGACCAGCGCGTCGATCATCTCGATCCCCTGCGCCTTGGTTCGTAGATACGCGCCCACCTTTGCCTGATCGAAGTGATAGGCATGATGGAACCGGCTGACTGGAATGTGCCGACCATTCACTACCGCCACCGGCGCCTTGCCGCCCGCCATCAGCGTTGCGAACACATGCGGCTCGGCTACCGACCGGCCAGCGGCAACGCAAAACGTGTCAATCCACGAACCAGCGTTTGGCACCCGGCCCGCCAGCGCATAACAGTCATCTATCGGCCCGTCATAGTAGTGCCCTAGCCGCCGCCAGTCGCGGTGTCGAATTCCGAATTTGATCGTCGCGTCGGTGTGGGCGAGAAAATCGGCTTCGTCGAATCCCAACGCCTGAAGGACCCCGCCGAAAACCGAGGTCGTTCCTTCGCCGACACCAATTGTCGGTACTTTGGAGCTCTCGATCAGCGTGATCTTCAACGGTTTGCCAAACCTCTTGGCCTCGGCCTGCAACAGATGAGCCGAGAGCCAGCCCGCCGTGCCGCCGCCGACGACGACAAGATGCACCGGTCTTTGACCCTCTGCGTGCAATTAGGCCACCCGCATTTTACGCGCGCCCGACAGCCATTCCGGAAGCCAGTCGCCATGTTTCTCGATCAGCTCGTCGACCATCTCCCAGATCTGGTCAAGGTCCAGTTCGGCCCCGGTGTGCGGGTCCATCATCGCGGCGTGGTAGATATGCTCTCGGTTCTCAGTCAGCAGCGCCTTGACGGTCAGTTCCTGCACGTTGATGTTCGAGCGCATGATAGCGGCCAACTGCGGCGGCAAGTCGGGAATGCGTGTCGGCTGGATGCCGTTGCGGTCCACAAGGCAAGGCACCTCGACGGCACAGCCTTCGGGTAGGGCCGGAATATAGCCCTTGTTCGCCACGTTGCCGTAGATCACGCTGGGTGTACCGGTCCAGACCGAGTTGATGATTTCGGAGGCATATTCGACTGAGTTCGGTACGTCGATCGTGTCCGAGCTCTTGTAGGTTTCCAACTGTTCTTTCCATCGCGCAATCTGCTCGACGCACCGCTTGGGGTATTCGTCCAGCGGGATGCCGAAACGTTCGATAATGTCGTCGCGGCCGCGTTTGATGAACCACGGCACGTATTCGGCGAAATGCTCAGAACTTTCGGTCGCGAAATAGCCGAGACGTTTCATCATCTCGTAGCGCACCTTGTTCGGGCAGCGTGGGTTCCAGCTGCTCTCGGGGCGCGGAAAGGTGCCCTCGGCATAGCCTTTCTGCAGGTCGGGATAGAGGTCGCGGTATGAGCCGTCCTCCATGATCTCCTCGAACTTCAGGAAATAGGCGACGTGGTTGATGCCTGCCGAGAGGTAGCGGATCTTGCTGTCGGGTATGCGTAGGTCCGACGCCAGTTCATGCGCTGTGTGCTGGACCGAGTGGCACAGGCCCACCTGTTTGATGTGCGGGTACTTCTCGGCAATCGCCCAGGTATTGATCGCCATCGGGTTGACGTACTGCAGCAACACGGCATCGGGGCAGACGGCGGTCATGTCCTCGCAGATCGACCACAGATGCGGGACGGTGCGCAGGCCGCGCATGATACCGCCGATCCCCAACGTGTCGGCAATCGTTTGTCGCAGGCCGAATTTTTTGGGCACCTCAAAATCGGTCACGGTACAGGGTTCAAAGCCGCCAATCTGAAAGGCTACGACCACGAAATCCGCATACTCAAGCGCTTCGCGCTGGTTGGTATGCAGTGAATGGGTCGCGGCAACACCCAGCGATGACACCAGTTTATCGAAAACAATCTCGCTTTCAGACAATCGCTGAACGTTGATGTCCATCAAAGCAACATGCGCATTGGCCAACGCGGGCCGCTGCAATACGTCACCGATAATGTTCTTCATGAACACCGTCGATCCGGCACCGATGAATGCAATTTTTGGGCTGGCCATTTTTTCTCCCTAACTTATCTTCTTACCTTCAATAACCCACATCGTAGCGGGCCAGGCGATTGGCAGGTTCAAGCCCTTGTTCGTCAACATCCGTCCCGACAAGATCAGATCGGAGGTTTTCAGGGCTGCTGGCCCACGCGAGTGCGGGGCGCGATCCTCGGTGTTCAGAAGTTTCACCTCATATAGCGTTTCTGGCTCCAGCCCGGTCAAACGCAGCGTGCGCGGCAGGATTGGTTGAGTGAATGCATTCTGTCCTGCGAAAGCAACGAAACGGTGGCCGTCGGCAGCGATCTGGATTTCCGCAGTAACGCAAGGGTCATCGGTATCGATCTGGTGGATAGCGCCCGCCATCATCCATTCTCGGTTAGCCTTGTACCACGTGGCGATTTTCGAAAGTGTCGCGATATCTTCCTCGGAAAACTCCCGTAGATTACTCTCAAACCCCATGTGGCGCATCGCGGCAATCCAGGCGCGGAAAGCCATTGGCAATTCGCGTCCTGTGGTATGAGAATGGTGTGCGCCGACATGGCTGCCGGTAATCGAAGACGGGATAACCAGTGAGGCAATCTGCTGCATACGCAGACGCTCGAGGGCGTCGATACAGTCCGACAACCAAACACGAGTTGTCTGTTTCAGAATTCCATAGTCAATGCGTCCGCCGCCCGAGGCACAGCTTTCGATTTCGATCGACGGATGGGCTGTACGAAGGCGTGACAGCAACGCAATGATCCCGCGCCCCTGTGCAGCGTCAAGCACCGGCAGCAGGCGGTTATGATCCCATTTCAGGTAGTCGATATTGTTCTCGGACAAGATCGCGTCGAGCTGTTCGAACAGATAGTCCTGCACGGCTTGCCGTCCAAGATCGAGCACCAGCTGGTGGCGGCCGGTTACCTGGTCCGGCGCTCCGAGTATCCAGTCAGGATGCGCTCGATAAAGTTCAGAGTCGGGGTTTACCATTTCGGGTTCTACCCACAGACCGAACGTCATTCCTTCAGCATGCACCTTGTCGATCAGCGGCGTCAGGCCATCCGGCCACTTTCGGCGGTCAATCACCCAGTCACCCAGCGAAGAGGTATCGTCGTCTCGCCTGCCGAACCAGCCGTCATCCAGCACAAACCGCTCGGCACCGATGCTTGCGGCACGTTCGGCCATGTCGGACAGAACGTCGAGGTCGTGGTCCATATAGACAGCTTCCCAGCAGTTATAATGCACCGGGCGAGGGCGGTTGGTGTCGGGCCAAGGCACCAGCGTGTCGCGCACATATGCCTGGAGCTGTATGGCGCACCCGTTTAGCCCGGTGTCAGACCTTGCAACTGTCAAGATGGCAGTTTGGAAATTAGTGGCGGGCGAGCGCTCAGCCCCTGTGACATTCCCGAACTGGATCTGGCGTCGACCGCAAGGCAGCTCTTCGGTCAGCATTCGGTGACCGCCGGGCCAGCCATAGGCAAATGCCAATGCCTCACCTTTCGTGAAGCTCGTCCCGCGCGAACAGGTGTATGCGAAAGGGGGGACTTCCTGTCCGGATCGTCCGGAGCGACCTTCGCGCAAACGGGCGCCCGGCGAGAATGGTTGCCTGTGCAGATGAAATTCGTTCAGCCATTTGCCAGAGAACTCAATCACCTCGGCATGGTTTCCCGGAATTGGAAGCACGGGCGCCGCCAACCAGCTCAGGCGCACGGGCTGTTCGGAGGTGAGGGTGGCTGACAGTTCCAGCAACCCGTTCAATGCAATTCGCGCGGAGTAGGTCAAGTCGAGGCGCTCATCCCTGGCCGTCACTGTGGCGACGCTGCCCACTATCGTGACTGACCCGGCACCAAATCGCGGCACGAGCTCTTCGCCGATCGCATTCGTGATGCGCAAGGCCGGCTGACCCTCATAAACGCCGTCACCGACGGGACAAATTGTCAGCGGCGCCAACCGGTCGAGCATCCCGCCTGTCAGGTCCATCTCGTGCGCGAGCGCAAACTGGCCGAGGTCTTCGCCATCCGGCAGGCTCGGGCCGAAATAGGCGATAGAGGGCAATCCCGCAGTTGCGTTCAACACCAGCGTTTGTGTCTTATCATCAAGGCGGTAATGCATTTTCAGGCAACTACTTTAAAGGCCGCGTCGACAAGACGGCGGGTATAATCGGATTGCGGAGTCTCCAGAACCTGACTGGTCGGCCCCATCTCGGCGACATTGCCATTTTGCATGACGATGACGTTGTGGCAGAGGGCTTTGACCACCTTCAGGTCATGGCTGATGAACATGTAGCTGAGGTCGTGCTTGGCACGCAGGTCGCGCAACAAGTCGATGATCTGAGCTTGAATTGATAGGTCGAGCGCCGAGGTCGGCTCGTCCAGCAATATGAAATCGGGATTCAGCACCAACGCGCGGGCGATCGCTAAGCGCTGCCGCTGTCCGCCGGAGAATTCGTGTGGGAAACGCTGCATCGAATCGCGGGGCATCTTCACGTCTTCGAGCGCCCGCCCGACAAGTTCCTCGCGCTCGGCGGCGTTCTTACCGATGCCGTTGACGATCAGGCCCTCCTCTAGGATTTGCTGCACGATCATGCGCGGGTTCAGCGACGAGAAAGGATCTTGGAAGACGACCTGAATCTTCGTCCGCAAGGGACGCATTTCCTTCCGGGAAAGCCCGTCGATCCGTTTTCCATCGAAGCTGATCGAGCCGCCATTTGCCTCAAGCAACCGGATCATCGCCATGCCGAGCGTCGTCTTGCCCGAACCCGACTCCCCAACGACTCCCAGGGTTTCGCCACGACGGATCGTGGCTGAGAAATTGTTCACTGCAATCAAGTCTGTATGTTTGCGGCTGAAGAACCCGCCATGGGAAATCCGGAAAGCGACATGTATATCTTCGGCCACCATCAGTGGTTCGGCATCGGGATCTTGCGGCTCGGGGCGGCCCTTGGGTTCGCTGGCCAGTAGGTGTTTTGTGTACTCATGCTGCGGGTTGGCGAAGACTTCCGCCGTATTGCCGCGCTCGACAACTTCGCCGTAGCGCATGACCACGACTTTGTCCGAGGTCTTTTCAACCACCGTCAGGTCGTGCGTGATCAGGATTACGGCCATGTTCTTTGACCGCTGCAGGTCCTTCAAGAGCGACAGAATCTCGGCCTGAACGGTCACGTCCAGCGCGGTTGTCGGCTCGTCCGCGATCAGCAGGTCGGGCTTGTTTGCTAAGGCCATCGCGATCATCACGCGTTGGCGCTGACCGCCGGACATCTCGTGGGGATACTGGTTTAGACGTGCATCGGGTTCTGGAAGCTGCACTTCCTTGAACAGGCGCAGTGCTTCCTCCAGCGCCTTTTTCTTCGACATCGGGCGATGAACCTGGATAATCTCGGCGACCTGATCGCCGACCTTGTAAATCGGGTTCAGCGAGGTCAGCGGTTCTTGGAAAATCATCGAGATCCTGTTGCCGCGGATTTTCTGCATCTGCGGTTCGGAGAAACTGGATATCTCCTCGCCGTCGAACCAGATTTTGCTGTCGGCTCCGACGCGGGCGTTTTCAGCCAGCATCGACATTATGGCGCGCGCGGTGACAGATTTGCCCGAGCCGGACTCGCCGACCACAGCCAGAGTCTCGCCACGATTGACCTCGTAGGAAAGGCCGCGCACGGCGTTGACGGTTCCGGTGACGGTCTTGAAGTCCACCACTACGTTTTCGATTTTCAGCAAAGGCTCAGTCATTGGAATACGGGTCCATTGCGTCGCGCAGGCCGTCGCCGAAGGCGTTGAAGGCAAGTACGGAGATTACGATCATACCGACCGGGGCCATGAGCCATGGCGCGGCAGCGAAGGACTGAAAGTCGCGGACCTGATTCAGCATGGTACCCCAGCTGACCATCGGAGCCTGAACGCCAACGCCTAGGAAGGACAAGAAGCTCTCCAGCAGGATGACCTCAGGAAGCTGGTAGGTTGCCCAGACGATGATATGCGACGAGGCGTTGGGAACGATATGCCGCCCGATGATCCGCCCGTCCGACGCACCTACGGCCACGGCCGAGCGCACGTAGTCCATCGACCGGATCGAGATCACCTTTCCCCGCAACTCGCGCGACAGGTCGGCCCAGCGCAACAACACGAGTATCAGTGCGAACATTATGAAGATCGAGATCGGGTCGGCACGGCGCGGCAGGATCGCAACCAAAGCCAGATAAAGCGGCAGGTCCGGGAACGATTTCACGAATTCGACGATACGTTGGACGACCATGTCGAAACGTCCGCCGAAATAGCCCGAAGACACGCCGACGATTATCCCGATCACGCAGGATGCCGCCATGACCAGCACGCCCATAAGCAGCGTGATTTTCGTGCCCTGCAACATGCGCGAGAACACGTCGCGACCCAGCGAGTCGGTCCCCAGCAGGTGGAAGAAGGCGCCGTCGGTAGTGCCGAACAGACGGGTTTCGAACTCCATCCCCAGGAAAGTCCAAGGATCGCCCTTGACAAACAGGGACAGGTCGTGGCGCTGGGTCTCGTCGGGGACAAAGGTGATGGCAAAGGTATTCGGATCCATCTCTTCGCGGAACCCCATCACATAGGGACGGGTCAGCCCACCTTCGGAAGCAAAAATGCGGATCGCCATCGGCGGCGAGTAGATCGCCGTGCGGTCCTTGGTCTCGGCCGCATAGGGCGACAGGAACCCGTGGAGCACCGCGGTGATCACGATCAGCAGGCAGCCGATCAGTCCGACCATGCCATAGCGGTTGTGCCGGAAGCGGCGGCGGACGAGCTGCCAGTAGGACAGTCGCAGTCCTTGATTGACGGCTTCAGCGTTTAAAGTGAGATCGGTCATGGTGCGGCCCCTCAGGAACGGGTCACTGTGGCGCGGCGGACGCGCGGGTCGAGCAGGGCCAGCATCAGGTCGGCAAATAGGTTGCCCAGAACCAGCAGCACGGCGACGATCATGAAGATGGCGGCGACGACATACATGTCGCGGTTACCGACCGAGCTCAGGATTAGCGGACCGACGGTCGGGATACCGAGGACGATCGCAATCTCAAGCTCACCCTTGATCATGTAATCGAAACGCGTGCCGAGGTTCATAATGACGGGGTGCAGCGCATTTGGGACCGCGTGTTTGAACAGAACCTTGCCACGCGACAAGCCCTTGGCGCGGGCGGTCTCGATGTACTGCATGTTCATGACGTCCAGCAGGTTGCCGCGCATCATGCGGGTGGTATAGGCCTGACCGGCCCAGATCGAAACCAGTAGCACCGGCCAGACGTGTTTTAGGAAGTCCCAGAATTTCGCCAGCGTCCAGTGATCCTGCAGGATGTATTTCGGCGAGTTGATCGCGCCGATATAGGGCGAGTGCCAGACGATCGCGAGGAAATACAGGATCACGAGCGAGATCACGAATTTCGGGATCACGATGCCCATGAAGGCGATCAGTGTGGCGAAGGTATCACCCAGTTTGTATTGGTTGGTAGCGGCATAGATGCCCAGCATCACCCCGATAACCTGACCGACGACTAGCGTCATGACCGCAAGGATCAGCGTGCGCGGCAGGCGGGTGCCGATAACCTCGGTCACGGGACGGTTCTGCTCGAAGGACATGCCGAAGTCGCCGGCGAACACAATATTTTTCAACCAGTTCAAATATTGGATGGCAATCGGCTGGTCCAGACCCAGGCGTTCGCGCATAGCCTGCGCAAGGGGTAGCAACTCGTCATAGGATTTGCCGGTTTGGGCAGAGGTGTTGGATATCCAGGTATCCACGAAATCCCCAGGTACGGCCTGGATGATGGCGAACGACACCATCGAGATGCCGATCAGCAGCGGGATCGAAACCGCAAGCCGTTTAATGAAAAAGATCACGAAATCCACGAGAAGCTCCCTAGGTCAGAAAGTGTGGCAACGGTCTGCGCGGCGGCGGTGGCTCGGGTGTTTCGATCCGGCCCCGCAAAGGGCCGGATCAGGTCTTGGGAGGTGACCTTAATATTCTGCCAAGGTACCGGGCAACAATTCGCCCATCTGCTGGTCAGCCGGAACCCACAGGCGTTCGCGGATCACACCGTCCTCGGCCCATTCGTACATGAATACGGGGGTACCGGGGTGTGCGTTGCGGATTCGCTTGTTCACAAGCAGAGCTGCCGGAACCTGAACCAGACCAACGTTGTAGACGTTCTCGGTCAGGATGGTCTGCATGCGGTCAGCGATGTCGGCCTGTGCGGCGGCATCGTTTGACGAGTTGAACGCAGCAACTAGATCCATCAACTCCTGCTCGAATGGCAGCAGATCACGGCCTTCTTCGCCAGTCAGGTGCCATGCCGGGCAGATATCGGAGACCGGCAGGTTACCGCAAGCTTCGCGTGTCGGCAGTATGAAGTTGGTACGCTGCAGGATCGCGGTGAAGTCACCTGAGTTGCGCATCGGGTCGAAGCTGGTCTCGTCGATCGACTTCGGCAGGACACGGATACCGACTTCGGCCAACAGCGACGTTACGGCGTCGATCTGTTTGCGGTCGTCGTTACGCTGTGCCTTATAGGTCATGTCGATAACGAGGTCTTCACCGGTGCCCGGCATGTTAAGTACGCCGTTACCGTCCGTATCTTGTAGACCCAGCCCTGCAAGCAATTCTGCCGCCATCGACTGGTCGAACGGTGTGTAGAAGGTCGCGTCGGCGTGGTAGTACGGCGAACCTGAGGCGTAACCGCCCATATACGGATAAGCGAACGGCCCGCGGGCCAGAGCCTGACCAACCGCATCACGGTCAATCGCGTAGCTCAGGGCTTTGCGGAAGTCGAGGTCGCGGAACAGGTTGCGCAGCTCTTCGTCGTATGCGGACTCGGCCATATTGGCGGCAAAGTTCAGCTCGATACGCCATGCGAGGGTGCGCGGACCAAATTTCGCGTCAACCGGAGCGTTCGGGTCCTGTGCCTGTTTCAGAGCTTCGACGAAGTTGCCCGGGTTTTCCATGTTGGACCAGTCACCGGTGCCGGCTACAGCCTGCGTGGTGCGGTCGTCCCATGTGGTCAGCTTGAACAACATCTCGTCGATGTAGGGCAGCTGGTTACCGGCTTCGTCAACCTTGAAGTAGTAAGGGTTGCGGCGAAGGATGACGAGTTCGTCCGGACGGTGTTCGACCGGAACCCATGCGCCCATGACCGGAACCGGAAGTACGTCCGACGGCATGGCGTTCAGGTAGGACTCGTAGGTTGCTTCCGAGTTGTATTTCGGATGCTTGTCTTTCAGGACGTGGCTCGGGCCGGGGCAGCCCTGGATGTAGGCTAGACCCTCAAGAACAGTGTTGGACTGTGCCGACGGGAAGACGAACTTGAAGCTATAGTCGTCGATGATTTCGAGCTTGGCGCCGCCACCGAACGAACCGGCCGCCATACGCGAGTTGACGTTTTCGTCCTCGACGTTGTCGTTAAACCAGAAATCGATATCGGCGGTATCGAAAGGATCGCCGTCGGACCATTTTGCGCCTTCAACAAGGTGCATGGTCAATTCGGTCATGTCGGCGTTCCATTGCCAGCTCTTCGCGAGGTTCGGAAGCGGGCCAGTCTGGTCTTCGGCTTTCACTTGCCAGCGCGGTCCCTGGCGGACAAGGCATTCCTGCGTGGCGAGATTGATGCCGCCCCAGCCCTGGTGCTGTCCGGCGAGGATGTGCCAGCCTTCCGGACGACCGCCGATTACGTGACGGAAGACGCCGCCGTAAACACCGATGCCGTCAACCATTGCGTCGGCTTTGAAGACCAGCGGCTCGATCGGCAGACGATCAGCGACCGGCGGCAGTTTGCCAGCGGCGACCAGCGCGTCAAGGAACGGAGCCTGATGGTATTCCGGCAGCGCCTGATAGGTGTAAATGTCATCACGGCCGATCAGGTCGTATTCGACGCCCGACAGGCTGGTTTCTGGCGGCATGGAGTCCGCCAGCGCAGCGGACGCCGAAAGCGCCGTCACGCATACTCCGGCCAGCAGTGACCCGAGAAGTTGTTTCGAAAATGTCATGGTGTTTCCTCCCTACTGACGGAGGTGATTAAGCGCCTTCGCCGCGAGCTAGACTTCCGGTTTTTCTTTGTTGATTTCCGAAAATCACACATATCATATCCAATACTGGACGGTTTCACGGTATGATTTCAAACGAGCGGGGTCGTGATGACAAAGAAATACCGCGATATTGCTGATGTGATTCCCTATTCGGAACAGGTTGACCAAACGCGAGTTCCGGCCGCCAATGACTATCTGATAGAGAGACATGTACCGGAACTGTTTCTTGCGCCCTACCACCACCACACATCGGTCGAGATCAATTTCCTCGAAATCTGCGAAATGGACTATTCTTTTTCCGGCACGCAGACAACGCTCGCACCCGGACATCTTACGGTCTTTTGGGGAGCGGCGCCGCATGTCGTGACGGATGTTCGCGGCAGCGGACTCATCACCAATATTTATCTTTCGTTGGGGCAGTTCATTCGATGGGGTCTGCCGACCGAGTTCGTGGATGCTATTCTGACTGGTGCGGTTCTAAGCACGACCGCTCCGAAAGCTACGGACAAACTTTTTATGGACAGGCTATATTCGGAACAGGACCACAAATCCCGTCTTTGGCGTCGCTTACATCTGACGGAAATCGAAAACCGGCTTCGTCGTCTCGCTCTGGAGGGGTGGACTACGCTTCTTGCGCCGCGGACTGGGCCTTCGCATGGAGAACTCACATCACAAGCCTTGCTCCATGTCGAGGCTATGCTGCGGCATATCGCCGACAACTTCACTATTCCGATCAATGTCAACGACATTGCCGCCGCTGCAAATTTATCGCAAGGCCGTGCGAGCGACCTTTTCAAACAGGTCATGGGGGTGACAATCAGACAACAGCTGCAGCGCGC
>JAYOED010000009.1:0-15392 GCA_038106575.1 Burkholderiales bacterium
GCCAACAGATTTACAGTCTGCCCCCTTTGACCGCTCGGGAACCCCTCCGAACGAAACAGATTATTATGGTTAGATTTACCAATCCTGTCAATGAAGTGGGCATGAAAAATGCTGTGGAAACCGGGGCTTTGAGAATTTCGCCCCCCCACCCTGGAATCATCCGGCGGGGCGCGAACTTTAAGTTCCGGCCGGTAGCGCAATCGCGGGATCAGGGCATTCGGCCGATTGTGGACAACGACCAACGCGCCAACAGCCGCCCCACCTCGCTGATTCCAGAACCCAATCGGGATAAAAGCTAGTGGTTACTTACACCAAAGGCATCCGGGCTCTGGAAAAATAAATCAATAAATACAATATTTTAAATCAATTTCCGCCAGAGCCGCTGATACTGCTGCCGCCACAGACGAACAGGGTTTGCCCCGAGATATAGCCACTTTCCGGCCTAAGGAAAAAGCTAACTGCGCGGGCCACATCCTTGGGCGCCCCCACCCATTTGACAGGAATGCTGTCGATCACCGCCTGACGCTTGGCGCTACCGATCGGATGGCCGTTATCGAACAATTCTGTGGCCACTGGACCTGGCGCAACTGCGTTTATCGTTATGCCATCTCCTGCCAATTCCAGGCAAAGTACCCTTGTCATACCGACTAGCCCCGCTTTTCCGGCAGCATAGGCCAGGCGCTGGGTCTTACCCAGGATCGCACGCGACGAAATGCTAACGATACGACCGAACTTGGCTTTCCTCATGCCTGGCACCAGGCTCTGGACCAGTATCATCGCCGCCCGGACATTCAGGGCGTAGACATGATCCATGTCGTCTAGGGTGGCCTGCTCCAGTGATCCCGGCCGGTTGGCTCCGGCATTGTTGACTAGGTAGCGCACAGGATATTGGGCAGCCACTTCCCGGGCCACGCCAGTAGCCGAATCGGCATTCGCTAGGTCGACTTCGTGAAAGAGGATGTTCTTGTGACGGATTCGTGGCGGACGACGCTGCAGCGTCACCACGGTTAACCCCTGACCGAGCAAATCCTGCGCAATCGCTTCGCCAATGCCAGAACTTGCTCCACTTACAACGGCAACCCCTTCCATTGAATTCACCTATTTATGATTTAACGTAACATCTTGGGCCCCAGTGGCTGAGGGGCGCGGCCCAAGACCGCAACAAAGGCCCACCTATACCTCAAAATAATGTAGCAATGAAGCCCGCTTCAGCAGCGGACAAACTAGTGCGCCTTGGTAATACGTATCGGACCTCTGCCCCTGCCCGCTCGAGCCTTGCGATCCGGCGCCTCTGGCGTGAGTGGTAGACCGGTATGCTGGGTACGGAACGACTGATACTTGGTCGGCTTGCGCGCGCCTTCAGGCTTGAGCCCGGTTGCTGCAGGCTGAAACGTCGGAACCAGATGCTGCTTGCTGTTGCCGATCAGGTCGCGACGACCCATGCGCCGCAGCGCGTCGCGCAGCAGCGGCCAGTTCTCGGGGTCGTGGTAGCGCAGCAGCGCCTTGTGTAGCCGTCGCACCTTCAGCCCCTTGGGAATGGTCACCTCCTCACTGTCGGGACCGACCTTGCGCAGCGGGTTCTTGCCTGAGTAATACATCGCCGTTGCGGTCGCCATCGGAGAGGGCAGGAACGCCTGCACCTGGTCAGCACGGAAACCGTTCTGTTTCAGCCACAGCGCCAGTTCCACCATGTCGGCGTCGGTAGTACCGGGGTGAGCGGCGATGAAATAAGGAATCAGATACTGTTCCTTCCCCACCTCCCGCGAATACTTGTCGAATAATTCCTTGAATTTATAGTAGGTGCTGACGCCCGGTTTCATCATTTTTGACAGTGGCCCCTCGCCGATTGCCTCCGGGGCGATTTTCAGGTATCCGCCGACATGGTGCTGCACCAGTTCCTTGACATATTCCGGCGACTCTACCGCGAGGTCGTATCGCACACCGGAGCCGATCAGCACCTTCTTGATACCGGGCAGCGCACGGGCGCGGCGGTAAAGATGGATCAGCGATGAATGATCGGTATTAAGGTTCGGGCACACACCCGGATACACGCACGACGGCCGCCGGCAGGCAGATTCGATTTCGCGGCTTTTGCAGGCGAGGCGATACATGTTCGCGGTCGGTCCACCCAGGTCCGATATCACGCCAGTAAAGCCGGGCGTCGTATCGCGGATATGCTCGACTTCGCGAATAATCGAGTTCTCCGAGCGGTTCTGGATGATGCGGCCTTCGTGTTCGGTAATCGAGCAGAAGGTGCAGCCGCCAAAACAGCCGCGCTGTATGGTCACCGAGAAGCGGATCATCTCGTAGGCAGGGATCTTCGCTTTCCCGTAGACCGGATGCGGCACCCGCGCGTAGGGTAATTCATACAGCGCATCCATTTCCTTCATCGTCAGCGGGATCGGCGGCGGATTGATCCAGACCTCCCTCGCGTTTTTCCCTTCTCCATGGCGCTGCACCAGTGCCCTGGCGTTACCGGGATTAGATTCGACGTGAAGGATGCGCGAAGCGTGAGCATATAGAACAGGGTCATTGGCCACCGCTTCGTAAGCCGGCATACGAATCACGCTGCGCGCACGGTCCGCATTCTTCACCTCGCGGATGAAATGCACCACCTGCGCCACACCGGCGGGTGCCGAAGCAGGTTTGCCCGTGACGGAACCCTCCATCGCGTAGGGATCCACTGGCGGATTCAGCGGGCCCGGCTGGTCGATACGAGTTGAATCGATCTCGATCCAGTCCAGCGGCGTCCTCGTACGGATGTAAGCCGTGCCACGGATGTCGGTGATCTCCGACGGTTTCTGCCGCGCCGCTAAGCGGTGCGCAATATCGACGATCGCGCGCTCGGCATTGCCGTAGACCAGGATGTCGGCCTTGGCGTCGACCAGCACCGAGCGCCGCACCTTCTCAGACCAGTAATCGAAATGGGCGATGCGCCTGAGGCTCGCTTCGATGCCGCCGATGACCACAGGCACATCGGAATAAGCCTCGCGCACGCGTTGGCTGTAGACGATCACCGCACGGTCGGGTCGCTTGCCTCCTTTTGCCTGCGGCGTGTAGGCGTCGTCACTGCGCAACCGCCGGTCGGAGGTATAGCGGTTAACCATCGAATCCATGTTGCCGGCGGTGACACCGAAAAAGAGCTTTGGTTTACCCAGCGCGCGGAAGGGCTTGACGCTGCGCCAGTCGGGCTGGGCGATGATGCCGACACGGAATCCCTGCGCCTCAAGCAGGCGGCCGACAATGGCCATGCCGAAACTGGGGTGATCGACATAAGCGTCGCCGGTGACGAGGACGATGTCGCATTCCTCCCAGCCAAGTTTTTCCATCTCCGCACGCGACATCGGCAGGAACGGGGCTGTGCCGAAGCGCGCCGCCCAATACTTGCGGTGACTGAAAATGTCTTTTGGGCTGGAGATTGCGGCTTGCATGGCCCATTATAAGGCGCGCACCCGGAATCACCCCCGGGGTGTTCTAAGCCACGCGCCCCATCGTGCGTCCTGGGGGCCACAGTTTTGGAGAACCACGCTCGTATTGCGGCGCATAGGCGGCACTTGCGCCCAGCCTAACCGCCGCATGCTGCGGCCAGCGCGGGTTGAACAGCATGGCCCGCGCCAAGGATACGAAGTCTGCCTGGCCTCCGGCAATGATGGCCTCGGCCTGCGCGGGGTCGGTGATGAGGCCCACGGCGCCGGTAACGATGCCGGTTTCCTTTTTCACGCGCTCGGCAAACGGCACCTGGTAACCGGGCCCCACCGGTATCTTCGCGTCCAATACCACTCCACCGCCGGACACCGTGACGTAGGCACAACCCGCAGCCTTCAGCGCACACGCATACGCCACCGCATCTTCGGTCGTCCATCCGCCCTCCGCAAAATCACTGCCGGAAATCTTCGCACCCACCGGACAGTCAGCGGGAAAGGTGGCACGCACTGCATTAAAGACTTCCAGCGGGAAGCGCATGCGGTTTTCCAGGCTGCCGCCGTATTCATCGCTGCGGCGGTTGGCCAGCGGCGACAGGAATTCCGACAGCAGATAGCCATGGGTCGAATGAATCTCGACGAAATCGAGTCCGATGCGCGTCGCGCGTTGCGTCGCCTCTACGAAGTCCTGGGTGAGCTGCTGCATTTCTGCCTTGCTCATTTCATGCGGGAGCGGCCAGCCCGTGGCCAGAGGCAAGGCGGATGGCGCCAACGTCCTCCAGGCGCCTTCTTCCGTTTTCAGGAAACCGTGGCCCTGCCACGGCCGGTGGGTGGATGCCTTGCGCCCGGCATGGCCGATCTGTACCCCGAGCACGATCGGCGAAATGCTGCGCACGTAATCCACCACCCGCTTCATCGCAGCCTCGTTGGCATCGGAATACAGGCCGACGCAATGCGGGGTAATGCGACCGGCAGGATTGACTCCCGTGGCCTCGATCACCAGCATTGACGCACCGGATATTGCCAGCGAACCCAGATGCATGATGTGCCAGTCGGTCATTGAACCGTCGATGGCGCTGTACTGGCACATCGGCGCGATGGTGATGCGGTTGGACAGGGTGCGGTTGCCTATGTTTAGTGTTGTGAAAAGTTGTGTGCTCATATTTCAGTTCCCGAAGTAACCAATAATTCTCCACCATAGATAACTCAGTGGAATCAGTGCAATGATACTAATCAAGGCCAGCACCGCGGTAATCCGCAACGCCGTACGCACGTTGAGATGGGCTGCCTGCAGTCCCACCACCACCGGCGGCACCTGGTAGGGAAGGATCAGCGTCGAAAATCCGATGGCAATCGTCATCAGCGCGGTCTTGATCGGCCAGCCGGTGGCTTCAACAATATGCCCGGCCAGCGGTGCCAGCAGTGCAGGCTGCGACGGATTGGTGGTGATCATGCCGGCTAACGTGGCGATCAGGCTGAGTATGCCGAAGTTGGTGGCATCCGCGCCACGCTCGAGCACGATGACACTAAGCATGGCATTTCCGATCGCAGTACTGACGCCCGACTCTAGCATCACCGAACCGAGGCCAAGTATCGCGCCGACGTAGAAAAAGGCGCCGAAACGCACGCGTTCCTGGAACAGGGTCACAGGCACCGCGCCGGCGCGTGGCATCAGCGTCAGCACTGCGGCTGCCAGCGCGATCCAACCGGAATGGATGTGGTGCAGGAAATCCGAGGCCCAGAACGCCAGTGCCGTGCAAAGTACCACTAGCAGGCGCTTTTCCTCGACGCTCATTGCGCGCAATTCTGCGGCAGCAGTCGCCGTCTGCGTCTGCGCCGGAAACAGCCAGCAGGTGACGACGGCGATCAGCACACCCTTGACCAGGCCCATCACCGGAAACTGCACCCACAGGTATTCGGTATAGATTAGCTGCACGTTGTAGAGCGTCTCTGCTGCACCGGCGAGCACCAGGTTGGGCGCGTTGGCCGGCAGGATCGCGGTGCCGCACTGAAAAGTGGCAAGGATCGTCGCCAGCAATACCCCGTTGTGGCCGCTGCTGCCCGGCTTAAGACCGTGTCGCTCCGCCACCGCAGCAAGTATCGGCACCAGCAGCAGGATGCGGCCAACCGTCGCCGGCATCAGGAACGACAGCACAACCGAGACCCCGACGGCGGCGAACACCAGCTGCCGGTAGTCCAGCGTGCGGTCCCCGAGCACCGTGCGCGCAATGCGCTCCCCCAGCCCGGTGGCACGCACCGCCTCGGCGATCACTAGACCGCCGAGCACTAACCACAGTGTACCGGATGCGAAACCGGAGAAGATCACCGCGGGACTGGCGATCTTGAGCAGGATTGCCAGCACGAAGAACAGCAGCGCGACCAAGTATTCCGGTAGCGAGCCTATGGCCCACAGTCCCATAACCAGCACCAGCAAGGCACCCGCATGCATGGTGTTCGTCGCCACCCCGGCAGGCGCTGGCAGCAAAAAAATGGCGACGGCAGCGATCACCACGGCCACCGTCAGCGCTGAAGCGGGTTTGATCACTCCGTGCCGCAGAATCCGGATTATTTTAAGTTTATGTTTTAAAAGTAAATTTAATAATAAACGATCAGTGCCGCGCAATTATTTCTTCCTGAATTTAGCCGCCAGCGCCTCAGTGCCACGTGCCAGCATCACCAGGTCGGAACCGACAGCAACGAATAGGTAGCCCATGTCGAGACAGCGTTGGCCGTCCGCCTCGCCGACCAGTATGCCCGGCGCCTTGCCAGCCTTGGCGATGCGTTTCGCCGCATCTTCCATCACCTTCCACACCTCGGGATGCTGCCAGTTGCCGAGATAGCCCATGTCGGCAGCGAGATCATTGGGTCCGATGAATACGCCGTCGACACCATCGACCGCAGCGATCTGTTCTATCTGTTTCATCGCTGTCATCGTTTCCACCTGAACCAGCACGCACATCTCGTCATGCACGCGCTTGAAGTAGTCCTTGATCCGACCGTAACGGTTGGCTCGCGTGCAGCCGGACACACCGCGCACACCCTGCGGCGGATAACGCGTTGCCGCCACCGCACGTTTCGCCTCCTCCACGTTTTGCACATAGGGAATCAACAGCGTGCGTGCGCCGATATCCAGATAACGCTTGATCAGCACCGTGTCGTTCCATACCGGACGCACGATGCCCTCAGTAGTACCTGCGAGCATCGCATCGAGTTGGTTTTGCACCATCGGCAGTTCGTTGGGCGAATGCTCGGTGTCAAGCAGTACCCAGTCAAAACCGGCATCGGCTAGCACTTCCGCAGAAATATGACTACACAGGCTCGACCAGATGCCGATTTGCGGCTTGCCGGCCTGGATGGTCTTTTTGAATGCGTTGACGGGTAAATCCATGGTTTTGCTTCCTTTACGTAGTTAGGCTGATATCAGTGAACCACCTCGGGATCCGGTGTGGGATCACCGTGGTGAAGCACATCCAGATCGCAGCCCTTGTTGGCCTGGGTAATATGCTGCGTATAAATTGCGCCGTAGCCGCGGGTGTAATGCGGCGCCGGCTGCTTCCATTCACTTTTGCGCTTTGCCATCTCCGCGGCAGTGACTTTCAGTTCCAGTTTGCGCGCCTCGACATCGAGTTCGATCAGGTCACCGTCGCGCACCAGCGCCAGCGGCCCGCCGACGTACGCCTCGGGGGCCACGTGTAGCACGCAAGCGCCATACGAAGTACCACTCATCCGCGCATCCGAGATGCGAACCATGTCACGTACGCCTTTCTGCAGCAGTTTCTTTGGAATCGGCAACTGCCCCCACTCCGGCATACCCGGTCCGCCCTGCGGACCGGCGTTCTGCAATACCAACACCGAGTTCTCATCCACTTTCAGTTTTTCGTCATCGACCCGCGCGTAGAGATCGTCGTAGTTTTTGAACACCACCGCCGGCCCAGTATGCTTGAGCAGGTGCGGTTCAGCCGCGGTGGGCTTGATCACCGCGCCGTCAGGCGCAAGGTTGCCGCGCAGCACAGCGAGGCCGCCGCTCGCCGATAGCGGATTGCCGCGGCGACGGATCACGTCGTCGTTGTAGATCTTCGCGCCCTCGAGGTTTTCGCCCAGGGTGCAGCCGTTGACGGTCAAACTGTCGAGATTAAGCAGGTCCTTCAGCTCCGTCATCATCGCGCGCAGTCCGCCGGCGTAATAAAAATCCTCCATCAGATATTTCTGTCCGGCGGGACGGATGTTGGCAAGCACCGGAGTTTTCCGCGCCAGCTCATCGAATCGGTCCAGCTTGAGGTCTATGCCGGCGCGTCCTGCCATCGCCACCAGGTGAATCAGCGCATTGGTCGATCCCGACAGCGCATGCACCACGGTGATCGCATTGTCGAAGGCCTTGGGCGTGAGGATTTCGGCAGGCTTCAGATCCTCCCACACCATTTCGACGATGCGCCGTCCACTGGCGGTCGCCATGCGCGGATGGTTGGCGTCCGGCGCCGGTATCGACGCCGCACCGGGCAGGGTCAGTCCCAGCGACTCTGCCGAGGAAGTCATCGTCGAAGCTGTGCCCATGGTCATGCAGTGGCCATAAGAGCGCGCAATACCCGCTTCCACCTCGTCCCATTCCTGTTCAGTGATGTTGCCGGCGCGCAGTTCCGCCCAGTATTTCCACGAATCGCTGCCCGAGCCCAGCGGTTCGCCGTGCCAATTGCCGCGCAGCATCGGTCCCGCTGGCATATAGAGAAAAGGCAAACCCATCGAGATCGCGCCCATGATCAGTGCCGGCGTGGTCTTGTCGCAGCCGCCCATGAGCACCGCGCCATCGACCGGATAGCCGCGCAGCAGCTCTTCGGTCTCCATCGCCAGCATGTTGCGGTAGAGCATGGTCGACGGTTTCTGGAAAGGTTCGGCCAGCGCAATCGCAGGCATCTCCAGGGGAAAACCGCCAGCCTGCCACACGCCGCGCTTCACTTCCTCAGCGCGGGTACGGAAATGCGCATGACAGGGATTGATATCGCTCCAAGTGTTGATGATGGCGATCACCGGCTTGCCGGCAAAGTCGGCGATCGTATAGCCCATCTGCAGCGCTCGCGAACGATGGGTGAACGAGCGCAGGCCGCGGGTACCGAACCAGCGGTGACTGCGCAACTCTTCCGGACGCTTTCTGGAGCGTGCCATCGGAACCCCTCCTCAAGGAATCAGTCAGCCATCAGCCCGGGCAGGCCGATGTATTTGCCGTGCTTTTATATTCTAACTGAGCCTTGATCCCGTTCTTCAGTTTCTAGCGGGTTATGGAGGACGACCCACGATCAAGGGGGACTCCGGGGCAACTACTCCCTCAATAGAGTTCTGCTTTCACCCCGAGAACCGGGGCGAAAGCAATTTCACCATCAATTAGCCTTTGCGTTCGACGCCTTGACCACCTCTGCCCATTTCCTGATTTCAGAACTCACATGTTTCGCAAAATCAGCCGGTCCTTTGCCCGAAGCTTCCGCGCCTGATGCCACCAATCGCTTGGTAACCGCCGGCGCTTTCAAGGCTGCCGCAAGTTCGGAATTCAACTTGCCTATGATGGCTGCAGGGGTTCCGGCCGGGGCAAACACCCCGTACCACGATGTCACCTCATAGCCTGGCACCCCCGATTCCTGCAACGTCGGCAGGTCGGGCAGTGCCGGCGAGCGCTCCGCGCTCGTCACTGCAATTGCACGCACCTTGCCGGCCTTGACCATCGTAATGGCGGGGGGCAAGCCCATGGATGCCAGATGCAGATGGCCGGCCACCAGATCGACGACAACCGGCCCGCCACCCTTGTAGGGGATATGAACCATCTTCACTTTTGCCAGCACATTGAGCAGTTCGATCGACAGGTGATTCGGTGATCCGGTGTTGGCACCGAAGTTGAGCACTCCGGGGTTGGACTTCGCCAGTGCCAGCAAATCTTTGACGGATTTCACAGGCAGTGATGGGTGAACCGCGATTACACTTGGAAACGTCGCCAGCATGGTGATCGGGGCCAAATCCTTTTCCATGCTGTAAGGCAGGTTTTTGAACAGGCTCATGCCTATCGCCTGCGGAATGCCGGCGGTGAGCAGCGTGTAACCATCCGGGGGCGACTTGGCAACGAAACCGGCACCGATGTTTCCGCCGCCGCCGCTGCGGTTCTCGACTACCACGGGTTGCGCAACGCGTTCATGCAGTTGCTGACCCACCACCCGGGCCAGAATATCCGTGGCCCCTCCCGGCGAGAAAGGCACGATCATGCGAATCGCCCGGTTGGGATAATCCTGTGCCTGGCATACACCTCCGGCGAACACCACGGCCAGCAAGGTCACCCCCAGCTTCAGCATCGTTTTCATGAGACTCCTCCTTTAATTGGTGTTTTAGAAAACATACTTCCACCGACTGCCCGGCATGCCGCCGGGTGCTTCACCATTTCCACGCCGCAGGCGCGGAATTGTCTTCTATGATCTTGTTCCTCAGTTCGCCGATCCCTGCGATTTCCGAAACCAGCAGATCACCCGGGTTGAGCAGGCGCCGAGCCTGGTTACCGGAGGCCGCCCGTATGCCAGTCATGATCATGTCCCCCGGTTCCAGCGACATACGGGACACATAGGCAATCAGTTCCGGAATGCTCCAGTCCATGTCCCCAAGCACGCCCTCCTGAACCGTTGCATCGTTGACCGCAGTCCTGATTTTCAGCGCGGCCGGATCCGGCACTTCATCCCGTGTGGTCACCCAAGGCCCCATCGGGCAAAAGGAATCAAACAACCCGGATAACAGGCAGCCGCCGGCCTCCGCTTCAGCTGCTATAACCTCCGGGACGACTATGTCGTTCGCCAGTTGGTAACCGTAGACAACCTCCCATGCCTTGTCCTCGGCAACATTGCGACATTTCTTCCCGATCACGACCACCAGCTTGGTTTCGTAGTCCAGCCCCGAAGTCCCCGAGGGTCGCGTGATTTCGCGCTGCGGACCGATGATGGTGTTCAGAGTCTTGATCGAGCAGGCGGGAACACGTCCTTTGCCGGCAGTCTTGCGCCGGTGCCCCTGGTTGACGCTGATCAACTTGCTCGGACGGATCGGGGCATGCAGCCGGGAAGTAGTCTGCGGCGCAAATAGCGGCTCTCCCGATAGCCCCTTCGCGTCAGGGTTCTTTTCCAAGATCTGCGCCAGCCAAGCTGCCGTTTCGGCAATCACCGCGTGCGTTACCCCTCCAAAATTCAGGATGTCGTTGATGTTTGGCGGCAGTCGCAACGCCGCGATTTCCCGGGCATGGCTGTCCCCCGCGACCTGCGCGCGACAGGCGGAATAACCCGCACGCAGATCCCCGATCATCCCGCCGCCCAGAAGCACCCCGGTGCGCGCGGCCGAGACAGCCTCGGCCTGCATGTTGTAGCGCAAAATTCTCATGTCATTACCTTTTCATTTTCCGTAATCCAATTACCCGCCCCACGGCATTCCGCAGCTTAGGCTTCGATGTTGAACAGTGCCGCGGCGTTGCGAAACAGAATCCATTCCATGTTCCGCGGTTTAAGTAGCAAGCGGATGACTTTCATGCAGAATCTCCGGAAAACTCATGTCAGACCGAGAAAACGGGCCGCATTGCCGTACATGATTCTGTCGAACAGTTCCGGCTTGATTGGCAGTTTCCTGAACCAGTCCGCATAACCCTTGACCGAGATAAACGGAAAAGAGCTTCCATACAAAAATCGATCGGCCAGATATCCGTTCGCGGCAATAAGGTAATCATTCATGCCGGGCATGTTGCATAGATACTGATCCGGTGAAATGTAAACGTTGGAACGGCGAAAAGCGACGTGCAGGATTTCTTGCACCCAAGGCCAGGCCCCGTGCGAAATGGCAATCTTCAGGTCTGGAAAATCTGCGGCGACGCGGTCTATATGCACCGGAAAGGTATATGAAAGATCCGGACCGGCGCTGCCACCGGCCATCACGATGACTGGCACGCCGCGGTCTTCGCAACAGGCGTAGATTGGGTACAGGCGGCGGTCGTCGGCATACAGGGGATGCGGATAAGCGCCGGGTTCGAGGTTGATGCCTTTCAGACCCAGCGCCAGTGCCTCCTCGATCTGCCTGATAGCATCGCGGCGATCAGCAGGATTGATCGAGCCAACACCAACGAAGCGTCCGGGATAGGCCTGCACGATATCGGCGACGTCACGGTTGCTGACTGATCCGTAAAGCCCGGAGAAGCGCCCCATGACGACGCCAGTGGTAACGCCCGCTTCGTCCATGTCACGCAGCAGCAGTTCCATGGATTTCTTCTGCGCGGATTCTGCTGGCTCCATGCCGTGCTGGCGCGTGATCCGGTCGCGGCGCTCCGCAGCAGAATACATCACCATATCGAGAAAACCCTTGAGGGGGGGGCGCAGCCTGAAATCAATGATTGGCACTGTTATATCTCTCGGAGAAATGATGAGGTTTAAGCCGGCTTGGCTAACGTAGGCACGATCTCGGCAATTACAGCCATGTCAGAACTACCATGACCGCGCGCAACCATCAACGTGTACAGCGACTCCGCTGTGCCGAGCATGGGCATCGGGGTATTACTCTGTCCGGAGAGCGAATGCGCTATCACCATGTCGTCACAGACATGGTCGACAGTCACCCGCGGCGGCGCATACTCCGACTTCAGTATGCGGGGGCCGAACGCCTCGAGCGCCTTGCTTTGCGCCCCCTGCATCAGCGCATCGAAAAGCTTTTTCCCGTCCAGACCATTGCGAATGCCCAGCGCCAGCGATTCATTCACCAGAGCCACAGTTGCATAGCTTAGAACGTTGCTGATCACCTTAGCGGTATGGCCGTGGCTAACAGGTCCGACATGGACAAAAGTGTCCCCCATTGCGGCCAGCGCCGGCATGGCCTGATCGATATGGGCCTGGACACCACCAAGAAAAAAAGCCAGCGTTCCCTGCTTCGCACCCGCCACTCCACGCGTCAATCCCGCATCGACAAAGCCGATTTTGCGCAATTCGAATTGCGCTGCGAGTTTCCGCGTGGAAGCCGGATCGCTGGTTGAACAGTCCACCACCACGCCGCCCCCGGCCATCGCTTCCAGCAGCCCATGCTCACTAAGAACGCACGCTTCGACTTCCTTCGAAGTAGGCAGGCAGAGTATCGCCATATCCGCGCCCTTCACAGCCTCCGCCGGACTCCCGGCAACTTTTGCCCCCTGCCGTTTAAGGCGGTCTACAGGCTCCACTCGCCTGTTCTTGACGATGACGACCTCCATGCCTTTCTTCAACAGATTTGCCACCATCGGCTCGCCCATGGCGCCGATCCCGATAAATGCGATGCGAGTCATTTGTATTTCCCCCTAGTTGGTTTCCTTGATTGGGAAACCCAAAATTCGACAGAACTTGAACCTCTTCAGCCATTTACTACCCCCTGCCGAGTCGACACGAGTGCTAGCGCCAAGCCTGGCTACGGTACGGGTTGAGATTTTACGGTTCCCGCTCTCTCGCCACTCTCCATTGACAATCATACGGATCCGCGTCGGTGGTTGTCCGTTCAGCCGATAAGGCACAAGCCGCATTGCAGCGCTTGATTGCATTTTTCGATCCATTATTGATGACTGTCCTGAACCACCATTCTCGTCATGCAAACTCTGTAACTGATCAAGGTTGATAGCGACCGCCGATAACGGGCTTGCTTCTACCCAGACCAGGCAGCTCCCAGACCCCTGCGCCACCGGGATTGAGATCGCCGCCGATGTTCGCGTCAATTACATACGGTCGTCCCGATGCGATACCGGCCCTCACTGCTTCTGCAAGATCTGCCGCCCGATCCACGCTCACCCCCTCGATACCCGCGGATTTCGCAAGCACCGCGAAATCGGGGTTATACGAGGCCTGCGTTTCCGGATCCTTGAAGTCCGTCGCCAGTTCACGACCACTCAGATAGCCGCGCTGCAGGCCGCGAATTGAGGCGTAGGCGTAGTTATTCCACACCACGTAAACAACCGGGATGTTGTACTCATAGGCTGTAGCAAGCACATTGGCATGCATCCAGAACGCGCCGTCGCCCACCACTGCAATGCAGGGTCGGTGCGGCGCAGCGAGCTTCGCACCGAGAGCACCACCGACACCAAAACCCATGGGCCCGAAACCCATCGAGCCGATCAGCGAATCGGGACGACGCGGCTTGCAGAACTGGTTGAGCCAGTTATGGTGCACACCGATATCGCTGACCAGGATGCCGTCCTCGGGCATGACCTGATCAATTTCGCGGGCGGCCCTTTGAGGATTGATCGGCGTGGTATCCAGCCTGAATCCAGGTGCAATGAATTCATCCCACTCCTTGCGGTAACCCGCGATGGCATCCAGCCACGGCGCCCTCTCTGCCGGCAATTCACCTTTTGCCATACGCCGGTCCAATTCATCCAGCAACTGGCGCAGGAACGTACGCACATCTGCCATCAACCCCAGAGCCACCGGATAATTTCTACCGATTTCTTCCGGATCAATATCGACATGGATAAGCCGTGTCGGCGGGATTGTGAACGAGTAGCCAGGAATCCAGGAACTTGAGGTGCGATCATCGAAACGCACGCCCAACGCAAGCAGGACATCCGCCTGCCTCGCCGCATGATTCGCCTGGTACGTTCCGTTACGTGCCACTAGCCCGAGTGCCAGCGGATGTTCGGAATCAATCGCCCCGAGACCGCTTGCCGAGCAGGCCACAGGAATACGCAAACGCTCGGCCAGAGCCAGCAACTCTTTGGTCGCCCCGCCGTAACGCACGCCCTGACCGACCAGGATTACCGGTCGCTGGGCTGAAAGCAGCATGTCCGCGGCCTTAGCCAGGCCTTCCGGATCGGCGCCGCTGCGACAGGAAATATTTGCATTCCAGTCCTCCGGACGCGGCGTGTCCTCTGCTATGGGTTCGTTGAACATGTCAAACGGCACATCGAGCACCACCGGACCGGGGCGTCCGGTTACCATGGTTTTCCAGGCTTGACGAACCGCAATCGGCAACTGGGCGGCAGTGGTCGGCTGGTACACGCGCTTGCAGTAGGCGCGCACCGTTGAGGGAAAGTCGGCTTGATAATGTCGATAGGTCTCCTGAAACGCACCACGGTTGAACTGACTGGTGGGTACATTCCCCGTAATCGCATAAAACGGCACCGAATCGTAAAACGCGTTGGCCAGTGCGATCGGCATGTTGGCGGAGCCCGGGCCACAAGAGGTCAGCGTTGCGGTGGGCTGTCCGGAAATACGGTAATAAACATCTGCCATGAACCCGGCCATGCTTTCATGCCTGACGGAAACCGTCTTGATCTCGCCTGATCTTGCATGCAGCGCATCTAGGCATCCGATATTGCCGTGTCCGCACAGACCGAACACATAAGGCACTTTTTCGCGGATCAGGTAGTCCACGATCACCCCGGCGCCATCCCTGGTCGCTGCAGATCCGTCCGGTTTCTCCGGTTTGCCGGCTGCGGGTTTGCTTGGGATATCCATCGACTGCACTCCTCTTGCTGGAAATGTGTAGGTGCACCGGACCGATCCAGATTACGATATCCGGGCTTTATCAAATTTTATGAATTTCCCACGTTCTCGAACTTTGATCGACGATCGTTTCTCCATATGTGATACCGCACTTAGCTCGGCTTGGCAAACGCTCAATAGAACAACTGCAGGCTTTGACTGCAAACCCTATTTTTATAAAAATATTATTATAAATCATAATTTTAATTTAATATTTCGATCAGCCAAATGTACGCCCGTTGCATTGCACCGCACTCGGAAAAATCATGCTCTCGACTTTCGAGCCTGAACAGTTTGAAAGCTTCCTCAAGGAAAAGAAATTGCCGGTATTTACAAAAAAACCATCAGGACCATCCAGCAGTTGCGCGATGAAATTGCAGAGGTTCGTCGCAGTGGCATTGCATTCGATGACGGCGAGGTCAGGTAAGAACTCCGATGCGCCACAGTTCCCGTTTTCAATTTCACCAATCAGGTCATTGGG
>JAYOED010000009.1:15402-20636 GCA_038106575.1 Burkholderiales bacterium
GCATCAGGCTGCCGAACGGCTTTCCTCGGAACTCGGCGCACATCACAAACCACACAATCTGAAACCAGATACCCGCCTGAATTCCTGAAACACGGCAATCAGGCAGGTAGCCCGACCAGCCGCAATCCGCTTACGTTAGATTCTCGATTCAACCCGGAGGAACACTTCATCATGGACGGCATCTCCATCAAGCCCGAATCACTCGCCCGCAATGTCAAACGACTCTCAAGGCTGGAACTTCCTGGAGCCGGACAAGTTTATGTTGATGGCACTTATGCATACGTCGGTCACATTCCCAACAAGGAAAATCTGGGCACCAGCATCCTCGACGTTTTAGATCCGAAAAATCCCCGCGTCATCTCGCAAATATTCCTGGACGATCCAGGCTCACACAGCCACAAGGCCCGCGTCGTCGGCGATCTGATGATCGTCAACAGTGAACGCAACATGACGGCCATCGGGCGCAAGGCAGACGAATTGCCGAAACTGCGCGCCCAACTGCAGGCTGCACTCGGCCGCAAACCTACGCACGCAGAACTCGCAGAAAAGCTCGGCGTCAGCGAATCCGACATTCCCGCGGTGGAAGCCGCTGAAAAGAGCCCTTATCGCAACGGCGGGTTCAAACTCTACGATATATCGGATCGGGCAAAACCCAAGCTCATCCATTTCCAGAAAACCCATGGCATCGGCGTGCACCGTTTCGACATGGATGCGAACTACGCCTACATCTCGACAGAGTGGCCCGGCTACATCGGCAACATCCTGGTGATCTACGACATCCGCAACCCCGCGAAGCCGGAGGAAGTTTCGAAATGGTGGATCCCGGGCCAGCACATCGAAGGCGGAGAAAAGCCGACCTGGCCCGGCCGGCAGCACCGGCTGCACCACACACTGCGTACCGGCGACCGGCTCTTCGCAGGATGCTGGCATGGCGGCGTGCGCATTGTCGATGTCTCGGACATCAGGCAGCCAAAAACGATCGGCGCCTATAACTACCACCCCCCCTTCCCCGAGCCTTCGCACACCTTCATGGGTGTTCCGAAGACATTAGAAGGCAAAACCGTTGCAATCGCCATCGACGAAGAAGACCACGCCCACAGCGCCGAGGAAATGTCCCGCCGTCGTGGTCGACCACATGGCAGCCTGTGGACCTTCGACATAACCGATCCGGCCAATATCAAACCGATGGCCATCTTCGAGGTCAGTGAACTCGACTCCCCTTGGAGCCGCGCCGCCCCGGGACGTTTCGGTGCTCACCAGTTCCAGGAGCACTGGAAAGGTGGAGACACCCTTGTCTACTGCGCATGGTTCGCTGGCGGCCTGCGCATAGTCGACATCGCCGACCCGATGGCTCCACAGGAAGTGGGCTGGTTCATACCCGAACCCGCAGCGGGCCGGGTAGCGCCGCAAACCAATGATGTTGAGGTCGACGATCGCGGACTGGTCTACATCGTTGACCGTTACTGTGGCTTCGACATACTGGAGTTCAGCCGTAAATGACGGGGTCCGCAAACGAATTCCGGGTAATGACCTCGGGTGCGTTCACAGCCGCCTACAAAGCACTGATTCCGCAACTCGAGAAACTAACCGGAAAAACTGTCGTCACTGTTACCACCTCAATCGGCACCGGAGACATCTCCATTCCCAACCGGCTGAAACGTGGTGAGGTGGCCGACATCGTAATCGTTGCCGACGGCGTGCTGCGCCAGTTCATCGCCGACGGCTATGTACTGGCAGATGGCGCGAAGACCATCGCGCGTTCGATGATGGGATTCGCCGTACGCGAAGGCGCACCTGATCCGGGTATTCGCACTGCCGAAGATCTCAAATGCGCCCTTCTCGCCGCAACGGGGATCGGTTATTCCGCCAGCGAAAGCGGCAAGTACTTCACCACCGAACTGGTGCAGCGCCTCGGCATTGCCGAACAGGTGCTGCACAAGAGCCGGCTGGTCGGAGGCGGTGAACGTGTCGGTGCGGTAATCGCGCGCGGCGAGATCGATTTCGGCTTCCAGCAGATAAGTGAACTGCTGCCGGTGCCAGGTATCGCCCACGTGACCCCGCTGCCACCGGAACTGCAGAAAGTGTCGTCATTCACCGTAGGCATAGGCGCCCGGTCCCCGGATCCTGCAGGCGCACAGTCAGTCATCGGATTTCTCGCTTCTGCTGAAGCCGCTCAGGTCATCACAAAAAGCGGACTGGAATCCTGCTGTCGTTAACGAAGCTGCAGCTCAATGCACAAAGGCGGCCGCAACCGCCTTTGTTTTTTGCACCGATTGCCTTTCAGAATTCGCCACCGATAATTCCGCCAAATACGGCGTCGATCTGGCTCTGAAAGCCCCGGGAAGAGTGATCGCCGATCTGGCTGCCGATCACACCACTGATCACCGCACCCGCCAACCGTGTTTTCATCTGGCCCTCACGGACAGAATCGCAAAAATAGACCGGGTACCATTTTGGCTCATGTTCGCTCCACCTCGTGGTGACGTTTGAGGTAACGCTATGCCCGCCTGGTGTTGCGGGCGCTGGGCGTCAGGAAATGCCGGTTTCGGCAAACACCTTTTTGGCATCGGCAGTAGCAAAACGTCTGGCCAGCTCAGCCGCGGCCGCTGGTGTACTGGACATCGCTGCGGCATCGTAGCTGGTCATGTTCTGGATTTCTTCGGGTAGCGGAGCAGCGAGCTTAACCTTGCAGCCCTTGTCCATCATCACCATCAACTCCGAAATCTGCGCAAGTCCTACCGCCTGAGCAGGATGATCAGCGACATACTGCATGATTGCAGAACCGGTTTTGACGACAACCAACCTCGCGCCCAGTTGCGCGGTCAGTCCCAGCTGCGCCAGCAGTTTCTCCGAGTAAATGCCGCTTGAGGCCTCGTTGCGTACGACATGGCTGGCACTTAGCAACAACTGCTTGAATGATTCAATATCGGTAATGCTAGGCATCGGTGCGTCAGCATGAATTACCACGCCCATACACGAGCGGCCGATGAAGCCCCGACTTGTAGCATCGATCTTGTTTTGGGCAGCGAATTCATCCATCGCAGCGGGAGTTGCCACCAGCACATCGACGACCTCCCCGGCCCCAACTCGTCGACGCAATTCGGGTACCGGCGTGAATTCAATCTGCACCCTGATGCCGGTATCTTTTTCAAACGTATCGGCAACACGCGCTACGCCGCGCTTCACCGCGCCGGCACTAAGTATTTTCAGGGTAGTCGTCATGATACATCTCGATCAGTCGATGCCAGTGGCCGCCATTGCAGTGCGAGAGGTTGGCCTGCCCGGATAAGCAGCAAATTCCGCGGCAACCGCCGCATTAGCATAGACAGATGTTACCGCGGTATCGCACACAGTAACGCTCTGTAATTTGCCGGGCAGCCACGTAGCCAGTTCAATTGCAACGCCTTTATCGATCAGTTCCTGAATTTCGGGCAGTTGCCTTGCCCCCAGAAAATTCTGTGTTGAAGCCGCAATGAAATCCATCACCTTCACTATATACGGATCTTTCGTCACCTTGTCAGTGGCAAACCATTTACCGCGAGCACACTGTTTTGGCAATCATCAGTGTATGGTCGTCCGCAGGACTGTGCGCCACGATATAGCATGCAATATTTCCACCTGCGCCGGGACAATTGTGTAACACGAGGGTTGGCCCATGTGTTCTGCCAGTTTGCCGCCAATGAACCGCGACAGAATGTCGCTGGGGCCGCCCAGCGAAAACGCGATGAACATGCGCACCGGCTTGATCGGATAATCCGCAGCCCGAACAGCGGGCGACAGCTCCAGCATAACGCCTGCCGCGACTAATGAAAAAAGTTTCATCGCGCCTGCCGTTTCTTGAGGTTCATATTGTGCATGCCCCCCCCCTGCGAGGCGATAGCGAGCCGGGAGCTTAACCACTGACTCACAATCAATGCATCAGTGTTATCTGTGCGCCCAGCTACGGTGCTATCCTATGTCTGCTGTCATGCACCGTCCGGTCGCACCGGCACCGCCGCCTGCAGTCGGCATTTTTCCAATACCGTTCCCGCCGAGGATACAATCCATGAGCAAGACGCAACGAATCGTGGGCGTGCTCGCCCCGGTGGTCACCCCCTTCGACAAAGACCTGAATCCCGATGCGGCGCGTTTCATCGCCCACTGCAAATGGCTGATCTCGCAGGGCTCGGGGCTGGCGGCGTTCGGCACCAACAGTGAGGCCAATTCACTGTCATTTAATGAACGTGTGGCTCTGCTCGACGCGCTGCTGACCGCAGGCGTCGACCCGTCGCGAATGATGCCCGGCACCGGCTGCTGCGCCCTTACCGACTCGATACGCCTGACTGAACACGCAGTTAAAGCCGGATGCGCCGGGGTGCTGATGCTGCCACCGTTCTATTACAAGGGTGTCACTGAAGAGGGTCTCTACCGGAATTTCTCGGAAATCGTAGAACGGGTCGGCGATGACCGTCTGCGCATCTATCTTTATCACATACCGCCTGTCGCAGTGGTCGGCATCACCCCCAAGCTGGTCGAGCGACTCCTGAAGAAATACCCCAATGCTATTGCCGGCATGAAGGACAGTTCCGGCGACTGGAACAACACCAAGGTGTTTCTTGACGCCTTCGCCAAGAGCGGATTTGACGTATTCGTCGGTAGCGAATCCTTCCTGCTCGCCAACATGCGCAACGGCGGCGCGGGCTGCATCTCCGCCACCGCCAACGTCAACCCGGGTCCGATCGACAGACTTTACCGCGAATGGAAAAACGCTGATGCCGACGCGCAGCAGAAGGCGCTGGACATCGCGCGCGACACCTTTGGCAAGAAATACCTGATGATTGCCGCGCTCAAGGCCGGCGTCGCGCATTACAGCTGCGACACCCAATGGTGTGCAGTGCGGCCGCCGCTGGTTGAACTGACTGCAGCGCAGCGTGCTTCTCTGACAGCCGAACTCCAAGCCATCAAATTCGACATGCCGGGGCTCAAGGAAGCACAACCGGAAACGTCATAAAATATAAATTAAAACAACAGGTTATATAATTTGTCGGCCAATGCTCCCAACTCCGGCGCACCGCTCTGTGCCAGCCCCGATCCCGAACCTCATAAACCGCGACTGACCCTACCGTCGTTTGCCTGCGATACGCATGCACACGTGCTGGGGCCGGCATCGCGCTACGACTATTCGCCGGCACGCGTCTACACACCGCCTGACTGCCTGATCAGCGATTACCGGCACATGCTCGACGCTCTGGGCG
>JAYOED010000009.1:20646-57471 GCA_038106575.1 Burkholderiales bacterium
GGCGTGAACCGAGCGGTTCTGGTGCAGCCCAGCGTTTACGGCACCGATAACTCGGCCATGCTCGACGCGATGAAAAGTGATCCGCAACGGCTGCGCGGGGTGGCCGTGGTCGATCCGACCATCAACGACGCAGAACTGAAAACCTTGTACGTGGCCGGGGTACGCGGTGTACGCGTGAACATCGTTGACGTCAAAGACCGCAAACCCGGGACGTTGCCGATCGACATGCTGCGACCTCTCGCTGAACGCATCGCTCCGCTGGGCTGGCACATGGAATTCCTAATGCACGCGGACGAATTTCCCGATCTCGACCGAGCTTTTGCCGATTTTCCGGTTCCCATCGTGCTCGGTCACCTTGGCTACATGAAAACCGCGCTCGGGCTGGAAGCGCCGGGATTTCTGGCACTGCTGAGGCTGATGAAGGCAGGAAAAGCCTGGGTCAAGCTGACCGGACCCTATCGCATTTCAGGACAGGCCATGCCGCATGCCGACACCGTGCCGTTCGCGCATGCACTGCTGAAGGCCAACGCGGAACGGGTCATCTGGGGCAGCGACTGGCCCCACGTAATGCTGAAAAGCGCTATGCCCAACGACGGCGATCTTGCCGATCTGCTGCTCGAATGGGTGCCGGATGAAGCGCAGCGCGAGCAGGTGCTAGTGAGCAATCCTGCTCGCCTCTACGGCTTTTAGATCAGTTTTATTTCCTTCATATACTGCAACACCCCGGGATGAATCAGATCCCGGGTGGGCGCTGCGGCCAGCGTGTTTTCTAAAGTCGACTCCTGCGCCTGGTCCAGCTTAGCAGCCAACGCAGCGTGAGCCTTGTGCAGCGCCTTCGCCAGCCGGTAGGCGACATCATCCGGTAGTGATGCGCGTGCCAGCACGAAGGGCCACGAACCCACCGAATTGACCGGTCCTGACTGTCCCGGATAGCTGCCTGCCGGCATCGTCGTCTGCTTGAGGAAGGTGTGTTTAGCCTGGATGCGCTTGATTTCCTCGGCGCTAGGCGAAATGAAACGCATGCCCTTGGGGTTGCCCGCGATCTTCATGAACGGCGGCCAGCCGACGCCGCCGCCCCACATTGCAGCCGCTTCTCCGCCGTTGACCAGCGGCGGGCCGTCGCCAGCTTTTTCGAGCAGACGCGCATCGAAATCCTTCTTGATGTCGAAACCAAGACTGTCCATTACATAACGCGCAAGCACGACAAAACCGGAACTCGAGGCGCCCCACACCACGGTTTTGCCGACGAGATCGCTGATCGACTGGTATGGGCTGTCAGCACGCACCATGAACAAGCCTGCCTGGGAATAGGTGGCATTGATGAGGCGGATGTTTTTGCACCGCGTGCGACCGATGCCGTTGACAGCCTCGTAGGTGACTTCGCCGGTTGCGAGCGCGATATCGAGCTCGCCGTTGTCGATGCGACCGACGTTCTCGCCGCTGCCCTTGGTATTGAGCGGTTCAATATTCAGCGTATCGTCCGTGGCATTGAGTACTTCCGCGTACGGCCAGCCGTAGGCGGGGAATCCGCCACCGGGAGTTGCGGTACCGAGCTTGACGTGGGTTTTCTGTTGCGCCATCTAATGTATCCTCCTCGATCAAATAAAGCCGTTGCGTTTCTAATTATAGGGAACCATGAGGGTCGCGGTTCATTCTTGCAAAGGTATTTCGATTGATCACTGAAACCCGCAGGCGATTCGGCTGGCGCGAATGCGGACTGATCGCCCTGATTCTGGTGCCGCTGCTGTATCTGTACCTGATCCACGGCGCGCCGGTCGCTCAGGATCGCGGATATCATGTGTTTGCCGATGCGCGTACTTGCCTCGGCTTGCGCAATTTCGGCAACGTCGCTTCCAATATCGCCTTTCTGGCCGTCGGCGTGCTGGGGATTTTGTGGTGCTGCAAGTCACCTGAAGCACCCGCAACAAGATCATGGCTGGTTTTCTTTGCCGGGGTCGCACTGGTATTCGCCGGATCCGGCCATTACCATGCCGCGCCCAACGATGACACCCTGGTCTGGGACCGCCTGCCGATGACCATCGCCTTCATGGGGCTGTTTGTTGCACTGCTCAGCGAACATCTGGCAAGTGCGCTTGAAAGAAAGCTGCTGCTTCCCGCGCTGGCAGTCGGAATCGCTAGCGTAATCCTATGGCGTGTCCTTGGCGATCTGCGGATGTATATCTGGGTGCAGCTGACGCCGTTACTGGTGATTCCCTACGTGGTAACGGTGTTTCCAGTCCGCCACAGTCATGGTCATTACCTAATGTACGGGGTCGGATTCTATGCGCTAGCCAAAATCGCCGAGCATTTTGATTACGACATTTTCCTGCTGACGGGGAACATGATCAGCGGCCACTCCCTGAAGCACCTGCTCGCAGCCGTAGCGCCGCTTTACGTGCTGCTGATGCTGCGACGGCGCAGTCAAAGCCTTACGCCGGTCGCCTCTTCCCAATAACGCACGATTTCGGTTTGGTCAACGGCGGCACCGACTTTGCCGACCGCGTCGTTCCAGAGTTCGGAAACCTTTTCCCCGAGCGGCACCGCTGCGCCGAGGGCATGCGCAGTGTCCACGGCAATTTTCACGTCCTTAGCGATGAAGCTGAGCGCCATGCCGGTGCCGAACTTGCGCGTCAGTATCTGCGGAATGACCTTTTTCTCGATCGGATGATTGCGCCCCGCGCACATCGGAACCAGCGCATCCGCCATCAGCTTCGCGTCGAGGCCAAATTTCTTTCCAATTGTGAGCGCCTCGATGGCGTTAATCAGCGCGCAGGCATTGACGTAATTGGCTAGCGCCTTCATCGCATGCGCCGATCCCGTTGGCCCGCAATGGGTAATGCTGCGCCCCATGGCTTTCAATACCGGAGTACAACGTGCCAGCAACGTTTCGCTGCCCCCAGCCATGATGTCCAATGTCCCATCCCTGGCGAACACCACACCGCCCATGACGGGCGCATCGAGCATTGCGAGGTCTTCTTTTTCCATTGCCGCAGCGGTGGTCCGAGTGCCGGTAGGATCGCAGGTCCCCATGTCGATCAGCACCGCTCCCCGCGTCATCGCTGCGGCGCCGCCAGCGTCAAAAATTACTTTGCGCACAATTTTTTCGTCGGGAAGCATGGTGATGACCGCATCGACACCGCGCACGGTATCTGCCAGCGATGCCGCGGCTTTGCCGCCGTGCTCTGCCACGAAGGCAGCAGCGGTTTCGGCACGCGCATCGAATACCGTGACTTCGAAACCGCCTTTCAGCAGGTTGGCCGCCATCGGGTTGCCCATGTTGCCGACGCCGATAAAACCGATTTTTTTAATTTTCCTCATTTCACTTTGCTCCGTTACCAGACTGCGCCGCGCGCGCTGATCGGCCACAAAGCCTCAACCTTGCCATCACGCACACAGACAAATTCGTCATAAAGGTTCACCGTCGGATCGCAGTGCCCCGGTATCAGTTTCAGCTTGTCACCCAGCGCCATCCCTGCAGATCCGTTAATTTTAATTACGCCGTGCTCGTCGGACGCCTTCAGGAATTCAGCCTGCGGAAAATCGGCAACTCTGGGCATCCCCGAGTCCACGCTGAAAGCCTTGAGCCCGGCATCGACGATGGCGACATCGACCCGCGTCCGGTTCATCACCGTGGTCCACACGAACAGGCTGTGCTCGAAGTGCGGAATACCGCTCTCGGTCCAGTCGTTTTTCGCATAGTCGGCATCCATGAAAATATAGGAGCCCACCTGCAGTTCATCGTAAACCCGGCTCGACGCCTCGAACAGGTAGGTGCCGGTTCCGGCACCGGTCACCTTGCCGCGTGGCAGCCCCGCTTTTTCGATCAGTAGCAGCGTCTTCAGCACGCCTGCCACCGCGCCGTCGATCGCGGTGCGGCGCTCTTCCACCTTACGCAAGTGTTGGGCGACCCCCTGGTAGGCCTGCAGTCCGGCGTAGCGCAAATTTTTGCAGGCCGCGATCGCCTGTGCGATTTCCAACGACGGCTCACCAGGTTCAACACCGCAACGGTTGGCGCCTACATTCACCTCGACCAGCACGTCCAGCGTGACGCCGGCGGCCCGTGCCGCCGCATCGAGATCAGTGACATTGCCGAGGTCGTCAGCGCAAACGGCCACTTTCGCCTTCCGTGCAAGCACGGCCAGCCGCTCTAGCTTGGTCCGGCCAATCACTTCGTTGGCCACCAGCACGTCGCCCACGCCGCCCTCGACCCTGGCTTCGGCCTCGCTGACTTTCTGGCAACACACGCCAACCGCACCCAGCTCGATCTGACGCAGCGCAATCTGCGGACACTTGTGGCTCTTGGCATGGGGGCGCAGCATGACCTTGCGACCGGAAAGCGATTCCTTTAGCCGCTGCAGGTTGCGCTCGAAAGCATCGAGGTCGAGAATCAGTGCCGGCGTATCGACGTCGACCAGCGCCATACCCGGCTGTGCCGGAGGAATGCGTGGCATTATGACTTTTTGGGGCCGTAACCAGGATCGTAATAGCCGCCGGCCATGGTGCCGTCAACGGCCTTGCCGATAATGCCGTGCGACAGGTCCTTCACCGCAAAAAACACCACGTCCTCCTCGGGCGTCGCAATCGTGTAATGCACGATGTTAGCGGGAAAATACAGCAGCGTTCCGGGACCGCACAGTTGCTCCTCGCCGTCCCCGACCTTGACCCGCAGTGTGCCACTGACAATGTAATTCCACTGTTCGTTGGGATGCAGATGGGGACGCGAACCAGTACCCTTCGGCTTCGTGACCAGTGCACACTGCATGCGATCACCTTCGATCACCGGACCCACCGCAGTCGAATAGCCGGTACCGGCCTCGATCTTGCCCATTTCCGCCAGTGGAAAAATGAATTTTCCGTTACCGCCTTTGACGGCGCCCTTGGTTTTGGTTTCTGCAGTATCTGCCATGACCGTACTAACTAGATGACCGGTTTCAGTCCGGCCTGTTCGGCACCGTAGGCGCAAACCGCCTCGTCTTCGTCACCGGTACCGCCGCTGCCGCCTGCGGAACCGACCACATTACCCGCGGCGTCCTTGATCAGAACGGCGCCCGGCTGCGGCAGGAACTTGCCCTGCGCGGTAGCCGCCAGCGTAATCATGAAATTAGGATTTTCCTTGGCGCGACCAGCCAGCGCGCGGCTGGAGCAACCCATCGCCACGGCGGCCCATGCCTTGCCCAGCGCGACGTCATAACGAAACATTGTAGCGTTGTCCTGGCGCTGCGCGGCAACGATATGCCCAGATGCATCAAGTACCACGACCGCTAGCGGATTCACTTTCATTTCCTTGGCTTTGGCGAAGGCTTTTTCGATGATGGTATTGGCATGCTGCAGCGTCATTTTTGACATAATGATCTCCGGGAGTTTCGTTTCAAGAACAGGCGCAGGAGGTGTTTACGCGCCGCGTTCAACAACGGGCTTTCGAATATAACAAAAACATTGCGCTCATGCGCTCTGGGGGCCAGGCACAATCGATCCTTCTTTCTCAAGCAGTTCATAAACGCCGCCGGCTTGCACCAATGCCATCAGCTGGGCAGGCAGTAGCTTGCCGATCAGCGATTGACATCGGGTAACGTTGCGCACCTGCGCCCCCATGAAATCGACCTCGGCAATTTCCCCCTCCGCGAATGCCGCATGAACGCCGGGACATTCGAGTGCCGGAAAAGCGAAATTCACGCAGTTGCGTAAGAACAGGCCGTTCAGCGATTCGGCGACCACACAGGCAAGGCCGAGATTTTTCAGTGAGCGTGCCGCAGCGCGGCTCGAGCCCATACCGAAGTTGCTGCCACCGATCAGGATATCGCCCTTCTGCACCTGCTGCGCCCAGCCGGGGCGGTTGGCGTGGAACACGTACTGCGCCTGCTCCTCATGCGTCAGGTAGAAGGCTTTGTTGGGCAGGATCAGGTCGGTATTGATATTGTCGCCGACAATCCACACCCGCGCCTTGAATACCATGCCGCTCATTGCAGGAACTCCCGCGGATCAGTGATTGAGCCCGTCAGAGCGGAGGCCGCGACGGTAGCGGGCGACCCCATCCATACCCGCGAACTCGGATCACCCATGCGCCCCTTGAAATTACGGGTGCTCGAGGTAATGCAGACTTCGTCCGGTCCGAGCACACCCATGTGGCCACCGCCGCAGGCACCGCAGGTCGGCGGCGCAACCATCGCGCCTGCATCGAGCAATGTCTGGATTGCTCCGCTGGCGACGGTGTCGCGATACACCGTCTGCGAAGCTGGGGTGACAATGAAACGCACCCCTGCCGCGACACGACGCCCCTTCACCACCTTCGCCGCGAGTTCGATGTCGTCCTGCGTTCCGTTGGCACAGGAGCCGATATAAGCTTGGTCGATGAGGGTGCCGGCGGCCTTGCCCACCGGCTGGGAGTTGTTGACCACACTATCGGGCAGCGCCACAAGCGGTTCCAGTATCGATAAATCGACCTTGCGTACGGCCAGGTATTTCGCATCGGCATCTGCACGCACCGGCTCGTATAACGCCGGATTACGTGCACGCAACCAGTCAGCCAGCACTTCATCAGCCTCGAACGTTGCAAATTCCGCGGACAGTTCCGCCGACATCGCCGTCAGCGTCTTGCGGGCATTGATGGACAGCGAAGCAACGCCAGGGCCGCCGTATTCGATATTCATCGTAGCGTGAGCGCCGTGAACTCCGGCAATCTGCAGAAAGGCGTCCTTCGCTGTAACTGCCAGCGGCAGTTGACCATCCAGTTCGTAACGTACGGTGTCACCGCAACGAAACCAGGTCTGCCCCTTTATCGCCGCGTAAATGATGTCGGGACCGCCGACGCCACGGGCCAGGCAGTTGAATACGCCGGCACTGCAGGTGTGCGAATCACTGCACAGCAGAACAGATCCCGGTAGGGCATAACCGTAATCGGCAACCAGCTGGTGGCTGATGCCCTGGTTGTGACCGACATCATGAAAGCGCTTGATGCCAAATTTTTTGACGAAGGCGCGACCAGTGACCTGCGCCGCGGCTACCTGCTGCGTCGGCGCCGGCACGCGGTGATCGAAAGTCACGACAATTCTTGACGGGTCGGCAACCTTGAGGATTTCACGCCAGTTGTTGGGCATGAAATTGTTGTCGAACAGGATCACGGTATCGACATCGATCGTAACCACGTCGCCCGGGACGACGGTTTTGTTCCCGCTTTTGGCAGCGAGAATCTTTTCGGCGATGGTCATGCCCATACCGCTCTCCTAGCCACCGCGGTACTTCTGTTCCATTTCGTCGAGGAACTTCATGCCCATCAGGTCGTTCAATTCCTCGAAGCCGACCTGCAGGTCGGTGCGCTCGACCACCTTGTTCTGGCCAACGACTTCGGCCTTGAACACTTCGAGCGCGTTCATCATGCCGCGCAGCGCAGCAGTCGTCAGAAGCCGGGGGTAACTCACAGCGGCAACGCCGATGTCCTGTAGCTGCTTCGGGCTCATCAGCGGCGTGGTCTTACGCGGCCGCATTCCCAGCCCCATGTTGACGATCAGCGGCTTCGGCACGTTCTTGGCAACCTTGGCAATGTCTTCCTTTGACAGCAGCGCATCGGCATACATCACGTCGGCCCCGGCCTCGGCATAAAGATTCAGGCGACGGATCGCCTCGTCGACACTGTGAGGCCCGGCAGCATCGGTGCGCGAAACGATGACGAAATCATTATCGCGACGCGCATCCACAGCAGCCTTGACCTTTTGCACCATTTCCTCGGCGGGGATACACGACTTTCCGGCCATATGGCCACAGCGCTTCGGCCACACCTGGTCCTCGATCATCAATGCTGCCATGCCGGCCTTCTCGAAGGCGCGCACCACGAAATGCACGGTCATCGCGTTCCCGTAACCGGTATCGGCGTCAGCACGCAGCAGCAGATCGGTGCAATCGGCAAGCCGCCGCGCATTGTTGAGATTCTCCTCAAAGGTCATCACCCCGCGGTCAGCCCAGCCCATGCGGCTTTCCGACACACCGGCTCCAGAAATCGAGGCGGTCTTGAATCCGGCATGCTCGATCAGCCGGACGCTGTAGCCGTCGTATACACCGGGCTGTACGAGGATTTCCTTGGCGTGGATCAGTTTCTTAAACTGCCGGCCCTTGCTTTCCATGTTCGTTTTTCTCCGTTCATACCAGCAAACCATTCTAACCACCGGCATGCGTTCCTACTGATGAAGTGCACTTCAAACCGGGCCATACCAACCGGCGGGTGAACATCACGCTGCTTTGCGGCCGCACGAGCGTTCGGCTGATCCGGCCGGCTACCAGGCCACAGCGCCACCGTCGACCGGGATGATCGCCCCGGTCATGAAATTCGAAGCGTCCGACGCCAGCAGCACCGCGATACCCTTGAGGTCGTCGGGTCCGCCGGTGCGCTTCAGCGGAATCTCGCGCTCGATGTTGTCCTTGTTTTTTTCGTAAAGCTTCTCGTTGATTGGCGTCACGAAAAATCCCGGGCAGATGCAGTTAACCTGGATGTTGTGCTGCGCCCATTTCACCGCAAGGTCGCGGGTGAAATTGACTAGTGCGCCCTTGCTCGAGCCGTAGGCAATCGAGTTGTAGGCGCTCGGATTGCGGCCGACCAGACCCGCAATCGAGGCGATGTTGATCACCTTGCCGTGCTTCTGCTTGATGAATTCGCGGCCCAGTGCCTGCGCGCAGAGGAACGGCGCCGTGATGTTGAGATCAAACACCTGCTGCCAGCGCTCCAGAGGCGTGTCCTCCGGCTGCGCCACCCACGCGCGTCCGGCGTTGTTGACTAGCACGTCGACGCGGCCGAATTTTTTCAGTGCCGCATCCTTCATGGCCTCGACCTGATCGGCCTTGGTGACATCGCAGCCGACAGCTAGCGCCTTGACGCCGATTTTTTCGATCTGTGCTGCCGCTTCCTCGCAGACATCAACCCGTCTCGAACAGATCACGATGCTCGATCCGGCCTCCGCCAGACCTTTCGCCATCTGCAGGCCGATGCCGGTGGCACCGCCGGTGACTACGCTGACGCGGCCTTCGAGATTGATCAGTTGCTTGATGTTGGCCATGGACGCACCCCGTGGGGTAAAATTTATTAATTAAAAAAATATTATGTCAATCGTCGCGGAGCAGTAGCCCGGCGATGATATTGCGCTGGATTTCGGAGGTGCCTTCGTAGATACGCACAATGCGCGCGTCGCGGAAAGTGGTCTCAATGCTGGCCTCGCGCATGTAACCCATGCCACCGTGGATCTGCACCGCGGCATCGACGACGCGGCCTAGTGCCTCGGTGGCAAACAGTTTTGCTGTCGATGCCTCCATCGTGCCGCGCTCGCCAGACATCAACCTATCGATCGCGCGCTGGGTCAGTCCGCGTGCGGCGTCACGTGCCACCGCCATGTCGGCCAGCATCCACTGCAGACCCTGGTGTTCGGCAAGTTTCTTGCCTCCCTGGCTGCGCGTTTTCATGTAGTCGGCGGTCTGCTTGATTAGCTTGTCCATCATGCCGCAGCAGCGCGCCGACACCGTCACCCGGCCCGCGGTCAGCGTCTTCAGTGCCTGCACGTAGCCCATGCCTTCGGCGCCTAGCAGGTTCTCTACCGGAACCTCGCAGTCGGTGAAAGCCAGCGGTGCAGTAGTGCAGCCATGCATGCCCATTTTCAGCTCGTTCTTGCCGATGCTGAAACCCTTCATGTCGCGCTCGACGATAAACGCCGAAATGCCCTTGATGCCTTTCGACTTGTCGGTGATCGCCATCACCGTGAACACCTGCGCCAGGCCGGCGTTGGTGATGTAGATCTTTTCCCCGTTGAGGACGTAGCGGTCGCCCTTCTTCACCGCGGTAGTGCGCATGGCCGCCGGGTCCGATCCCGCCTGCGGTTCGGTCAGCGCAAAGCTGCCGATCCATTCGCCGCTAGCCATCCGCGGCAGGAATTTTTTCTTTTGTGCGGCATTGCCCAGCACAACGATGCCGGTGGTGCTGATGCCGGTGTGGTTGCCGATCAGTGTGGCAAAACCGTAATTGGTCTGCCCCATGACTTCCTCGATCGCACACTTGCCGGCAAGATCGAGACCGCTGCCGCCGTATTCCTCGGGGATGGTCAGCCCGAACAACCCGACCTCGCGGGCAAGGGCGATCAGGTCAGCGGGCACCGCGTCGTTTTCCTCGATTTCCCGCGAGCGCGGATCGACCTGCTCGCGCACGAAGAGCGCCACCTCGTCGCACAATTGACGCACTTCGGCGGATACGGGCATGGCTCAGCCCTTGATGCGGATCAGCGCATCCGCCGCGATCACACCCTGCTCGCGCGAACGGACGATCAGCGGATTGATGTCGAGCTCGCTGACGTGATCCTTGAGATCTACCGCCAGGGCAGACAGTTTCACCAATGCGTCAACCAGCGCATCAATATCGACCGGCGGCTTGCCGCGCGCCCCTGCCAGTATTGGATAACCCTTGATCTCTTCGACCATTTCCCGCGCCATCGCCGGTGTAATCGGCGCCAGCCGGAATGCGACATCCTTCATGACCTCAGCGAAGATGCCGCCGAGGCCAAACATGACTGCTGGCCCGAACAGCGCGTCGTTGGTGACGCCGACGATGGCTTCGATGCCACCGCCGACCATTTCCTGCACGAGCACGCCGTCGATGCACGCATCGGCCTTATAGGTCTTTGCGTTCTTGATGATGTCATCGTAGGCCGCGGCCACGCCGGCTGCATCGACCAACCCGAGCTTCACGGCATTCGCTTCGGTCTTGTGCGAAATATCGGCGGACTGCACTTTCATCGCCACCGGGAAACCGATGTTCTGTGCAGCGGCGACTGCGGCATCGCGGCTGGTTGCAAGCTGCTCCTGCGTCACTGGGATGCCGTATTCGGCCAGCACCTGCTTGGCCGCGTACTCGGCAACATCACCGGTTTTACCCTCGAGCAGCTTCTGCGCTGCCGGACTGCTGATCGCCGGCGGTTTGTCGTTCTTCTGGGCCTCGTTACGGCGCCGCGCTTCGGCGTACCACGATACCGCGCCCAGCGCACGGCCGCAGCGTACCGGCGATTTGTAGTGGGGTATGCACGCAGCATCGAGCGCCGCGTAGGCTTCGGGAGCGACCGCATCGCGCGCGCTCCACGAAACGAAAATCGGTTTTTCGGTTTTGGCAGCGACCGCAATTATCTCGGAAGCCACCTTATGCGCAATCTCGCCCTGCAGCGAGGCGTTGATCAAGGCGATGCAGTCGACACCAGGGTCGTCATTGATCGCATGCAGCGTGCGGTTGATCAGCGTGAGGTCGTTGAAGATCGCCGCGGTGACGTCCACCGGGTTCCCCACTGAACCGAACGACGGCACAAACTCCTTAAGCTTAGCCACCGTTTCCGGTGCCAGCTGCGCCATCTGCATGCCGCAGGCGATGATCTCGTCAGTCATCAGGATGCCGGCACCGCCGGATATGGTGATATTCGCCTGCGGGTTACCTTTTGGCAGCCGCTTGCCGCGCAGCGCACGGCCGTAATCGACCAGATCCTGGATGTCCTCGACCTGGATGATGCCCTTTTGGCGAAACGCAGCCTTGTAAAGGGCCATCGCACCACCAAGGTTGGCGGTATGCGAAGCAGCGGCCTTCTGGCCCTGCTCGGTGTTGCCGACCTTCCACATCAGCACCGGCTTGCCTGCAGCGAGCGCCTTTTCGCCGGTGGCGAGGATACGCCGCGCGTCTTTCACGCCTTCGATGTAGGTGCCGATGATCTCGGTTTTAGGATCACGGATGAAGTAATCCATGAAGTCCAGCGTCGACACGCCGATCTCGTTGCCGGTGGTCACCATCTGGCGGAACGGCAGGCCGCCGTCGAGGGATGACAGATTCATCACCGAGAATCCGAAGCCGCCCGACTGCGACACCATGCTCACAGTCCCGCCCTCGTAGCTGGCGTTGAACACCGAACCGAAGCCGGCATAGACACTGTCGGCTGCATTGATCATTCCCTGGCAGTTGGGCCCGATGACGCCGATGTCGTACTGATTGGCGATTTCCGCCAGCTGCTGCTGGGCCGCCACGCCTGCGCCACCCATTTCCGAAAATCCCGAACTGAAAATGATCACGTACGGGATACCCTTCTTGCCGCAGGCCACCAGCATGTCTGGTACGCGCGTGGCGTTGACCAGGATCAGCGCAAGTTCCGGTGACTCCGGCAGCGCCTCCAGCGAGGGCCAGCATTTGACGCCAGAAATTTCCTGGTACTTGGGATTAATGGGATACAGCTTGCCTTTGTAGCCGTGGCTGAGCAGATGCTTGAGCGGCTGGCCGCTGATCGTGACGAGATCCTGTGACGCGCCGATGATGGCGACGGACTGCGGATTGAAGAACCGCTGAATATCAGTTCGCATTGTGTCGCTAAAAAAAGAAAGATCAGGAAGGCAAAATGAGGCGCAGATTATACGCCGCGTGTTGCCGTCAGACTGCGTGATAACATCATGCGCTTGCAAAACAAGCCCGGATTATGAACACCACAGCATCTCCTGCAATTTCACCCCGCCCCTTCCGTGACGTGTGGCTGATTTCTGCCGGCCACGGCCTGACCCACTGGTATCCCGCGACGTTCTACGTATTGCTGCCCCTGATCGGCAAGGAGCTCGGCCTCTCTTATACGCAGATTGGTTTCTTGATGAGCGCGCAGCATATCGCCGGCGCCATTTCCAATTTGCCGGGCGGCATTATTGTCGACGCCATCGGCAAAAAAGGCTACCTGATGGCTGCTTCGCTGTTCTGGGTAGGCTTTCCTTATGCCCTGATGAGCCTGACCAACAGCCTGTGGATGCTGGTCATCTGCCTGATGCTGGTCGGCATCGGCAACAACCTGTGGCACCCAGCTGCGATCCCGACGCTAGCGCATCAATATCCCAACCGCAAGGGACTGGTGCTGTCGTTCCACGGCATGGGTGGCAACATCGGCGAAGCGCTCGCACCCCTGGTCGCCGGCGCACTGCTGGCGTGGTTCAGCTGGCGCACGGTAGTGATCATCAACATCGTCCCGGGGCTGGTGATGGCCGTACTCATCCTTGTACTGGTCGGTGCACTGGCCACTGTACGCTCCCAGGATGACCACGACGTCAATGCCGGCGCTAGCGCGGCGAAATGGAACACGGGCGAATACCTGCGCGATCTCGGCAGGCTGCTGCGCGACCGCGCGCTGATTCTGATCTGCATCAGCGCCGGCTTCCGCACGCTGACCCAGGTCGGCCTGCTGGTGTTCCTGCCGGTGTACCTGGCCTATGAACAGGGCTATTCGCCGATCGCCGTCGGCGTATGCATGACGGTCATGCAGGTTGCAGGGCTGATCGCGGGACCGATCGGCGGACACCTATCCGATACCATGGGCCGCAAAAAGGTGATCATGTCGAGCATGCTGCTCACGGGCCTCACCATCATCGGCATGGTGCTCGCCGGACAATCCTTCGCCTTCATCATTTTCGTCGCACTGGTCGGCTTCTTCATGTACGCGATGCGCCCGGTGATGCAAGCATGGGCGGTGGAAAACACGCCCAAGCGACTCGCCGGCACCGGCGTCGGCCTTCAGTTCACGATCCTGTCCATTGGCGGCAGCCTTGCCCCGGCAACGTTCGGCATGATTGCCGATGCCTGGGGCATTTATTCCGCCTTCTACCTCCTCGCCGGCACGATTATCCTCGCCAACCTGCTGGTCGTGTTCGTACCGAAGAAGGAAACCGCAGCGCGCGCAAAATGACGGCGGCGTGGCAGCCGTCGCTTGAAATCACCCTGTTCGCAGGAACCCCTACGGGCGGCGGACAGGACCGCAGCGTCTGCCCGCGTTGTATGCGGATACGCCGACAAGGAAGGAACTTGGTGTCGATTGCGTGATCGGGACTCGCAATCTCACGAACGAACGAGCGAACGAGCGAACAGAAAACGTTTCGGGATACCGCGCTGAGTTTCGCGACAGCCTCTCTCGATTGGAAAACCAGACTTGCCCGCCAATACTGGATTGATACCGGGACCGGCAGCGCGGAACTACACGCGATGATGGAAGGCGAACGCACCTTCTCGGCACCCTACTCAACGAACCCGGTCTGGCCACGGCATGACCGCCATCGAATTATTTAAGCTATTGTTTTAATGAATAAAAATAGGTGGGCGCGCTGTGTTATCCTTGTCGCCCCTGAGCGCGGCTGGTGCAGTCGCTTGCATCACACCGGAGTGATCAATCATGAAAACCGAAGTTCACGTCCACGGCAGTATCTTCCTGTGCAAGGGTGTAAAGCTCTCACAGATCGAACTGGCGTTGCGCCCCTGGCTGGATTACGCCGACGCCGATCACATTTCCGACGCCAAAAGCCTTGAGCGTGAAGAATCGGGCATCGTCTTCGACGCGCGCGAACGCGTGGTCAGCATCTGCTGGACCGGTGAGGTCGGCCGCAGTTTTCACAACAAACTTACCGAAGCCTGCAACAGTCTCGGTCCGCTGACTGAATACGCATCAGAAGTCGAAGTCACCTATTACCCGGACAGCGGCGAGGACGAGTTCTACCAGTTTTTCGTCGGGCCTTCGGCCGAAGCCATCTACGAGTTCCGCCTCCAGTGCGTGGTCGAAGACCTCCACCACATGCTGTCCCGGCATCTCGGCAAGGGCGATGTGGAACAGGTCACCGAGCTGGTCACCCGCATGTTTAACGCGCAGGCTCCGGCCAAACCCACCGCAAGCACTCAAGGTGCCTTGGGAACATCTTCAACGGTAATCCCTCTGCATCCGCGCAACCGCCATTTGCACTAGGAAATCCTAAATAACCTGCTGCGCGATGCGATAGCTGCGTCGCGCAGCAGCACCCCGGAGTGTTGTCCAAGGGACCCGCTTCGCGGGATCGGGCAGCGCAGGGGATGCAGTGGCCTACGTGTTTGCGCCAGCATCCTGCTCCGGTTTCGCATCCCCGCAAGCGGGGCCCCTGCTCTGACCTCCGCGGTCGCCCTTCAACCTCGCCTAACTTCGCGGTCATGTCTCGGTTTCTGCGCGCCGTGCTCCTTGCACTCGCCCTGCTCGCGACAGTTCTTCAGGGGTTTCCTGGAAACTTTCTTCGACGGGTCACCTGTGCGGTCGATCACCAGCACGCCGAACCAGTCGAGGTGTTTGCGCCCCGCAGCGAGCACGCCGCTCAATGCGAACACCGCGACACCAAAGTAGTCCATCAGCTTCAACGGGGGGATCGTGATGCTCATGAAACGTTTTGGTCAGTTGCGCTTTTTGAGCGCATCCTTGCGGAAACTAATCGTCGCCTCGGGGTCGATCTTGACGTGTATGATCGCCGGCTTTTCGGCTTTCAGCGCGTCGCGCAGCGCATCCGCAGTTTCGCCCGGCGCCGTTGGGTGGTAACCGTTGCCGCCGGTGAGCTTCATCACCTCGTCGAAGCGCGGGCTGTGGACATGGGCGCCGATATAGCGGCCGTCGTAGAAGTCGCGCTGGTAGGCGATTTCCGAACCCCATGTGCCGTTATCCATGACGATGCCGATGGCAGGAATGTTGCTTGCCACGGCAGTGGTCATCTCGCCCATGGTCATGCCGAAACCACCGTCGCCCATCAGCGAAATCACCGCGCGGTCCGGCGCGGCAACCTTGGCGCCGAGCGCTGCGGAATACGAGAAACCGACCATGCCGCAATCCAGCGGCGTCAGCAGCGCCGGCGTCTCGTAGAACGGCAACTGATCTGTTGCCTGAAATCCAGTCGTACCGGCATCGAGCGTGAAAATCGCATTGCGCGGTGCGGCCTGGCGTACTTCTTCATAAATCACGTCGGGATGCATCGGCGTACCGCTACGGGAACCTGAGGCCTTGCGCTCAGCAAGCAGCGCCTGGCGCGCCTTGAAGAAAGTTTCATTGCGCGCAGCCCACGGCGCGGATGTCGCCGGCTGCGGCAGCGCCAGCAGGCCATCGATCACCGCACCGGCGTCCGCCGCCACTGCCAGTGTCACAGGGAAATAGCGGCCCAGGGCCAGTGGATCGACATCGACCTGGATGATTTTTGCAGTAAGCGAGATGTCGGTGTTCTTGTAGAAGGTGGTATTGAAACCAAGCCGCGTACCCAGCGCAATGATCAGGTCGGCTTCTCGAGTAAGCGTGCTCGCCACCGAATTGCCGCGCGGACCGACGCCGCCGGCATGCCATTTGAAATTCATCGGCAGTATGTCAGCATGGCCAGCGGAACTGGTTACCGGAATCTGCAGTTTCTCGGCCAGCGCTGCGAGCTGCTTGCCGGCACGCGACCACTTGATGCCGGAGCCGGCGTGGATCACTGGCTTTTTCGCGTCTATGATCAGATTGTACATTTCCTGCAATGCAGCAGCGTCGGCCGCCGGTGGATGTATCTCCGGCAGGCTTCTCGGAATGTCGACCTCGATATCGTGGTTAAACAGGTCGCGCGCGATGTTGACCACCACCGGTCCGCGTCGACCCGAGTTCGCGATGCGGTAGGCCTCAAGAATGAACTCGGGTATGCGGTCCGGCCGCGGCACCGTCATCACCCGCTTGGTCACCGGCAGAAACAGCGTGTTCTGGTCGATTTCCTGGAATGCGTCGCGGCCAAGGTGCTCGGTGGACGCGAGCCCGGTGATCGCCACCACCGGCGAATAGGCAAACTTTGCCTGCGCCAAGCCCAGCACCATGTTCGCCGAACCCGGGCCGGCCTGGCCGCAGATGAAAGTCCCTGGCGTCTGGGTAACGCGGCCGTAGGCATCCGCCATATGCATGCCGCAGTTTTCATGGCGCACACCAATGTATTCCATCTCGTCCCTGAAATCGTAAAGCGCGTCGTACATCTCCAGCGTGCTCGAACCCATCAGTCCGAATATCTTCTTCACGCCTGCCGCACGCAGGGCCTGGACCGCAGCCATGCCAGAGCGCATTTTTTTCACTGCCATAGTCTGTCTCCGCTCACTATTTTTTCAGCACATCCGGATTGGCAACGTTGATCGGCTTGCCGTCAATGAACGCCAGTATCTGCTCGACCGCGGCACCGTAGTACGATTCGTAGGTCGCCTCTTCGACGTAGCCCAGGTGCGGCGTGCACACCACGTTGTCCATGCCGATCAGCGGATGCCATGCATTCATGACTGGCTCGTCTTCATAAACGTCCACCGCAGCGCGTCCGGGACGCCCCGCCTTCAGTGCATTAACCAGCGCGTCCTTGGCGATAATCGGCGCGCGGCTGGTATTGACGATCAGCGCGGTGGTTTTCATCCGCGCCAGATCTTCCGCGGTAACGATGCCACGCGTGCCGTCATTGAGCGGCAAATGGATGGAAATCACGTCGGAATCGGCAAAGAAAGCTTCGCGGCTCGCCGCCACTTCGAAACCTGCGGCTTTCGCCTTCGCGGTCGAGCCTTCGCGGCCCCAGCACACCACGCGCATGTCGAACGCCTTGCCGACCTTGGCCACCATGCTGCCGATACGGCCATAGGCATAGATGCCCAGCGTCTTGCCGGCAAGCCCGATACCTACCGAGTTCTGCCACTGGCCGTTCTTCAACCGCGCCGCCTCCTGAGGAATGCGGCGCAGCGCGGCGATGATCAGACCCCAGGCCAGCTCCGCGGTTGGGGTCGGGTTACCGCCGCCACCCGCCGAAATCAGAATGCCCTTCTCGGTGCAGGCAGCGATGTCGATGTGATAGGCGTTGCGGCCGGTCTGGCTGATCATTTTCAGCTTCGAGAGTTTTTCGATCACCGCACGCGGCATTTTCGAGCGCTGTTGGGTCAGCACCAGCACCTCGGCGTCTTTCAGACGCGAGGCAAGCTTGGCCGGGTCCTTTTCGGTATCGGTATAGACCAGGAATTCATAGCCGGCGAGTTTCTTCGCCGCCGCTGTGCGGCGGAATGCGTTCTGGTAATCATCAATGACAGCGATTTTCATGATTACTCCTCTGGATTCATGCGGATTATATCGGCTGCGTCAGTGGCGCCTGCTGATCATGCCACCGGCGCCCAGCATTACGGCATTCATCAGAAACACAGGCGCCACGCCGAAAGCGGTGCCGATGGCCCCGAAAAACAGCGGGACCGCGATATGGGTCAAATTGTTGATGCTCATGCGCAGGCCCAGCGCTTCCCCGGAACGGCCCTCCGGCGCGCGCGCATAGATCATCATCAGCGTCAGCGGCTGGCCACAACCGGTACCGAGCCCGAGCAAGAATGCGATTGCGCCAAGCAACAAGCCGCTTTCAACCAGCGGAAACAGCAGGTAAGTGCCAGAGGCAATGAAGATCGAAGCCAGCAGCACTTTTTCCTCACTGAAGTGTGAAGAAATTTGCGGCAGGACAATGCGCACCAGGAAAGACGCCAGTGCGAACATCGCCAGCACGCCGCCAATGGCAGAAGCCGACAGTCCGATGGCGTGGCAGTAGATCGGTATATAGAACTGGAACAGGTCGATCGCAGTGAGAATAATGCCGCTGGTGATCAGCGTGCGCCGCAACGGCGCATTGGAAAGCAGACCCACTGCATAGCCTGATTTCTCGTCCTTCTTGCCCTTGCCGCCGCTCAAAGCACCCATATGTCGGCGCGCATTGAACATGATCAGCACTGACACCGCAGGCAACCCTGCAATGCACAGATAGCCGATGGCGTGCCCCAACGTATCGATGGTAAATCCGGCGATCAACGGGCCGACGAAGCCACCGCAGGCAATCATCAGGCTGAAATTACTGAAATTGCGCGTCCGTGATTCCGGCGTGCTAAGCATGCCGACCAGGTTCTGGACCGAAACGTTATAGAACACATGGGCAGCGCCGATCAGCAGCGCCGACAGGTACAGCGCATGCAGTGTAGGCAGCGCGCCGGGCAGTATCAGTGACAGCGACATACCCAGGCAGCCCAGCACCAGCGGCCAGCGCACGCCGAAACGGTCGGCGAGTTTGCCCGCATAGAGCGCCAGCAGCATCGGACAAAGCGAATACATCGCGACGATGACGCCGAGCATAATCTGAGGCGCACCCAGCTCTAGCGCAAACAGCGACACCAGCACCTTGCTGCCGCGGAGCGCACTCATGTTGAGCAACACAATCAGCAGGACGCGATGGATCGACATGGTCATGCGGTCATGTCCGCTTCCTACTAAGCCAGCTGCCTGCAGCCAGCACCATGGCGCTGATCCAAAACACCGGCGCCAGACCGAAAGCCGCACCGACGGCGCCGAACGCTGCAGGAACACCGACGTGCATGGTGTTGTTGATCGCAATACGCAGTCCCAGCGACTCACCGGCCCGGCCCGGGGGCGAATAGTTGTAGCAGAGCATCACCGTCAGCGGCTGGCCCAGCCCCATACCCAGGCCAAGCGTAAAACAGATGACGCAGAGCACGATGGCAACCTTGAAAAAGGGGATCAGCGCAAACATTGCCGCACCGAGAAACAGCGCGTAGAGCAATGTGGTCTCCTCGCCGTAGCGGCGCACCAGCGAGGGCAGCGTCGCCCGGCTGACAAAAGTCGCCGCAGCCGCCGCACCCATGATTATTCCAATGGCCGTGGCGGAAAGCCCTGCTTCGTGACCGTAGAGCGGCAGGTAAAGCTGGAACAGGTCGATGCCGGTCATTACCACCGCGCCGGCGATCAGTACGCGACGCATGTCCGGATCGCGAAACAGATCACCGACCCGCGACCCCGCGGCACGGGCCACCGGCTTGAGATTGCGCGGTACGCGCTGTGCGAGGACGATCAGAGTCCCGGTCCCGGCGGCTGCCAGTGCGCCCAGAAGCAGGTAGGTCTTTGCGTGGCCAACGTGATCTATGAATATCCCCGCCGATACCGGCCCGACAAAATCTGCTAGCGCTATGATCAGCGCGTAGAGATTGAAATTCCGCGTGCGCGATTCGCCTTCTCCCAGCGAACCGACCAGCGACTGGAATGCGACCTGGCCGAGGATGAAACCAAGTCCGGTCACGGCAGCACCGACAAACAGCAGCGGCAAACTGGTGGCGCCCCAGGGGACCACAACACCAAGGGTGCAGATCACCATGCCGGCAATGATCGGCACCCGCGCGCCATGGCGGTCAGCCACACGTCCAGCGGCCACCGCCATCAGCAGCGGGAAAACCCCATATGTCGCCAGCAGCAGGCCGGTTTCGAAAGGCGATGCACCAAGATTTAGCGCATACAGGGTGTTCAGGACACGTGCGCCCTTGTAGGCACTGTTCCACATCACCACAACCACAAGCAACTGGAACAGGGTGATGACACGCGCCGTCGCAGGCGCCGCAGCGTTCGCGGGAGGAATATCGGCCATGGAAGCAGTTGATTGTAGCGCAGCGTGCATGTGCTTCCGTCATCAAGTCCATGAAGTAGAATGCGATCTTTTTTTCACGCCGCCATGGCACTGCCCTCGCTGCACGCTCTGCGCCACCGCAATTTCCGCCTGTTCCTGTCGGGGCAGATCTTCGCGCTGGTCGGCTACTGGATCCAGATGATGGCGCAGGCTTGGCTGCTCTACCGGCTCACCGGATCGGCCACGCTGCTGGGCATGCTGGGTTTCGCCAGCAACCTGCCCATCCTGCTGCTCTCCCCGCTGGCCGGTTGGTGGTCCGACCGCTGCAACCTGCACCGCGCGATGTTCGTCACCCAGATCCTCGAACTGCTGCAGGCGGTAACACTGGCCTCCCTCGCGCTCTCCGGCACCATCGAGGCCTGGCACATCATCGTGCTGTCGATGCTGATGGGCATATTCGTCGCCTTCGAACTGCCGATCCGCCACGCCTATATGCTCGAACTGGTGAACGGCAAGGAAGACCTGCCCAACGCCATTGCGCTAACCTCGCTGATGGCCAACTGCGGGCGGCTCGTCGGCCCCGCTATCGCCGGCGTGCTGATCGGCGTGCTCAGCGAAGCGCATTGCTTCCTGATCAACGCACTCACATACGTCGCCGTGGTGATCTCGTTCATGATGATGCGCGTCACGCCGCAGCCGCGCACGCCCTCCAATACCTCGATACTCGACAGCCTGCGTGAAGGCTTCGCCTATGCCTGGGACACGATGCCAATCCGGGCATTGCTGCTGATGCTGGCCACCGTGGCTTTCCTCGCCACGCCATACGCGACGCTAATGCCGGCGCTGGTGCGCGACGTCTTCCGCGGCGGCGCCGACGAAATGGGATACCTCATGGGCGCCAGCGGCTTTGGCGCGATCTGCGGCACGCTGTTCCTCGCCTCGCGCCCCAACGCCCGCGGCCTGATGCGTATCATCATCGCCGCCAGCGGTGCAGCGGCCGTGGCGCTGATGCTGTGCCCGCACATGCCCTCAACCTGGCATGCGCTACCGCTGCTGTCGGTAGTCGGCTTCGGCATCCTAGTGACCTCGGTATCAGTGAACATGATCCTGCAGACCATCGTCGAAGACGGCAAACGCGGCCGGGTGATGAGCCTCTACACCGTCGCCTTCCTCGGTATCTCGCCCTTCGGGGCACTAGCCGCAGGCGCGCTGTCCGACCTCATCGGCCCGCGCACCACACTCACCCTTGGCGGGCTCGGCTGCGCGCTAGCAGTGTTCACGCTGCTGAGAATGCGATCGACCATCACCGCGCAGATGCGGCCGATTTATGACCGGCTAGGAATTGTCCGCCGCTGATGCACCGCTTGCCTGTCAGCGTTTCAACCCCGAGAGATCGTTGCGCCAACGCTCCCACGCCTGGCGCTGGTCCTCGCGCACGGACTCGTCTTCGAGCATGTGGCGCACCAGCGCAGTGACGTCGGATTCGTAGATACCTTCGCGTTTCTTGAATTCCCATCGCTTGCCCTGAGGGAACACAGGTGAAGGGGCGGGAGCGTCCTTGTTGGGATTGCTCATGGGGTTATTCCTGTGAGTGTAATCGCATTTGCGGAAACGGAAACTTACTGCTGCACAGGTGCCGACGTCAATTGAGGCTGCCACCCATAGCAGGAACAGGTGTGCGAGATGGTGTCATCAGAACGGTCTCCGCGGCGGCGCTCTGCTGGCTGCATCCAGTCGTGTACCAGCGCCACGGTACCAGCAATGGCGACACCAAGCAGCAACACAGCGGGGGTACTATTCGATAGCGTGACCTGGCCGCCCATTGCATTCTGCACCGGCGGGCTACTGAACGAGCCGCCAATTCGCGCGTTACCGTTGCGTGTCCCGCCCTGCACGCTGATGCCGACGGTGGTCGACGTCGCGCCGCCACCGGTAGTCTGATTGCCGTGTAGCGTCACTGCGCAACCGGAACACAGCATGACAAGAATGAGTGCGGGCCAACGAGTCATGGCAAAAGTATATCCCTCCCCGGTCGCTCATAAAATATCAATAAAAAATGTATTCATATAATTCGCCAAAATGGCAGTCAAAAACCGGCCTCTTCGCTGCATGGAATCAGGTCGGGGAACGCTACAGTGCACGAGTCATACGAAGTTTCTGCTTCGTCTGATCTCCTCCTCACGGGAACCCCCCTCCTCCCGTGATTCCACTTCGACGTGGATTTTGGGCGCAGCCGCAGGGCTGCGCTTTTTTCTATCGGGCGAGTTGGCTGCGCTTCACCAGCAGCGGTGCAATCTGTTTGCCGGGTACCACGTAGGCCCACTGCGAACGCGCCTGCTCGAGCAGTATGCGCGCCGCCAGCAACTGCCGAGTTTCAGCAAACTCCTTGTCGAGCCGCACCTTGTCTTCCGGCTTTTCCTTTGCTTCCGGTTTGCGTGCCTTCTGCGGCTCACCTTCCACCTTGAAGCGCAGAACGAAATCGCCATTGGAAAGGGAGCCGAGCTTGATGGTGTAAGTCAGCTTGTCGAAGGTCTCGGCAATCAGCGTAGTCACTTTTTCGGAGCCGGTCTTGTCGTCAATCACGACATCGGTAAAAGAAAGGTTGGACAGTGCATTATTGGCGCTGACCGCTGCGCTGGGATCAAGCCGGCCGCCACCGGCAACGAACTTCCACTGCCCCCATTCCTCGTCCCGGCCGATTTTCCACGACACGTCGCCCGAGCCGAGAGCTTGCAGCGTCCTGATGCGTTCAACCTTGAAAAAATCGCGGACAACCCAGTTACCCGGCCGTGCCACTGCTTTTTCCAGCGGATCGGGAACAACGACGACGGCGTCGCCACGCCCCGCAACCAAGATGTGGCGGCCGGCCGGTACGCCGTCACGAGCATTGGGCAGGGGATTGACCGGGTCCTTCTTCAACGACACCTTGCCGAGCACCATGCTCGCCAGCACCTTGCCCGAAGCATCGGAGAGTTCGACCAGCGTGCCCGTGCCCTCTTTCTCACCCTTGCCCGCGGCGAGCAGATTGAGCCGCCCGTGCAGGCTAGCGCCGACGATCTCGGACTGCACGACCTTGGCGTCGACCAGCTTGAGGATGAGGCCGCTGATCGCGGAGAAATCGGCGGGATAACCGCCGCGCTGCTCGACGCGCCAGACCTTGTCCCTGATCGTCATCGTCACTTCCTGTTCGGCATCCTGCAGCCGCAGACGCGCAACATCCCCGATTTTCAGAGAGGAGATCAGCGGCGCGCCGATTTTTGCGCCGCTGTCACGATATGCGGAGATGTCCTTCCAGAACAGCGCGAGACCGACGCCGCCGAGCACCAATACGGCGACTATCAACTGGAGAAACTGTTTGCGATTCATGTTACGCGTGCCCCGCTTTGTAATCTCATGTTGGCGCGGCGGCGCTTGATGATGGCTAGCGTCACACCAAGCAGCATCACCAGCAGCGGCACCAGCGCGATATTGACGACCTTGGTCCACAGTTGCAGAGTTTCAGTTTCCTCCCGCAGGTTCTTGCGCACTTCCTTGAGTTCCCTGCGCGTCTCAACCGATTTCTTGCGGAAATTCTCCAGTTCGGCCTGTTGTTCCGGGGTAAGGATCGCGCCGCCGCTTGCGGCTGCAGACTTGCCGCCCTTCTGGAGCGCCTGCAGCTTTTCGGTAGTCTGGTTGAGCGTGTCCTCGAGCGTCTTGATCTTACCAAGATAGGCCTGTTGCGCACGCGCCTCCATCTGCTTGATCACCGTCAGCGGCCGGCTGAACGCCACCCGGCTGCGCAGATCGATCAGCGAGCTGTCACCGGCCATCTGCTCGACTAGGCCTTGCGCTAACGCCAGGTTGCCGTTGCGGGGCACCGCCACGCGCTGGCCAAAGATTTCCTGGATGTCGACCGCTGCACCGTCGGTCAGCATGTCAGCGTCGCCGACGATAACCACGCTGTTCTCCGCGGTGCCCTCGCGCAGGTGGGCTTTGCGGTCGGCTTCGAACTGGGCCGCATCGACCGGTTTCCCGCGCGCAAAGGGATCCGCCGGTTTGCCATTGGGAAACGCTGTCTTGAACTTGCCGGTCAGGCGCAGCGCCAGCGGCTCTTCCTTACCCGAAGGCTGGAAGCCGCGCGTCGAAGGCTCACCCGACAGCGTAGCGATAATGAGGTCGGCCAGCATCGAGTTCTTGGAGGTATGTACCAGCGTGACTGGCTTGAGGTTCTCCGGCGCCTTGACCGTAAAGCTGCCTCCGAACGGGATCAGCAGCGTGCCGACCTGACTGGCCACCACGTCGTCCATGTTCAGCGCTTCGGTGTTCAAAGACAACAGCGTCGGCAGCAGCCGCGGGCCCTCGCCGCTGGCAAACGTCAGGTCGGCTACGACCTTGCCGTGACTGGGCTCAACGCCCCAGGCCTTGAAGAGGTTGGTCAGCGTGGATTGCCCCGCGGCGTTGCCGCCGAACGGGTTCTGCACATCAGGTTGCTGGTCGAAATAGGCATAGGTGTCGGTGAAGACAATCAGCTTGCCGCCGCGCAGCACGAACTGGTCGAGTACGTACTCGGTGGGCTCAAGGATGTCGCGCGGATGAACGACCAGCAGCACCTTGATGTCATCATCGATCTTGGTCGCATTCATTTCGACCTTGCGCACCTTGAAAATACGCTTGAGTTCCGATGCCAGCACCCACGGCTCCGTCGGCTGCTGCTTTTTCACCGGATCGAGCGGGCGCCCGAGCACCGGCAGCGCGCTCATCACGCCAACTACAGGCTTCTCGGCCTGGCCAACCTGGGAAATCGAACGCGTGATGTCGTATTCAAGCAGGCGCTCGCGATCCGGCGTCAGCACGGGAATCGAGGACTTCTGGTCGAGGAACGACACCGCGAGGCCGAGATAGAACTTCTCGCCGGTGTTGGTCATCTGGCCCTCTACGTTGTCAAGCGCTGCTGAATCCTCGGCATCGGAGTCCGGCTCGGGGTTGAATTTTTCGATGATGACCTTGCCGTTCGAGGCAGCCCTGTATTCGTTGAGCAGGTCTTCGACGCGGCCGGCAAAGGTCTTCAGGCCTGGCGGCACCGCTGCACTGCCCTGGGTGTAATAAAAACGGATCTTCACCGGCGCTTCAAGTTTGGCAAGTATCGAGCGGGTGCCCTGCGACAGCGTATAAACGCGGCCCTCGGTGAGATCGACGCGGGCTTTCAGGGCGCTGAAAATGAAATTGGCGGCTATCAGGATCAGCGCCAGCGCAACAATACCGCCGGCGGAATACATCAGGGTTTCGAGATTCTTGTTTTTCATCGCCTTATCCTGCCCGCTGGTTGCGGATGATCACGCCGGTGGTAAACAGCATGAATCCGATCACCGAGAAAAAGAACACCACGTCGCGCGTGTCCAATACGCCGCGCTGGAAACCCTCAAAATGCGTCATCACCGAGAATGCCGCGACAACATCGACCACCACCGGGCTCACGAAGCGCGACAGCAGGTCGGTCACCGGGGTATAGCCAGCAAGGATCAGGAACAGGCAGATCATCACCGACAGGATGAAGCTGATCACTTGGTTGCGGGTCAGCGCCGAGGTCATGCAGCTGACCGCCAGATACGAACCGGCAAGCATCAGGCTACCGACGTAGCCGGCAACAATGACGCCGTTGTCAGGGTCACCAAAATAATTGACGGTAATCCACACCGGGAAGGTTAGCACCAGCGCCAGCGCGAGGAACAACCATGATGCGAGAAACTTGCCGATGATGGCCTGCGAGTTGGTAATCGGCATGGTCAACAGCAGCTCCATCGTGCCTAGCCGCCGCTCTTCAGACCACAGGCGCATGCCGGCGGCCGGCACCAGGAACAAGTACAGCCACGGATGCCAGGTGAAGAAGGACACCAGCGAGGCTTCACCGCGCTCGAAGAAATTACCGATGGTGAAGGTGAAAAATCCGGTCAGCAGCAGGAAGATCACCAGGAACACGTAGGCGATCGGCGAGGTGAAGTAACCCGCGAGTTCGCGCTTCATGATGGTGCGAATTGAGGCCCAAGCGTTCATGACCGCACCTCCGCGGGTGCGGCCGCAGGTGCAGCTTTGGCAGCATGGTGATGATGCACGGTATCCGGCAGCGTGATTTCACGGAACACATCCTCGAGCCGGCCTTCGGGCGAACGCGCCTTGAGTTCGGCGGGTGTGCCGTTGGCGACGATGCGACCGCGGTCGATGATGATCACCCGCGAACAGGCTGCCTCAACTTCTTCAAGAATATGCGTCGAAAAGATGACCACTTTACTCTCGCCCAGACGCTTAATCAGCCCACGAACTTCGTGCTTCTGGTTGGGATCGAGTCCGTCGGTGGGTTCGTCGAGTATCAGAACGTCGGGATCGTGGATCAGCGACTGCGCCAGGCAGGTGCGGTGCTTGTAGCCCTTGGACAGGGTATCAATCGACTGGTAGAGCACAGCGTCGAGAAAACACAGTTCGACGGCACGATGCACCGCGCGCTTGCGCGCATCGCCCTGCAGGCCGCGCAGCTCGGCGCAGAAATGCAGAAAACCGTTGACTGTCATATCGGCATAGCCCGGTGCGTTCTCGGGCAGGTAGCCGATCAGTCGCTTGGACGCCAGCGGATGTTCAACCATGTCGTGACCCCCGACGGTAATGCGTCCCGAAGTCGGCGGATAGTAACCGGTGATCATGCGCATGGTGGTCGACTTGCCGGCGCCGTTGGGCCCGAGAAAACCCAGCACTTCGCCACGCTCGACGCTGAACGAAACGTCATTGACTGCCAGCTTGGGCCCGAAGGCCTTCATCAGATGTTCTACCTGTATCAAGGTTCCTCTCCACATTCATCGCGGGCTGTCCGATTGCAGTACCCGCCGATTTTTCTTACGCGTTTGATAGAGCTCAGCCGCAAAAATTCAACCTATCGATCACGCACCGCAACAAGTCACCTCTCCAAGACATAAGATGATTACAACCTGTTGATTTAATTACTTATTTTTCAGCGCAGACTGTTCTGTTCCGGCTGCGATGGTGCCGACAGTCTGACTCGAACAGACGACCTACCGCTTACAAGGCGTAGAATAATTGCATTTCTAGCTGTTGATTGCAATTACTAAAAATGTAAATTTCTTTTTATTTCATGTACTTACTGAAATACGCCCTGAAATCATTATTCCGTCGTATTCCCATTTGTTGCTATAATTTGCCTACACAGTGCCTACATGGCGGAACTCATGAAGCAGGCAAATCTTACAGCAAATAGAGTGGCTCAAGCGAAATGCGAAGGGGGGAAACAACAAACCTTCTTTTGGGATGGCAAGACACCCGGCTTGGGGTTGCGCGTAACAGCAAGTGGGGCAAAATCATTCATCTTCGAATCCCGTCTAAACTCGCGTACAGTGCGGCTGACAATTGGCGACACGCGCACATGGACATTAGGCAAGGCCCAATCTGAGGCGACCCGCCTAAAAACCCTTACAGACCAAGGTGTTGATCCTCGTCAACAACGAAGAGATAGTGCGGCATCGGCAGAAGCAGCTCGCCAAAAAGAGCAGCAGAAAACCTTGACGGTTGGCGAGGCATGGCAGAACTACATTGACAGTCGCAAGGTGAAATGGGGTGAACATCATTTGCGCAACCACCTTAATATGGCAAAGGTCGGCGGAGAGGTGCGAACTCGCGGGCGGCGCAAGGGGGAAGCAGCCACTACCCAACCCGGCCCACTACATTGCCTCTTGTCACTACGCCTCGCCGATATCGACGCCAAAGTGGTAAGAGACTGGCTACAGCCCCTCGCAGAAAAGACACCAACCCAAGCAGATCAGACCTACCGCGCACTACGCGCATTCATGGCTTGGTGTGCCGACCAGCCCGCCTATCGTCATCTGATACATGCCGACGCCTGTAATCGACGCCTTGCCAAAGACGTGCTGCCCAGGGCAAAAGCAAAAACCGACTGTTTGCAGCGCGAACAATTGCTGGGTTGGTTCCAAGAGGTGAAAAGGATTGGAAACCCGGTTATTTCCGCATACCTGCAAGCCTTGCTGCTGACCGGCGCAAGGCGTGAGGAAATGGCGCATCTACGCTGGAAGAATGTCGATTTCCAGTGGAACAGCCTCACCATCCGCGACAAGGTAGACGGCGAGCGCATCATTCCGCTAACGCCCTACTTGGCAAATTTATTATCGAACCTGCCCCGGCGCAATGAATGGGTGTTTTCAAGTCCCGCGGCGGCGTCTGGCAGACTGCAAGAGCCGCGCATTAACCACAACAAGGCACTGACTGCGGCCGGATTACCCAGCATTTCACTGCACGGATTGCGCCGCTCGTTCAGCAGCTTGACGGAGTGGATAGAATGTCCTGCTGGTGTGGTCGCTCAAATCATGGGACACAAGCCAAGCGCGACAGCAGAGAGGCATTACAAAGTACGTCCGCTCGACCTGCTGCGGATGTGGCACACCAAAATCGAAGCGTGGATGTTGGAACAGGCTGGCATCAAGTTTCAACCAGAACAGCCAGCCTTGCGGGTAGTGAGCGCAGCCTAAACCCTAAAGCACCAGACCACCGCGACGGCGGGAACGGCGGGACACTTTCACCCGCCTGTCTGGTGCCTCCTTCTTGAAGGCTGCATTGATGGAGTGCGGCACATGATTTCACTAAAACCGATTCCCGCGCTGGGCCTACATCTCTATTCACAAGCCGCCGAGGATATCGGCACAAATCTCGGCTGGAGTGCCTCCCAAAAAACGAGCCTGTTGCTTAAAATGGCGGGGGCCATTCGTGCAGGGCAATTATGCGTGAGGGATTCTTCAACCGGGATTCTCCTCACAGTTACGCCCAATATCGATAGCGCATCATTGCTTTATGTCTCGAAAGACGATGTTAATGCTTGGCTTCAGCAGCAAGGCGCTAACTACCGGTGGTCGCCCAGCATGCCCGCAGCAGCGGCACAAAAAGTCGGCACTCGTCCATTACCACGGCAACAATTTCAAGAAAATGAAATCCTACGGGTAATCAATGAGCTTGGTTACACCGCGACAGCGCTGCCAAAAACCATACCGGGCAAGCCCGGCGTTAAGAAACAAGTCCGAGAAAAACTAAAACTCCCGATAAGTGTATTTGATAAGGCATGGGAGAGGTTGCGCGCCGACGAGCGCATAGCCAATTCCGACAAATAGCCCACTCCCCCAAACTGGGGGACAGGGGGACACTTGCGGGGGAGGATAGTGCATCTAATTTAATCGTATCGCCATGCGCTTCATCGCGAACCCTCGCGGTGGCGCAAACCTCACAAGGAGAAAATACGGCGATGCGTAACGAAATAGAACTTCTACCTGTGCTGGCTAAAATTGCCAGTGGACGTGACCACATAATTACCACTGAATCCGGTAAGGTCGCAATAGAACTGCCCCCTGCGCTGGATGAAATAGCCGGTGGACGTGACCACATAATTACCTCTGAATTCGGTAAGGCCACAAATCACGCTTCACAAACCATCCGCAAAAATTATTGCCTCACAGGCGAGTGCTTTGGCGTTCGCCCGGTAAAAGTTGGCAATAAGTTGCTCTGGCCAGTGGTGGCGATAGCCGCCCTGCTTTCGGGGGGCGCAAAATGAAACCCTCCCCGGTAATTACGCCACCCATTGCAAGCCTCGACCTGAATTCCCTGCGCCTGCCCACCAACTACGGCGAAACTCTGGGAGTCAAGAAGTTGCTGACCAACGTACCTGTCAGCAAGCCGAAAAAACCGCAGTTTTTCCGCACACACGCGGCCGAGGACATGACCTTCGCTGCCATGTTCCTCGAACAGAAGGAATCCCGCGAGAGCTACGTGGTGATGCCCAATGTCGCACAGGAGATCAGCGAACTGGTCCGTCCGGTGATGCTGCACGCAGCCATTGATCGCCAGAACAACGTCTTCCTGATCCCGGTGCCGCTGCCAGGCGAGGATGGCACCCGTAACCCGTGGCATGAATCGCTGGCGCAGGCCGTGGAGCACGCAAAACTGAAATGGATCCGCATCACGGCCAACATGCATGCAGGCGGATACGACGTGTATGAAGCCGAAGGCGCGCTCCCCGAGCCGGAATGGCCGTCGCACGGCGTCGATGCGCTGATCGAGGTTGCCTTCCGCGGCAAGATCATCACGAACCTCGACCACCCTGTTGTGCAGTCGCTGCTGGGGAGAGTCTGATGGATGCGCTAAATTTTCCAGACGGCATTTACCTCGTTGACTTTGAATTTCACCCCGCTGGTGGCCGCGAAGGCAACCCGCCTGTGCCGGTGTGCATGGTGGTGCGGGAATGGCCCTCCGGCCGCACCACCCGCCACTGGCAGGACGATCTCAAGTCAATGGCTACCGCACCATTCCCAACGGGCGACAAGGCGCTGTGCGTTGCCTTTTACGCCTCTGCCGAGATGGATTGTTTCGAGGTGTTGGGCTGGACGCTGCCGGACCATGTGCTCGATCTCTTTGCCGAGTTCCGCTGCATGACCAATGGGCTGCGCCTCGCCCACGGCAGCGGGCTGCTCGGCGCGCTGATGCACTTTGGCTTGCCCACCATTGGTGGCGAGCAGAAGGATGCCATGCGGGATCTGGTTCTGACCGGCGGCCCGTGGAGCCCGGCGGAGCAATTAGCCATCCTCGACTACTGTGAATCGGACGTGGTGGCGCTGGCCAAACTGCTGTCGGCGATGCAGGGTCAGATCGACTGGCCACGTGCACTTCTTCGCGGCCGTTATATGAAGGCCGTCTCGCGCATCCAGATGAACGGTGTGCCCCTGGACGAAGAGGCCTTGGCACGGCTGGAGGGGCAGTGGAATGCCATACAAGACCAGCTGATCGCCGAACTCGATCGCGACTACAAGGTGTATGACGGCCGCACCTTCAAGACCAGCCGCTGGGAGGAATACCTGGTCGCCAACGACATTCCGTGGCCGCGACTGGAAAGCGGCCGGCTCGATCTGTGCGATGCCACCTTCCGCGAAATGGCTCGCACGCACCTGCAGGTGGCGCCGATCCGCGAGCTACGCTCGGCGTTGTCGGAGATGCGTTTGACCAGCCTGCAGGTGGGGGACGACGGGCGCAACCGTTGCCTGCTGTCGCCGTTTCGCTCGCGCACCGGCCGCAATCAGCCGTCGAACTCCAGATTCATCTTCGGCCCTTCGGTGTGGTTGCGCGGGCTGATACGACCGCGGCCGGGCTGGGGGCTTGCTTACGTAGACTGGAGCCAGCAGGAGTTTGGGATTGCAGCCGCGTTGTCCGGCGACCCGGCGATGCAGGAAGCTTATTGCAGCGGCGATCCCTATCTCGCTTTCGCCATACAGGCCGGGGCGGTGCCGGCGACGGCCACCAAGAAGACCCACGAGGCGGAGCGTGAGCAGTTCAAGGCGTGCGTACTAGCGGTGCAATACGGCATGGGCGAGGCGAGCCTAGCGGCACGCATCAACCAGCCAGTGGCTCGAGCGCGCCAGTTGCTTGCGCTGCACCGGCAAACCTATCGCCAGTTCTGGAAGTGGTCGGACAGCGCGGTCGATGAGGCCGTACTTGGCGGCCGACTCTGGGCTGGATTCGGCTGGCAGATTCATACCCGCGACGAACTCAATGACCGCAGCCTGCGCAATTTTCCAATGCAGGCTAATGGCGCCGAGATGCTGAGGATCGCCTGCATCCTGCTGACCGAGGCCGGCATCCGGGTGTGCGCCCCGGTGCATGACGCGCTCCTGATCGAAGCACCCTTGGCTGAACTGGACGAAGCCACCGCAACTGCAAAAGCCCTGATGAAGGAATCCAGCCGGATCGTGTTGGATGGGTTTGAACTGGGCAGCGACGTGAAGGAGTTCCGCTACCCCGAGCGATACATGGACAAACGCGGGGTAGTGATGTGGAACACAGTGATGAACCTCATCGGGGGGCCGTTATCGACATGACCTGCGGCAGTCAGACGCACCACCTGCGTCTGGCTTCCGCCCCCGTAAATTCTTTTTATGTATCTTTATGAATACTACTCATACGCCCGACCTTTATCTCCCGGTAAAGCGATTACAGCTGGATCATGCATCAAATACACTAGTTGAGGCGCCCAAGAGAGATTTGTTCCTTCGGGGGCCTGTACCGATCAGTTGGCTGAATAAGGCAGCGGAATTGCCCGGCAAGACCCTCAATATAGCCATCGCCTTGTGGTGGTTGCATGGGATGGCAAAAGGCAAACCGTTCAAACTAACTCAAACTGCGCTGAATTATTTCCACGTAAAACGGGATGCCGCCAGTGATGGGCTGGAACGATTGGAAAAATCCAGGCTTATCCAAGTGGAGCGCCATGCCGGTAGACGCCCCACGATTACCTTACTTTACAAAGAACTTAATCATAAGGAAATTTGACCAGCTGCAAGCCGTCACTGCGAACACGCATGCACGACCGTTTCAAGCTACTACAATTGCCAAACTTGGCGTTCTTTCGAGCCAAATCCGGTTGGTCTCCGCGCAACGCACTGCCCCCCTCAGGAGCCCTGCCGCCGCATCCCTTGAGCAATAGGGCATCTCTATTCAATGAGGTAAGCGTTTAATTCCCGAAGCCCAGCTCGAAAGACCCCCTAAATACAGATAAAACATCGAAGGAAATGCTATGCCACTCAGATGCATCGTCAATGGTACCGCTGCTAGATGCCACGCCAAATGTAAATCGACTCAGCAGCAGTGCAGGAACCCGGCAGCATGGGGCTGTTCAACATGCAAATATCACGGCGCTCGTCGTCCTAGTACTATCTTGAGGGGCGAGGAGCATCCAAATTACCGGCACGGAGAGGAGACCCTTGAAGCCAAGGCGGCGCGCAGCGCTTCGTCTGCCCGACTGCGGGAACTGGAGGCGATGATGTATATCCTTAAAATGACTGACGCACCACGATGGCGGGGGCGGAAGCCAAAGTCTCGCTGATCTACCCGTGGCCTGACTGGTTTTTTGTGCCAGCCGCGGCAGGTGCGCAGGCACGCACGGCGCGCTACTGGCCCCGCTCGAAGATCTGTACCGGCTCGAACTCACCGGGAAAACCGTCTGGTGCGATGCGCTTCACGCGAACGTAAAGCGGCTGCGCCACCTCGGGCAGGGTCACTTCTGTGTCAACCTGCTCGCGATCAATCAACGGGTCGGCAAAGCTTTCATGGGTCGCCACCTGAATCTTGAATCGCTCGCCCGGGCTCGCCACTTGCCAGCGCAGCCTGTTGGAGGAGGCACCCTGAGGAGTCGCGCCCACCTCGAACGCCTGTGCCGGGCTGAAGGGGCCCAAGCCCTCACGCTTCCTGCCCGCGGCGACTCGCCAGTAGTAACGGCCCGTATTGAGCGGAACTGCGATGCCCCCAGAACGCACCGTCAGCGACTTGACTTGCATGGCGATGTCCTTGAAGCCTGTGTCTCTTGCAATCTGGAAACGCAGGAACTCGGCGTCGGAAACCCGTGCCCAGCGAAAACTAATCTTCTCGCCGGCGACGACTGCCCCCTCGAGGGGAGCGTTCACCATGGGGGCAGCGGGCCAGGCCTCGACCTTGAAACCGAAGAGGGCGTCCCTTCCCTCGAGGCCATTGGGGTCGATGCCCCGCACCCGGATGCGGTAGTCACCGTTGGGCAAGGTCGTCCACGCCGAACGCGGATCGCGAGTGATCAGCGTTTGGACAAGGCGCTCCTCGCCCTTCACCTCGACTATGTCGACCCGGTACTGTTGCGAGTTGTTGAGGTCCTGCCAGCTGAAGCGTGCTGGAAAGTGCTCAATCGGGTTACCGGTGGTGACCCATGTCGGCGGCGGTAGCAGGGGCTGTGCGGCCCCCGTCGAATGGCCGGGAGTGATCACAGTTGTGACGTAAGCCCCCCTCCCGCAAAGTGGTCAGTTCATAAGTAATTTTTGGTGTTTTTGATCTGATAGGTTACCGACACCATCAGCGAACAATCCGCAACCGCCTGCCTTGGAACAGGCGGAGGCGATGCAGAAAAGTGTGTCAATAAATCTGGCACAAAAACCAGTCAGTCCAATGAGGCGAGCCGATCTCCCCTCCCCTACCGATTCACCAAACAAAGTCCCTTGATGGGTAGCTTGCCCAAAAAGGCGTCAGCCCAATTGACGGAGAAGCTTACGCACTCGCCTCAGAGCATGCAACGGCCTCGAACTTGAAAGCAATTGCCGTCCGGCTTCTGGAAAAGTCTGCGATCGGAATCAGCGAGGTTGTTCGAGGGTGTCCGGATTTTTGTGTAAACGGGTTTCAGTTAATGCTGCGGCATCCGGTCCGTAAACTGAATGGTAAAGCGGTTTAAGGCGGCCTTCCAGTCCCGAATCGGCATCGTCCATTTCTTGCTGATGTTTCGCAGCGCCAGGTAGAAGAGTTTCAGCAACGCCTCGTCGTTGGGAAACGCGCCGCGGTTCTTCGTGATCTTGCGCAGGCCCATGTTCACCGATTCGATCGCGTTGGTCGTGTAGATCACCTTGCGGATTTCTGGCGGGTAATCGAAGAATGGGGTGACGCGCGTCCAGTTGCGCCGCCAGGACTGCGCAATGGGCGGGTAGGCTGCATCCCACTTGCGCTCGAATTCGGCGAGCTGGCGCTCGGCCTCTTCGGCGGTGGCCGACTGGTAGATGAGTTTCAGATCGGCAGCCACCTCGGGGCGAATCTTCCACGAGACGTAATTCAGGCTGTGGCGCACCAGATGCACGAGGCACAGTTGCACCGCCGTCTTCGGATACACCGTCTCGATCGCTTCAGGGAAGCCCTTCAGCCCGTCCACGCAGGCAATGAAGATGTCCTGCACGCCGCGGTTCTTGAGTTCAGTCACCACCTGCAGCCAGAATTTCGCCCCCTCGGTCTGGGCGATCCATATGCCCAGCAACTCCTTCTCACCGGCGAGATTGATGCCCAGCGCCAGATACACGGCCTTCACCCGCACCGCCCCGGCATCCCGCGCTTTGACGTGAATGCAGTCCAGATAGACGATCGGATATAGGCCATCCAGTGGCCGGGACTGCCACGCCTTCACCTCATCGATTACCGCGTCTGTGACCGATGAAATCAGCGTCGGCGAGACCTCCGCGCCATACATCTCCTGCAGATGCCCCTGAATCTCGCGCACCGTCATGCCCCGCGCGTAGAGCGACAGGATCTTGTCGTCGAACCCCGCCCATCGGGTCTGATGCTTGGGAACGATCTGCGGCTCGAAGCTGCCGTGCCGGTCGCGCGGCACTTCAATCGGCAGTTCGCCAAACTCGCCCTTCAGCGTCTTGACGCTCTTGCCATTGCGGGTATTGCCGGCAGGATTCGCTACCGGCTCGTGCCTGCCATGACCGAGATGCTCGGCCATCTCCGCTTGCAGCGCGCGTTCAACCAGCGCCTTGGTGAGCTGCTTGAGCAGCCCGTTATCGCCAATCAGGTCTTCCGGCTTCTTGTAATCGGCCAGCAGGCCGTCCAGCACTTCCTTACTTACGGTCATCATCGCTCCTTGCAATGCGGCAGTTTCCTGCCAAATGACCGTTTACACAAAATCTCTTACACGCCCAGTTGTTCGTCAGCGTCGGGGAACCCAACGGTGCCAGATCAAAATCCGGCCTCTCTCCACAGAACGGCTAAGCCAGCACGAACATAACGTACGAGCGAATTTTGCGCTTTTCCGTGAATCACGACTCTGCCGCGCAACACCGGTAGAAGCGATGAATTTTCACCTGCTTGCACGCTCAGAACAACTCGGTAGAGTGCTTGTTCAGGCACCAATGCCTTGGCATGCTCTCTTACAGCGATTCCCCCACCACGACTTGAGGCCAGCATCCCCTCGGTCAGTTCGTGAGTAGCATCGGTATCGATGTTATTAACCACCAGCTTCAGCGAGCCAGGGCTGCCGGGCTCAGGGTAAAAAACGCCTTGATCCCCAACTCGCAGGCGATCGATATCCGCCTCTGCCAAATAGGTCTCTACCCGCAGGCTAGCAGACCCAACGAGTTCGCCCAGTTTCTCGTTTTTTCCTACCCAATTTCCTGCCACCAGATCCGGATGAGTCAGGTAAAAAGTGCCTGCAAACGGCGCCCGCATGACGAATTGCCGCTGCTGCTTTTCGAGCCCTTGCTGCTCTGCGTTCACTTTCTCACGCTTCGCTGCAATCACCTGCTGCTGCTCGCGCAGCTTTGCATCCACCCCGGCAGCACTCACCTGCCAGGAAAGACCCGCCGAACGTGCTACCAGCGCGCGATGCTGGAATTGTAGATCGACCTGCTCCAGAATCAGAAGCAATGCCTGCGCAGGCACGGCTGCTCCGTTAGAAACTGGCATCGTGCTGATGCGTGCGCCGCCGGGAGCAATCAAGGGGTACGATTCCAGCGGCTTGAGCACTCCTTGCCCTTCGACACGGGTATCCCACGGCACGATAACTACTAACAAAAGGCATACCAGAACACCCAGAGTGCGCTGACCAGGCCGTGTCCGGAGCAAGTTACTTAGATACTCCCGCCATATCTTCATTTCGTGTAACACTGGCAAAATTATGAACCAGCTTACCTCAATGGCCGCCAGAACAGGGCCCAGTGGTTTCGGAAATGCCTGGTAGACAATCACAGCGATGCCACCAAAAACCAGCAGACGATAACCCCAGGTGGCGTAGGC
>JAYOED010000009.1:57481-57819 GCA_038106575.1 Burkholderiales bacterium
AATAATATCAACAGGCGCTGGCGTCGCGATCCCATCTGCTCCGGCGGCGGAACCTCTAGGCCAAACAACCATTCCCTAAGCCGCCATCGGCCCAAGGCAAATGCCCGCGCATGCAGATTGGGCATATCGAGCCAATCCATCATTAGAAAATAACCGTCAAACCGCAAAAACGGCGAGGCATTGATCAGCAGGGTGGCAATCCAGGTTGTACTGGCCAGTAAAAACATGCTGGTGCGCAGCAGCCCGTCAGGTAGCAAAACCCACGCCAGGGTAGCCCAAATGGCAATCACCACTTCCGTAATCATTCAAGCTGCACCCACGGCCAGACGATGCCGCCG
>JAYOED010000070.1:0-1330 GCA_038106575.1 Burkholderiales bacterium
AACGCATGCTCAGCCGAGACGAAACCGGCCGGTGGTGTCAGACGAATTCGAACCTGTCTCTGTTTGCCAGTTAGGCTGACACTTTTAGAGGACAGCGACCACGCCGCGCCGCAAGAGCCACGGTGCGGTTCTATTTGAAATCATCTCGGCTTGAGAGGTCGGTGCCCTGGTCGAAGTTGTTGAAGACAGAAGAACGTACGGCGGCGTCTGATTTCTGACGCAAACATTGGGCCGCACCTACACCAGCAAAACCATATGGTTTTATGGCATACATCAATGTCCCGCTCGTGCTGCAGGCTCTCGAAATTGCGAAGTGAAAGTGAGAACCGAAGTTAGAGCATTCCTGCGAGACGGATGATCTTAAGGCTGTATTTGAAGTATTTGAATGGCGTGTCTTTTGGTCACGGCTTTAGGCTCAGAAACCGGTCAGGTGTTTCCGCCAAAAGCCGTCTCGACAAGCACCCGGTCGCCAGGTTGCAGCTGGGCCCCGCTGATAAACCGGTGGTATTCCCTTCTGCTATCTCGTCGAACAATATGCATGGCATTTTTGCCGCCGGACACAGCACGGTTCAGTGACCAGACCGGCACAACGGCGCGGGTATAGCCGACAGACAGGGTGGCGTCGCCGCGCGTCTCATATAGTACCGAAACGCCGTGACCGCCTTGATGCCTTCCAGCCCGCTCTGGCCGCTCTGCCAGCGTCTTGTGCACCACGATCAGCCCGTATCTTGCCTCACAAATCTCTACTGGCGTATTAAACGTGTCGCCATGACTGGTTGAAAACATGGCATCAAGTCCGTCGCGATCTTCGGTTGCGCCCCAGCCGCCCATCTGCGGCTCGACCATCGTGAAACGGCGCCCCGTATCGGGATGAACGCCAGCGATAACAGTGCCAAAGATCGACGAGAATGACCCGGCAGGAAGGCGTCCAGGCAGGGCCCTTGCCATGCATTGCCACAGCATATCGAATAGCCGCACGCGGGTTTCAAAGTAATATCCCTGCGGCACAGTTGGCCCTGCGTGAAATATCGTGCCTTCCTCGGTGATCACCTCCAGTGGCGAAAATGAGCCCGCATTGGCAAAGCGTTCGGGGTCGCACAATGCCTTGAAAATCATCTGGCATGATATCAAGGCGCCGTCGCGGCTTGTGTTGTAAGGGGCTGCGCGTTCGGCGGGATTGCCACGCAGATCGACTTTGAACCTGTCGTCGCTGACCGTTATTGCGGCGCGCCAATGTGCGCCATCGTCCTGTTCTTCCTGGATCTCGAAACACCCATTGGGCAAACTGCCGAGACCGGCCAATGAGCGCTCGGCGCCGGTCCTGAAGGCA
>JAYOED010000070.1:1340-3305 GCA_038106575.1 Burkholderiales bacterium
CTTGAATGGCCTTTTCCACAGTTGCGCGGCCATACTTGACAAATAGGGCGAGGATCTGGGCCTCGGCTCGATTGCTTGCCGCAATCTGCGCCCATAGGTCGCCCTGAACAAACTCCGGCAGCCGGGAATTTGTGGCGATAATGTCAAAAACCGCCTGGCTCGGTTCACCTGCACTGAAAAGTCTGACCGCCGGAAGCCTCAGTCCCTCTGCGAATATCTCGACTACGTCGGTCGCCATCGACCCTGGCACTTTGCCCCCGATATCGCCCCAATGCGCAATCGATGCGGTCCAGGCCACACATTCACCTTCGAAAAACGCAGGTTTTGCGATCACCACGTCGTTTAAATGCGTCACCCCACCAAAATTCGGATCATTAGTGACGAATACGTCGCCGGCTTGGATCGTGTCGCCGTAGCGCCTGATGAGCGCCTGCACCGCCTTGTCAAGAACACCGACAAAAGTTGGAATGCCGGCGCCAGAGCTGACCAGCTGACCTTTTGCATCTGTTACGCCCGTACCTACGTCCAGCACCTCGTAGATGATGGGGCTCATTGCCGTCTTACGCAGCACCGAAAACATCTCTTCGGCGGCGTTTTCCAGACCTGACTGGATGACTGCCAATGTGAAGGGATCGGACACTCAGATAACCTTCACGTCTCTCGACAATTCCGAGAATATCTCCGGGCCATCCTCGCGCAGGATGACGATGTCTTCCAACCGAATGCCGAAACGGCCCGGCAAGTAGATGCCCGGCTCGATGGAAAACACCATTCCGTTTTCCAGAATAGTTTGAGACGTCGAGGTGAGGTAAGGTTGTTCATGGACTTCAACGCCCATGCCGTGGCCTGTGCGATGGACGAAATACTGACCATAGCCGGCCTCGGTAATAACACCTCTGGCCGCGTCGTCCACTTCATGCGCTTTAACACCGGGTCGGGCAGCTTTCAGTGCTGCCTTGACTGCCGCTTCGACAACAGAGTGCACTTCCTCGTAACCTTCGGGCGGCGTGCCTATGACGGCCATGCGGGTGATGTCCGAGGAATAGCCTGCCTTGCCGCCGCCAATATCCATCACCACGGCGTCGCCGGTTGCCAGAACCGTGTTGCCAGTGTGGTGGTGCGGGAACGCCCCGTTCCCACCGGCACCCACAATGCCAAACATTGGCTTGGTGCCATGCCCCTTGAATTCCTCAAATATGATCTGGGCAACCTCGGTTTCTGTCATGCCCGCGCCCATTGCCGCCCAACCAGCCTGCATGGCCTTGTCCGCAATAAGCGCGTTTTCCTTTAGCAGCCGGTACTCCTCTTCGTCTTTGTGCATCCTCAGGTGGCCGATGGTTGTCGCCGTGAAATGCCGCCTAGCGTCAGGCAAGGTGTCCTGAACGAGTGCTGCGAAATCGGCGCGCATTGTCTCATCAAGCACCACCGATCTGGCGGAAGCCGCGCCCAGTTCACCGAACAGCCGGCCCAGCGCCTGTTCGGGTCCGTCGGCATCGGTCCAGGTAAAGAATGGCAAATCAGTGTGCGGCCTGCTGCCTTCAGCGTTCAAGGCGGGCATGAGGAATGCTGCGCTTGTCTTGCTGACGCAGACAAGGCAGGGCCGCTCATCCTGGTGCGGATGAAATCCGATAAGCCATTGCATATGCGGCCCGGGGCCGAGCGCGACCAGATCCACGCCTTCTCTTGCCATGGATTTGCGGAGTTTTTCTAGCCGAGTCATGTCGTATCCTTCTCTGTAAATCCCTGTTTTTTGACCTAACTGGCATGCACCACGATGCGCCCACCAAAAGCATCACCGCCATCGAAGACGCCAATAGCGGCCATCTCCTCCTCAGGCGGCGCCTCGCAGGACCATTTGCGCGATGGTCGCCAACCACAATCGCGCTTGAGTAGCGCGGCGTATTCAGCCCGCTTCAAGGTCGCAATAGACGGGTCGATGACCGGCACGCCAAGGCGGTCCTCGAC
>JAYOED010000070.1:3315-7129 GCA_038106575.1 Burkholderiales bacterium
TGTTGAAACTCGGTAACCCCAAGTTCGACGTGGTAGAATCCGGACAGCCGGTCACGATGGCCAAGCGCGTGAACCGTGGCTTGCATCTGGTCGACCCATTTGCGGCGGCCAACAATAACGCCGAACCGGTTCGACAATGACGCCGCAATCTCGCAAGAGGCAGCACAAGGTGCGGTTACGATCATTTCGCCCGAAACCTCGCGGGCCTCGTGCAGCCCAGTGTCATAGAAACACCCGATTGCAAAGGCATCAAAACCTTCGCGCGCTGCCGCCCGCGCGGCCCGGATGATACCTGCGGTGACCATGCCCTCATAGCTGCGATATTCGATATGGGAAAACCGCCCCACGCTTTCGGGTAGCGAAGTCACATGCACCTCGGTTCCTGGAAGCTTATAGTCTCGCGCCATCTCGGCAAAAAGATCGTCATGCCCGTCCTGATGAGTAACCGGGCTTAGATACATAATCTTAACCATTGTCTCCTCCTGTTCAGATAGTGACGCCATAGACTTCCTTGGCCCGTTCCGGTGTTAGCAAGCCATTCTTCAGATCTGCCTTAACCTTGCGCGCATCGCGTTTCTTCGGATCGCCGTAGCCAGCTCCGCAAGAGGTTACCACCCGGATCACATCGTCGGTGTTCACTGTCAGGCCCGAAACGAAAGAAAAGCGTTCGCTCTTTCCATCCGACTTGATTACCTCGATGAAATTGCCGGACCCCTCGTTGCCACCCTCAAGTGGCCACGGTTTTACCTTGGAACGTGTATATCCCGCCGTCAGGAAACCGTTCTTGGTTCGGATGCGGTATTCGAGCTTTAGGCCGCGTCCGCCAGCAAACTCTCCCTCTCCACCTGGACCAGTATTCAGCTCCATCCTCTCCACGAACAGCCCATTCCGGGCCTCAGATATCTCGGCAGGCGTGTTGTAGGTCTCGCCATGGAAACCGGAATAGATGCAGGGGTTGCCGTCGTTGCCCTCCCATGCGCCCCAGCCTCCGATCTGGGGTTCGATGATCGTATATTGCCGCCCCGTGTCGGGATGGATGCCCCCGATAAATGTGCCCGCGATGGTCGCGAAATGTCCTGCCGGTAACAATTCGGGCATATGCGGCGCAAGGCAGCGCCAGATCAGATCATAGGCACGAACCTCAGTTTCAAAATAGAAACCCACCGCCGAAGGTTCCTTGGCATGAAAAATAGAACCTTCGCGGGTCAAAAGCTTGAGCGGGCGGAAACAGCCATCATTTGCGGGTGTGTCATGACCGGTAAGCGCTTTGAACACCATCTGCGCGCAGATCATCGAGCCGTCGCGGCAGGCATTGGTAGGCCCGACGTCCTGATCGGGATTGGCTTGAAGGTCGACGATGAACTCGTCCTTGGTGATCGTTATCTTGACATTGAATACGCGGCCGTCGTCCTGTTCTTCGGACAGCTCGAATGTTCCCCTCGGCAAAACTGCGAGTTCGGCGCGGGCCGCCTTCTCGCCGAAATCCATGAAACTATCCATCGCATGGATGAAAGTGTTCACCCCGTATTTGGCTGCCAGTTCCTCCAGCCGTTTCGTGCCGACACGGACGGAAGAAATCGCAGCCCAGACATCCCCTTTCAGGAAGTCGGGCATCCGGGAGTTGACCGTTATGATGTCCATCACCGCCTGGTCCGTCCGGCCCTCGTTGATGATCTTGACCCCCGGCAGGCGCAACCCCTCTTGGAATATCTCGGTGGCATCACCCGATAGCGAACCTGGCGCCATACCACCGACATCTGAGTTATGTGCGATGTTGGCGGTCCAGGCGATCAACTTGCCTTCGGCAAAGACCGGCATTGCCAGGACGAGGTCGTTCAGGTGCGTAACGCCGCCATAAAAGGGGTCATTGACGATAAAGACATCACCAGGATGGATCTCTTCGGGCTTGAACCGTCTCAAGAGCGCCTGCACCGATTTGTCGAGCACGCCGATGAAGGCTGGAATGCCCGCGCCGGAAGATGCGATGCGTCCCTGGGCGTCAGTGATACCAGTGCCCATGTCGAGCACCTCGTAGATGATCGAGGACATCGCAGTCTTGCGCATGGCAGCGAACATCTCGTCGGCAGCGGCCTGCAAGGAGTTCTGGATGATCTCCAGGGTGATCGCGTCGTTTGCTAGCGTCATGGTCTCACCCTCAGCCGTTCAGATTGATGTGGATGTTGCGATAAGCATCGATTTCGACGGTGTTCTTTGGATGGACCACCACCGTTGTCCCGCTGTCCTCGATGATGGCGGGGCCATTGAATGCCATTCCTGGCACAAGTTTGTCCCCGTCATAGATCATGGCCTGGTGCTTGCCTTCCAGAGCGTAGTCGACCTCACGCCTACCCTTGACCGCGCCAGAGGCGTCCGCACCGCCAATTTCTTCGGGCCGCATTTCCAGCTTTCCGACCTCGGCTTTGGCGACAAGATGAATACCAACCATCTCGACCGGGGCGTCCAGCCTGTAGGTGTATTCCCGTTCATAGGTCTCGTGGAAATCCTCCACGATTTTTGAAAGGCTTTCGTCCGTAATCTTGCCGCCGGACAACGGCACCTCGGTTGTATGTTCCTGGTTCTGATAGCGGAATTTGCCGTATCGCAAGAAAGTCACCTTGTCCTTGCCGATTCCTTCCTCGGCAAAAGTAGCCAGCGCTTTGCCCTCGGCCTCGGCGAAGGTGCCTTCGATCACCGCGCCGCCACCTTTGCCGAGATCAGCAAGCTGTGTGACAAAGAAATCCCGGCGCAAGTCCGACATCATCATGCCCCAGGCCGAGAACACCGAGGCTGCTGCCGGAACGACGACTTTCTTGACCTGCAACTCCTGACCCAGAGCCACAGCGTGCATCGCGCCGCCGCCGCCAAAGGCCAGCAACGTGAAGTCGCGGGTGTCAAACCCGCGATTGAGCGACACGAGTTTTAGCGCGTTAACCATGTTGTTGTTGGCGATCCGGATGATGCCCTGAGCCGCCTCGTTCGCGCTGACCCCCAACTTGTCGCCGATGACCTTGAGCGCCTTCTCGGCAGACCCCATGTCGGCGTCAATCTCACCACCGCAGAAATAGTCGCGGTTGATCCGGTTCAGCCAAAGGTTCGCGTCCGTTGTTGTCGCCTCGGAGCCACCTTTCCCATATGCCGCCGGTCCGGGCAGTGCGCCCGCCGATTGTGGGCCGACATGCAGTTTGCCAAAATCGTCAACCCAGGCGATCGAACCACCTCCATTGCCGATCTCAACCAGATCGACCACTGGCACCATGATCGGATAGCCCGCCGATTTGCGATCGCGTTCGATCCAGTAGTCGGTCATGATCCGAACTTCGCCGTTCTCAATGAGCGAGCACTTCGCCGTGGTCCCGCCGATATCAAGGGCTAGGACATTCGGTTCTCTTATAAGCTTACCAAGTTCGGCCGCCCCCCAAAATCCCGAAGCCGGGCCGCTCTCGACCATGGTGATCGGCGTTCGCATCGTCGCGGGCAGGCTGTCGACACCGCAATTCGACTGCATGATATACGGGTTCTTTTCAAAGCCCCGCGACTTGAGCCCATCATGCAGTTTTTGCAGATAGCGCGCCGCGACCGGCTGTACATAGGCCGAAAGAACCGCAGTACTTGTTCGCTCGTATTCACGCCACTCGCGGGTGATCTGATGAGATGCAACAACCGAAACTTCGGGCCAGAGTTTTTGAACTTCGGCCAGCGCGGCTTCTTCGTGGTTCGTGTTGGCATAGGAATGCAGGAAGCTGATGGCGACGGCCTCGACCCCCTCGGCTCGAAAACCGTCAAGGATCGCGGGAAGGCCAGACAAGTCCAGTGG
>JAYOED010000070.1:7183-10702 GCA_038106575.1 Burkholderiales bacterium
CCGGCACCTCCGCTCGCAGATATCGCGGCACGAATACTTCGGGCTTCTTGTAGTGCAGATTAAAGAAATCGGGCCGGTTGCCCCGTGCAATTTCAAGCGTATCGCGGAATCCTTCTGTCGTGATAAGGCCGACCTTGGCACCCTTGCGCTCTGTCAGTGCATTGATCACTGCGGTCGTGCCGTGGGCAATGAAATCGACATCGGCAGGATCAACTCCACCCTTTTCAAGAACATTAAGAACGCCGGTTTCGAAATCCGGAGGCGTCGTGTCTGTCTTGGCAGTAATGATGCGAGCCTCTCCCGTCTCCGAGTCAGTCTCGAAGCAGACCAGATCGGTAAAAGTGCCGCCAACGTCGGTGGCAACCCGGCGGGTGATGTTACCCATTGTTTTCTCCTTGATCTCGAATGCTCTCGGCCAGCAGGAATGCCAGCGCGCCAGCGGTTTTCAGGGTTTCGGCCGCAGCTACCCGCTCGGGCGTAAAATGCCCGGCCTCATGCAGGCAATTCAACGTGCCGCGCATTTCTCCGTTGATGAAGATCGGCAAATTAAGGCAGCTTTCACAGCCAAGTGATTGGATCAATTCGTAATCCGGAAAGACCTCGGCAATCTCTTCGATCGTATTGGCTACGAAGGTCTTGTGTTGAACTTCGACAATGTCAGACCACTTGTTCTGCGTGCGAGGTTTCTCGCCCAAGGCAGGATAGGCTTCAGGCATGTTGGTATAGCTGCGCCAGGCGACATTTCGGTCGTGATCGATCTCCATTATGGTGAACAGTTTCACGCCGATGGTTTCGTCTACCAGCCGCTCAAGCGCCATATAGGTCGTTTCGGGCTGTGCATCCGGTCTTGCGATGGCTTCTGCGATATCTATCATGGCTGACCCTCCCTGGCCAAGGCGTCTCTGAGCGTGAGTTCTTCCGGCGCAACGACCGGTACGGCGCCGATCAACTGCCGTGTGTATTCCTCGCGCGGGTTCTCGAATATTGTTGTGGTTTCGGCGCATTCGACCAATTGGCCGGCCTGAAACACCGCCACACGGTCAGCCACGTTGCGCACAACGGACAGGTCGTGCGTAATGAAGACGTAGCTAAGGTTCTTTTCCGCGCGCAGATCATTAAGCAGCCGAAGCACGCGCGCCTGCACAAGGACGTCAAGTGCCGAAGTCGGCTCGTCCAAAACCACCAGACGCGACTGGCAGGCCAGTGCCCGGGCGATCGCCACCCGCTGTCTTTGCCCACCTGAAAGGGCAGATGGCGGACGCTTGCGAAAGTCGCGTTCTAGGCCGACCTCTTCCAAAGCGTCCTCGACCATCCGCCAACGTTCACTCTTGTCACCAATCCTGTACACATCAAGTCCGAGCCGCACCGATGCCCCGACCGAGCGTTTGGGGTTCAGCGAGGAAAGCGGGTTCTGCTGTACCAGCTGGATGGCCGACCTTTCTTGTAGACTTCGCCGCGCGGCCAGAGGGGTGCCATCGAAAAGCAGCTCACCGGAACTCGGCCCAAAGATGCCAAGGATCATATTGGCGAGCGTGGTCTTGCCTGAACCGCTTTCGCCAACTACGGCAAGGCATTCGCCTTCGAACACGTCGAAGCTGACGTCGCGTACCGCGCGCACCGCCTGATCGCCCTTGCCAAAGGTCTTGGACACGTTCCTGAGGGACAAAAGCGGGCTCAATTGCCAACCTCCGCATGGGTCACCAGCGGGTCGAAGAACGCCACGTCCACATCTTGAATCTCCGGGATGCCACCCCCGGTGATGCGCGGTACTGCCGCCATCAGAGCGCGTGTGTAGGCGTGGCCCGGATTCTCGAACACCGATTTCGTCGGTCCCCGTTCGACGATCCGGCCGCGATAGATAACATAGACCCGGTCGGCAAATTCACGCACGACACCCAGGTTGTGCGAGATGAACAATACGGCCGTGCCGGTGCGATCGACCAGATCATGCATCAAGTGAAGCGTTTGCGCCTGTACCGTCACATCTAGCGCCGTGCCTGGTTCATCCGCGATCAGAAGTGAGGGGCTGTTGGCTAGCGCCATGGCGATTGCAACCCGTTGGTTCATGCCCCCCGAAAGCTGGAAGGGAAAGGCGCCAAGAACGCGCGCATGATCCTGGATCGAAACCGCGTTTAACAGTTCACCGGCGCGGCTGAACGCCGCTTCGCGCTTGAGCTTCAGGTCACGGCGTTTCAGCACTTCGTGAAACTGCGTGCCGATGGGAAAGACCGGGTTCAACGACGAGGTCGGATCCTGAAAGATCATCGACATTTTCGTGCCGCGTAGGGCATGCCATTCGCGGCGGCTGAGCCTGTTCAGGTCTTGCCCTTCAAAGAATAGCCCGCCTTGGACGCGAGATGCGCGCAGCTCCTGCAATTGCCCAAGAACGATGCGGGCCGTAACCGATTTGCCGGATCCGCTTTCACCGACCAACGCCACGCGCTCACCGGCGCGAATGTTCAATGAAATGCCGTGCAAAACCTCTGTGACGCCCGTGTAGCCCCGGAATTTCAGAGTGAGGTCACGAATATCTAGAACGTCCGTCATTGTTCGGCCCCCAGAAATTCGCGTAATGCATCCCCAACAAGATTGAAGCCAAAGACAGCAATCAGGATGGCGAGGCCAGGGAAGAGCGTGAGCCACCAGCTATCGGGCAGATAGCGCGCACCCTCGGCGACCATGCTGCCTAGGTCAGGCGTTGGCGGTTGCACACCCAGCCCGAGGAACGACAGGGACGATACGATGATTATCACGAACCCCATATCCAGCGTCATCTTGGTGATGATCGCGGGCAGACAATTGGGCAGGATCTCATGCAGTGCGATATGCCATGTCGAGGCGCCAATAACTTCGGCCGCCAGAACATAGCCCTCTTCCCGCTCGGAACGGGCGATGTTGTAGACTAGCCGCGCATACCACGGCCACCACATCGCGGTGACTGCCAGCATGGCGTTCATCAGCGTCGGCTCCAGCACACCCATCATTGCGATTGCCAGAACCAGCGGCGGGATCGACAGGAACACATCGGTCAGCCGCATCAGCACGAATTCGACCTTTCCGCCAAGGTATCCGGCAAAAAGGCCCACAACCGCCCCGATCGGCGTGGCAATCGCCAGAACAACCACGCCCAGAACCAACGATATCCGAAACGCATAAAGTATTCGGCTGAACAAGTCGCGCCCGACCAGATCGGTACCCATGATGTTGCGCGCTGTAGGCCCCTGATTGAAATGGACAAAGTCTACAACAGCGCCCCGGTGCTCTGGGAACGGTACGATAATATCGGCAAAGATCGCCGACAGCACCACCAGCGACACAAGGATCACGCCCAGCAGCGAGAGCGGATTGCGCAGCAGGATCACCATGGTACGTTTCATGACGACCCCCTTTGCGAATAGCGGATGCGGGGATTGAGGAAGGCAATCAACAGATCGACAATCAGATTTACGATCAGGAATGTGGCCGAAATGATCAGCACCGTGCCGATAATGGCGTTAAGGTCCTTGCGGAGGATAACAG
>JAYOED010000071.1:0-8298 GCA_038106575.1 Burkholderiales bacterium
GGGGGTCACCGCAGTCGACTGGCTGATGGTGCTGGAGTGAGCGCCGAAATACCCGGCAGGGCATCGATGCTGGCTCCGTTCCGATTCCGCAGCTTCCGCTTTCAATGGCCCGCCGATCTGTTTACTTCGTGGGCCTTCGAGATGGAAACGCTGATTCTCGGCTGGTATGTGCTGGTCGAGACACGGTCGGTGCTGATGCTGACGGTGTTTGCCTCGCTGCAATACATCGGCACGCTGCTGGCGCCGATGTTCGGCGTCATAGGCGATCGTATAGGGCACCGTGCCGTGCTGTGCTCTATGAGAGCTCTCTACGCCGTTCTCGCCGCCATGCTCATGATCCTGGCATTCAGTGGAACGGTAACGCCGGTCATCGTTATGTGCATTACCGCGGTGCTGGGTCTGGTGCGACCCTCCGATATTGGCATGCGTACCGCCTTGGTCGGTGAAACCATACCGCCATCGCATCTGATAGGGGCGATGGGCATACAACGCACAACACAGGATTCAGCACGTATAGCTGGCGCCCTGACCGGTGCAGGTCTAGTCGCGGTCATGGGAATGGCTTTCGCTTACACCGTCGTCGTCAGCTTTTATATCTCGAGTTTTGTGCTGACTATGAAGGCTGGCGGTGGCGAACCTAAACGGCGTTCAGGAGTACAGCAAGCGACACCATGGCGCGACCTACGCGAAGGCCTGTCCTATGTCTGGCAAGCGCCGCAGCTGCGCGCCGCGATGCTGGTAGCTTTTTTGCTGAACCTGACTGCGTTTCCGTTGTTCAACGGTCTGATGCCCTATGTCGCGAAAGTGGTCTATGGCGCCGATCAGACGACGCTGGGGACTATGGTCGCAGCCGCGGCTACGGGGTCATTAACGGGGTCGATCATTATGAGCCGGTTCGGAAGCGCGTTTCGTCCGGCGCGCGCGATGCTGATTTTCAGCATTGCCTGGCTGTTAGTACTGCTGGTATTCACCCAGACGACCCATCCTGAAGCAGGGATACCCGCGCTGATACTCGCAGGTTGCATGCAGACCATGGGGTTGATTCCGATCAATGCCTTGCTGTTGCGGACTTCAGATGAACGCTATCGCGGGCGCATCATGGGGCTGCGCATGCTGGCCATTTACGGGAATCTGCCCGGACTGCTGATTTCCGGGCCGCTAATCGCGACATTCGGATATGGCTTAGTGGCAGGGGGGTATTGCCTTTTAGGCATTACCGTCATTGCCTGGATCGGAACCCGCTGGCGCGGGCATATCTGGAACGCAAAGGCACTGGCCAACCGGCAGTGAAGCGGTTCTCATCGTGAACGCAGCAGGACGTGACTACCTGCTTCGGTAATCAGGGCGTTTCGGTTTTCCCGCTGGAGATCGAACGGATTACCGCATCGAAGGAGGCGATGGTGTTGACCATTTCCGCGGTGGTGATCGGGTAGGGCGCAGCACCGGAAACTGCATCAGCAAAGGCATCGATTTCCGCCAGCACCGAATCGATCTTCGGAAAATCCTTCACCTCGGTCCTGCCGCCCTTGAGGCGAATCACAGTCTGCGTTTCACCTAGCGCTTCGATAGAGCCTTCGTCACCGAACACGTGAACGCGGAAATAGAGGGGGGAGGCGCGCACCGCGCCGAGAAAGCCGCTGATGCCATTTGTGAAACGAAACAGCACGGAGACCGTGTCGCGAGGGTCGGCACCTTCACGATGGCTGATGAACTGGGCGGTGATTTTCTCTGCAGGACCGGCGATGTTGGCAAAGGCGTCGAGAATGTGAATGCCGGTGCCGGTCATACCTGCACCCGGCGTTTCACTGGGCAGGTCGCGCCACGGGGCAAAAAACTTGCTGGAATGCTCGTTCGAATAATGTCCCTCGACATGCATGATTCGGCCCAATGCGCCGCTGATAACCACCCGCCGCAGTTCGACCATCGACGGCCAGAAGCGCTTGTTCTGGCCGACCCCGACAGGCACGCAGGCCTTTTTACAGGCTGCAATTGCACGTTCGGCATCAACCCTGGTCAGCGACAGCGGTTTCTCACAGAACACCGGCTTGCCGGCTGCAGCGACCTTGATGACCTGCTCACAATGCAGGGAGTGGGGTGTAGCCAGAACCACGGCCTGTACCATGGGATCAGCCAGCGCCTCGTCCAGCGTGGCTGACAGCCTAAAGCCCTTGGATTGCGCGTAATCGTGGGTAGCTTCGAGTTCCTGGGTGACACCGTGAACGAAGCGCAGCTTGGCGCTTTTGCCCTGCACGGCATCGGTAATGCTTTTACCCCACCAGCCGAGGCCGACGATTGCAGCGTTGATCATAAATATTAATTAAAACAATTACTTATTGTTTTTATCTAAAGCAAGATGCGAGCATACGACCCACAGAACTTCAGTTTGCCGCGACAATCTTCTGGCGCTGGGTTCCAAGCCCCTCGATTCCCAGTTCAACGACATCACCAGGCTTCAGCCAGACCGGATTGGGTTTGATCCCCATGCCGACACCTGGCGGGGTGCCGGTGCAGATTAGATCGCCGGGCAGCAGGGTCATGTAATGGCTGCAGTAGGAGACCAGCTTCTTGACGCCGAAAATCATGGTCCGGGTATTACCGTCCTGCATGCGTTTGCCGTTGACGTCTAGCCACATGTGCAGGTTTTGCGGGTCGGGGATTTCGTCCTTGGTTACCAGCCATGGACCGACTGGGCCGAAGGTGTCGCAGCTCTTGCCCTTGTCCCATTGAGAAGACTGCAGCTGGAAGGCACGCTCCGAGACATCGTTGGCCACGCAGTAACCAGCCACGTAGTTCAGCGAATCTTCCTCAGACACGTATTGTGCTGTGCTGCCGATGATGATGGTCAGCTCGCATTCCCAGTCGAGCTTGGTCGAGTTGCGAGGCTGGATGGTGTTGTCATCAGGACCACAAATTGAGGTCGTAGCCTTGAAGAAAATGATCGGCTCAGTCGGTACCGACATACCGGCTTCGGCTGCATGGTCGGAATAATTCAGTCCGATTGCCACATACTTGGAACTGCCGCTGAACGGCACACCCATGCGCGGATTGCCCCCGACCACCGTCAGGGACTCCGGCTTGATTTTGGAAAGACGCTCCAGTTCACGCGGCGCCAGCGTGGATGCATCGATGTTGGCGATGATCTTGGAAAGGTCTCGCAGTTTTCCCTCTGAATCGATGATCCCGGGTTTTTCGGATCCATATTTTCCGTATCGGCAGAGTTTCATGGAATTTTCCTGTGCAGTTGAATAAGGCGAATCTTACAGACTTGCGCGGTTTTTTTTGCGCACGGCAGGGTTAACAACATTGATCGGCCACTGACCGGAGAGTACGCGCGCCACCTCGCCTGGTGCGCCGCCCTGCAGGCCCTTCATCGCCTGCTCACTGTACCAAGCGGCATGCGGATTGATGATGACATTATCGCGGCCACGGAGCGGATGGGCATCGGGCAGAGGTTCCGGATCCACCGTGTCAAGTGCGCAACCGGCGATTTTCCCTGCATCCAGTGCCCGCACCAGTGCTGCAGTATCAATCACGGGACCACGCGAGCAATTGACCAGCACTGCGCTTTTCTTCATTTTCCCGAAAGCGTCATCGCTTACCAGTCCGCGGGTTTTCGACGTCAGCGGCGGATGCAGCGATACGAAGTCGGATTCCGCTAAAAGCTGATCAATCTCGACCTTGGTGCCAGGCGTATCGAGCTGGCCCTGCTTGATGAACGGGTCGGCGTAGAGCACCTTCATGCCGAAGGCGGCTGCGCGCACCGCGACTGCGCGGGCGATGTTGCCGTAACCGACCAGCCCGATAGTGCTGCCATTGACCCGCTGGATCGGCTTGCCAGGTGGCACTGCCCATCGGCCAGAGCGCACCTGGCGGTCGTAGAAAGTGATCTTGCGTGCCGCCGACAGCAGCAGAGCCATCGTGTGCTCGGCCACCTCGTCGATGCAATAAGTCGGATTGTTGGTGACGATGATCCCTGCCTTTGTTGCGGCCTCGAGATCGATAGTGTCGACCCCGATCCCGTAGCGGGCTATGATTTTGCACTGGGGCATTTTCGCCATGACATCGGCGGTGATGGGGCCGGCATAGGTATTAAGCAAGGCCACGCAATCCGCAGCCTCGGCGATGAATTCCTCGGGTTTCTTGGTCTGCAACGGCACCAGGCTGACGTCGTTTCCAAGAATTTGCCGTTCCATGTCTACCGATTCCCAGACGTAATCGGTTAATAGGACTTTGCTTTTTGCGGCCATTTTCGCGCTCCGAGTGACTCAAATGATTCAATTAAACAGTAAGTTAATTTCAATTGTAAATCTCGGCATTCCAGCAATTCGGCGGCGGCTTGCCGTCAAGAACTGCGAGTATGTTGTCGACGACGACATTCGCCATCGCCGCCCGCAATTCCGTAATTGCGCTGCCGGTATGAGGCGTCATGACTACGTTTTGCATGCGCAGCAGTTCGGGGTGGGGGCGTGGCTCGTTTTCATAGACATCAAGTCCGGCACCGGCGATGCGCCTGTCAATGAGCGCACGCACTAGCGCTTCCTCCTCGACGATAGGACCGCGTGCGGTATTGACCAAATAAGCCGACGGCTTCATTTGCGCGAAAACGGCATCGTTGAAAAGATGGCGAGTCTCTGGGATGAGTTTGGCGTGGATAGACACGAAATCAGATTCAGACAGCAGTTTTTCAAATGGCACCCAGGTCAGCTGCAGCTTGTTTTCTTCATCGGGCGGCAGGCGCTTCGGATCGTGATAGATCACCTTCAGCTTGAAAGCATGCGCACGCGTAGCAGCGGCGCGACCGACACCGCCCATGCCAACAATGCCCATTATCTTGCCGGACAAACCGGCACCTTCCATATAGCAGGACTGCGATCCCGGGAAGGTGCCCGTCCGCAGCAGACGGTCGCCCTCAGTCACACGGCGCACCAGGGACAACAACAAGCCCCAGGCCAGATCGGCGGTGGCGTCATCGAGCAGCAGGGCCGGGATGACCGTCACAGGGATTTTTCCGGCAGTGGCGGCAGCAATATCGATGTCGGCAGGAGTGATGGTCATCGATGCCACGGCTTTAAGCTTGGGATTGGCGTTAATGACCTCTGCATCGATTCGGTCATGCAGCAGGCAGAACAGGATGTCGCTGCGGCGTGCGGCAGCGATCAGTTCCTGCTGCGTCATAATGTGCAGCGGATCCGGATTCCAATGTACATCTGCGGCCTGTTTCAGCCGCTCGATGGCGCCCCTAGCAACGGGCTGGGTGATGTGGATGAGGGGCAGGGCCATGTTTTATGACGTCAGTGTTTGTTGTTGCAGATAGTGCATGCGTAATTTTCAAGCGTCTCGGGGGTCACGCCGACGGCGCCGTGCTGCCGCCGGTTGTATTCGGCGCTTTCAAGTTCGGTACGAAACGAGTCATTCAACCGGTTGATCATGTTAAACATCGCGCAAGCCAGGGAAATCTCGACGATTTCGGCATCGCTGAATTCCCGGCGTAGCTCATCCCATACCTTGTTGTCGCGCTTTGCGGTATTCAGCGTCATGGCTTCAGACCACGCAATCGCCGCTTTTTCCTTTGCCGTAAACAGCGGGCTCGACCGATAGTCACCTTTGAGCGCATCAAACTCTTCTTCCTTCAGTCCCAGTGCTTGACCAAGCACGTAATTATGTTCCGTTCAGTAATGACAATCGTTGATGGTTGAAGTCTTCAGCACCGCCAGGTTGCGCAGGCGGACGGCCGAAACAGCGCCGGCATTGGGCTGTCTCACCGCAGCGATGAACGGCAGTATCCATCGCGCCACATACGGGCTGTGCGATAGGATTCGCATCAGGTTGGCGGTACGGCCAAGCATCTTAGTCGACGCTTCGAACAGGTCTTTTGCCGCCCCTTGTGCTTCTTCATCGGTGATGCCGCGTATTCTTTGAGTCATTTCAACCTCGCATGCTGGGGAGCCTCTGTTTCGGATTTCATCCAGCGCACCACGCCGGATACGCCATCGACCGCAACCATAGAGCCTTCCGGAATTCGGGCCGTGGCCTGGTCGGCACCGAGCACCATCGGAATGCCGCGTTCCCTGGCCAGTGATGCCAGGTGAGATGTGCTGCCGCCCAGTTCGGCAACCACGCCGGCGACCCGTGGAAGGATTTGCGACAGTGCAGGTCCCGCCATACGGGTGACCAACACAGAACCGGGCGCCACCCGCGCCAGTTCGCATTCACAGTTGATGACGCAAGCCAGGCCCTTGGTCCAGCCGGAACCTGCTGGTTGACCGCGCAGGTGCGGCTGGCGCAGCCAGATTTCATCATCGACGTGTTCATCCGCTTCCGGCTCAAGATGCAAGGGGCGGGATTGAAGCATCTTGATAGCTGAGTCATCCATTGCCCATTCGATTTCGACAGCGCGACCCATCAGGGCTTCGGCCCGCAGTAGGTATCCTCCCAGTTTCTCGGCCTGTGCTGGAGTGAGGCAGGGGTCCTTGCTCTTGCGCTGACGTGGCACGAACATGGGCCGGTGTTCGCAGGTCATGGTGTGGTAATGAGTTGGTGCCGCAACGGTTTCCTTGAGTTTGCCTTCGCGTGTCAGCACGTAACGGTCTGGGGTCACTTCGCCCTGTGCGATTGCCGCTCCCAGTCCCCTCGTCGCATTGATTAGCATGTCACCGGAAGCAGTCTGACTTAAAGCGCCGCCTGCGGCGCGAGCCTTGACCAGAGGCTGGATGATCAGACCCATTGCGGTTTCAGCCGGATCGATGTCGTGGGTCGCCATGTAGCGCAGCGCACGCGTCATCCACAGTGCCGCCCAGCAAGAGCGCACAGCAGTGAGGAAATCGGTTTCGTTGTCGAGATCAAGAAAACTTTCGAACTGGCCCGCAAAGCTCGAACCATAGCGGTCCTCAACCAGCGCCGATGAGCGCACCGCGATCGGCGTTCCCGATTCTTCGACCAGCTGGCGCCATGCAGTGAGCAACTGTGATTCGACTTCCGCCGCAATGGGCTTGTCCATCAAGCCCAGTTTCATGTTAAGGGCGTAGCGTCTCGCCCGTGGACTGCTGTCGGTAGCGAAAGCGCCACGCGCGGATTCTTCGAGTCCCAGCGCTCGTACCTGATGACGATAGGCTTCGGCATCAACGCAGAAGCCGCCGGGCGTTGGCAGTCCGGCCTGCGCCAGTGATGCCAGATTTGCACCTTTAGGACCGAAGCGTCCGGGGTCAGTAGCGGCCGGATTAGAAAAGGGAATGACCAGTGGAGACATTAGGGTTTTTAGTTGGCTTGGCTGTCGATGACGATGCGCAGCACACGGCCGGGGTTACGTTCGTATTCGTCGAAGGCTTCCGCGATTTTCGCCAACGGATAGGTTGCGGACACATAGCCCGAAACGTCAATCCGTCCAGAGGCGACAAGGTCGATGGAGGGTTCCATGTCCGATGGCTTCAGTGCACGCGAGCCGATGATGCTGATTTCCTTGTAATAAAGCGGAAACGTAGTGAACTTCGGGCAGCAGGCATGGCTCACCGCGTAGGGTGAGTAGCGCCCCCCGGGACGCAGCATATCAAGGCCGGCCTTGAGTGTCGCATCGCCGCCGACAGTATCGATCACGATATCCGCACCTTCCTTTCCGGTGAGCCGCAGCACTTCATCGACGGCTTGTTCTGCACCGGTGTCTAGGGCGTGATGCGCGCCCTGCTTGAGAGCCATGTCAAGTTTCCAGCGGGTGCGCGAGACTGCGATCACTGGATTGGCACCGGCTAGCACAGCCAGCCGTGCATGCAGCAACCCGGTGGTGCCCATGCCCAGCACCACCACCGATTCTCCGGCCGCCAGTTGCAAGCGCTGCTGGGCGTGGCGCACGGTGGCCAGGGTTTCAATCAGGGTGGCATCTGCCAGCGGGAGTTGCGGCGGCAGGGGATGGACATAGCTTGCCTTAAGGCAGACAAACTCGCTCAGCGATCCGTCGACTTCGCGTCCGAATAATCCGGCGTTGCGGCACAGGTGCTGAGCGCCGCGTTTACATGAATCACAATAGCCGCAGGAAATGATCGGATTGATGATGACAGGTAGTCCCGGAGTCAGCCCTATGACGCCTTCACCCACTGTGTCCACGATGCCGGTGGACTCATGCCCCATAACCACGGGATAGCGCAGTCCGGGGTGTTCACCTAGATACATGCCGAGATCGGTGTGACAGACCGCGGTCGCGGCGCTGCGCACCAGCACTTCCCCCTGACCAGCGGCAGGCAATGGTCGAGAGACGATGGCGAAGCGGCGGGGCGCTGCGAGTTCTGCGGTTTTCATGTTATCGGGCAT
>JAYOED010000071.1:8308-10697 GCA_038106575.1 Burkholderiales bacterium
ACCGGCCGGGGAGTGCTCCCCCGGCCGCCGTCAATGCTTCGCAGGACTAGCGACCGGGCAGTTTGCCGTAGTTGCTGTAGCCCGGCATCGGATCGACCACCGTGATCTGCTCGACCGGGAAATTCGATACGATTTCGATGCTGTCCTTGTGCACTATCAGCATCTCTTCAATGCGCACGCCCCACTGGTGCGGCTTGCCATGCTGGGTCTCAAGGGCAAAGGTCATGCCTTCCTTGATTTCGATCGGGTGATCGAGCGACCAAATGCGCGAGATTACCGGCTGGTCGTACTGGGCAAGGCCGAGTCCGTGACCCCACAGGTTGGCTGCTGCCTGATCTTCTTCCTCGTAGCCCCAGATTTCCTTCGCTGACGGCCATTTGGAAGCGATATCGCGGGTGGTTGCTCCAACCTTGACCGCCTTGATCGAGTCATACAGCCACTTCAGCGCGGTGGCGTAGTAATCCTTTTGTTCTTGGTTCGGTTCGCGGCCGACCATGTAAGTCCGGTAGTAACAGGACTTGTAGCCGTTCCAGGTCAGCGCGGCGAGATCCATGAACACCATGTCACCGGGCTTGATGATGCGGTCGGAGAAGTTCCTCCAGTTGGGCCAGGTGTTGAGGCCCGAGGACACGATCACGTCTTCAACGTCTTCCATGCCCGGCACGTTGTAGAGGAATTCCATGATGTGCGCAGTCAGCTGGTTTTCGGTAAGACCCGGCTTGAGGAATTTCATGAACTCCCAGTGCGCTGCGTCACCGATGGCTCCGACCATGCGGAAGCATTCCTGCTCGTCCTGATTCTTGACCGCGCGCGCCTCCATCATCGGTGTCATGCCGTCGGTCCAGTCGATATTGTGATCCTTGAAAATCTGGATCATGTTAATGTCGACAAAGTCAACGCCGAGTTTCTGGCCGTCGACACCGGCTTTCTTCATTTCCTTTTTAATGCTGTTCGTAAATTTAGTCACCTGGGCGAGCGAGGCGGGGCCGGCTGCGCCCTTAATCCAAGCGTAGGAATACTTGATGTGGTCCTTGGGAATCCACGGCGAATGCTTTTCGATATGGATGCCGATGTCGCCCTGTTCGAACAGCACCGGTGCATCATCGCCGCAAAGCAAGGCATAACGCAGGCCTGGCTTTAGACGGTTCCAGCCAGGGGTAAGGGTGCTGGTCACGTAACGAACGTTTTCGTCGTACATCAACAGCATTGCGCCCAGACCATGCGCCTTCATCTTTTCGCGGGCGCGCTCCAGCCGGTATTTACGCAGGCGATCCCAATTGATGCGTTCCTGCCAGTCCAGTCCCACTAAACCTACATTTGCCATGTTTCTCTCCGTTTAACTGATCAGTCTGGCGCAGTTGCAACCCTCGCGGTATGCAACGGCAATTTCTACTTAAGGATATTTGAATAACTCGGGATTAGAATACGAATCTAGCATGCGTTAACGCACTCCTCAAGACGTTTGCGCTGCAGTATCCCGCTATTGCGTTTCGATCTTGTTATCCTTGATGACCTGGCCGAAGCGGCCGGTTTCGCTCTTGACGAAATTGCGAAAATCCGCAGGACTTTTGCTGGTGATTGCCGCAACTCCGCTGGCGCCGAGCTTTCCGAGCACACCCTTGTCCCTCATGGTCTCGGTGCCGATCCTGTAAAGGGACTTAACCACGTTATCCGGCGACCCTTTAGGCAGGAACAGACCCTGCCAGGAGCCGACTACCATGTCGTAACCTTGCTCGCGCATGGTCGGCACATCCGGCAAGGCAGAGGCACGCTCTGGAGCCACGATTCCGAGCATGCGCAGGCGGTTTTGTTTAACGAAGGGTAGGGTCGAGCTGAAGGTAAGGAACACGAACTGGACTTCATTACCAAGCAGGCCGATGGTGGCTGGACCGGCGCCGCCCTTGTAAGGCACTTGGGTCGCAGTAGTGCCCGTCTTGTTGAGGAACATCAGTGTCTCGAGTGTATTGGCACTGCTTGGCGCGGCTGCTCCGTAATTCAGCTTGTTCGGATTGGCCTTCATGTAGGTGACCATTTCCTTGACCGACTTCGCCGGCAACGTGGGATGCACGACCAGGCTGCCGGGCACATCAACAACCTGTGTGATCGGGATCAGGTCGACGAGCGGTTTGAACTTGAATTTGGTGTAGTACACCGGGTTGATAGCCATGGTGCCGACGTTACCCAGCAGAAAGGTGTAGCCGTCAGCGCTGGCGCGTGCTGCCGTTTCTACGCCGATATTGCCGGAGGCTCCAGGACGGTTGTCGACGACGATCTGCTGCTGCAGCAGTTCGGACATTTTCGGCTGCAAAATGCGGCCGACGAAATCTGACGCACCTCCAGGTGCAAAAGGAACAATCATTCGCAATGGGCGGCTGGGATAGGTCTCAGC
>JAYOED010000010.1:0-26217 GCA_038106575.1 Burkholderiales bacterium
CACCAGATGCAGGCTTCCCGCGGCTGATTTGACTTTTTCTGCAGCATCCGCGACAGAATCCTCACTCTGAATATCCAGCAGCACATTGTTGCCGGTCTCGCCAGCCGATTTGGAGGTGGATCTGGAGCACCTGAACAGCCGTGCTACTACGTTGCACCGTTGCAGGTCGTTGGCGATGGCGCCGCCTATACTGCCGGTGGATCCGATGACGGCGACGTTGATCCCAGTACCAAATGAATACAGGGAGAGGGTAGGTTCGAACGATGTCGACTGAGAATTCATAACGGCAGCGCCCGCGCAATAGCCCGGCCACTGTCGAAGGCACATTCGACTCGTGCCCCCAGACACCAGTCACCGCCTGCAAATATGGTTCGGTCGTCGCTACATACATACGGCAGGCCAAGGGGCTTAATCGTACGTGCAAATCGCCAGCGGTGTGCTAAGGCGTTTGAAATTTGAGGTAAGCGACAACCAAAGGCGCGGGGCAGCAATTCGATCATACGGCTCGCAGCCTGCTCTCGATCAAGTTCCAGATGTCGTTCGCTCCATGTGGTGCTGGCGTGTACGACCCAGCAATCAGGAAAGGCGTGGCGATCCGGTTTGGAGCTTTCGCGGGCAATCCAGGCGATTTCATCGGTGTCGGATGTCTGCACATCGAGGCAGGTATCCACCGGTTGTTGGAAAGTGATCATCAATGCCCAGCAGGGGGCCACATGTACTCGGGCGATGGCTGGTTCGATGCCAGGAATGCCTACGAACAGGCGACCTGACTGCGGGGAAGGTATGGTACCGACGACAAAATCGAACACATCCTCGGCGCGGTGATCGCTGCAGAGAATTCGCCAGCCGTCGGTACTGCGTTCAACGGCTATTACTTCGGTGTCGCAGCGAATATCAAGACCGCGACTGAGCGGTCTGACAAGTGCATTCATACCCGGTGTTCCCACAACCCAATTTTTCGTCTCGGCGGCTGGTGTGTTGCGCACTCCCGGGTCCCAACGCGCGGCCGCACTGCAACTGATGGCTTCGTCCAGCAGTCTCTGGAAGTCGGGGTGATGCGCGGTGAGGTATTGGGCGCCATGGTCAAATGAACAGCCCCAGGGTGTGCGCCGTGTTGACAGCCTTCCGCCAGGTCCACGGCTTTTTTCAAAAATTACCGGCTTAACGCCGCGTACTACCAGTTCGTTTGCACAGCTGATGCCAGCCAGACCTGCGCCGATGATCGCAATACGGGGCGTCAATCTTCTATCCTCGGAGGTTCGTTTCGAAGGAATTGCATGATGCAGCGGTATTATTACATCTCAATCACAACCCTTCTTCTATGGGCACTATTGATATCCTACTGAATAAATACAGCCGTTCACATCTAATTCGATACTTACCATTTTTAACTCTGATCCCCCTCCGGCACGGGGGCAGAAGCAGCCCGGAAGTATCGACAACACAAAGATTAAACCTGTCGCAATCAATCTTGTCTTTCGATACCTTTTTAGGATAGTTCAATCAAAATATATGAACTTTAGCGGCTATTTAAAGTTGGCCTAACTGGTTTTCTGCGCCGGTTTCAGCACACCCCGCTTCGACGGGGTTTTTGTTTTCAGTTGCAAGAGTTTGTTTTGTCTTTACTCGAAGGCTTTTCGATTGAAAAACTTGATAGCAAAGCCAGCGAGGTAATGCCAATAAAGTACAGAATACATACATTATAAGGAGTAAAAATAATGACTTTCCCACAGTTTAAGCAGAATTACCTATGAAGACTGAGTTAATCAGTATCTCTTCAGAGAATGCTGTTCTTGACGGGTTGCTCTACACGCCTTCCCGCCAAGATAGCGGGCGTGCTGTCTTGTATTTTCACGGCAACACCATGAATTTCTACACTGGCGCGGCACGTTTTCTTGCTCGGCCTCTAGTCGAAATGGGTTATACATTTCTAGCGTTTAACCGTCGAGGTCACGACATACTGACTACACGTTCAAGTCGTACGGCGGAAGGGGGTGCCTTTCAGACTACGGCAGAAGCATTGGCAGACAACCGGGATGCGGCGAGATTTTTGTCGGAGCGAGGGTTTTCTTCGCCTGTAATCATTGGGCACAGCAATGGGGGGATGCTGGGGGTGCAGCACGTGATTGATCAACCCCAGACCCCAGCGCTGGTACTGCTTTCTGCGGGGCGAGGTGGTGCTCAAAGCACATCCGGAGGACCAGAAAATCTTTTTGCCCAAGATAGGCAGTCCGAGTTCGAATCAAAGGCTCGTGAACTCGTTCGCTCAGGACAAGGTCGAGAACTGATGCTGCTACCCGGTTGGTGGTATGCGATCAGCGCTGAAAGTTTCCTGGATCGTATTGCAACGGTGCCAGATACGGTTAGGTTGGCTAAGGAAATCCACTGTCCGGTATTGGCGATTCGAGGGGATCAAGAGTCTGTGCAGCGTTATCCTGCTGAGGAGTTTGCGGCTAACTGCGCTGGCCGTTGCGAGGTAAGGATTATTGAAGGCTGTGACCATTTTTATACAAGACGTGAATCAGTGATCTCTAACGCTATTGTTGATTGGCTAACTAGAAATTTTCCGCTTTAGTGCTTGCCTATGGAGAACTGTCGGAGAATTTCATTCCGGAACAAACTTGGTGCCAAATAGCGGGTCACGCCTGCGGGTTTACGGGCACACTTTTAGCGCACTCAGGGGAAAAATCGGGAGCAAATGGCAGCATGTCACAACGATGCTTTGCGCGATTTCCTTCTGGGGGTATTATTGCCAGCCGTTGCGGAGTGCTGCCACTTAACGAGGAGTCAGAGTCATAATCTTTGGCTCGAGTCCAACAACTGGTGGGGGCTGCTGGCACCTGCTGGGACACCTGCCGTTGCAGTGCGCAGGCTAGAATCGGTAATTTCGAGGGTACTGTCTGCTCGGGATATGAAAACCAAGTTTGCGTCTCAGGGAGCCGAGGTGTTGAATCTGGGTTCGCTGGCTTACGCCAAGTTTCTCAAGGCGGAAGCGGCGAAATGGTCCAAGGTGGTTCGCGACGCTGGGATCAAGGCTGAATAAATTGACTATGGCGCGTCTGACGCGCCGATTTTCCAAGGAGACTGACATGCCGCATGCGATTCGCATCAACCAGAATGGTGGACCTGAAGAACTGCAATGGGTCGAAGTCCAGGTCGGCGATCCGGGACCCGGCGAGGTCCGCGTCCGCAACACCGCGATCGGACTCAACTACATTGATACCTATCAGCGCACCGGGCTGTATCCGCTTCCGATGCCGCTGATATTGGGTTCCGAGGGTGCCGGTGTGGTCGAAGCCGTCGGTCCCAAGGTCAAGGATTTGAAGGTCGGCGACCGCGTGGCCTATGCGCAGCCGATCGGCGCCTACGCCGAGTTGCTGCTGCGGCCGGCAGCCAAGCTGGTGAAAATCCCCGCCGGCATCAAGGACGAAACCGCGGCGGCGATGATGCTGAAAGGCTTGACCGCCTGGTATCTGTGTCGGCGCACCTACCGGGTGAAGAAGGGCGACACCATCGTTGTGCATGCTGCTGCGGGCGGTGTCGGCCAGATTCTGTGCCAGTGGACAAAACACCTGGGCGCCACCGTGATCGGCACCGTGGGCAGCGACGAGAAGGTTGCGCTGGCCAAAAAAGCCGGATGCAAGCACGTGGTCGTGATGTCGCGTGAAAAACTGTCTGAGCGGGTCAAGGAGATCACCAAGGGCAAGGGCGTGCCAGTGGTGTATGACGGCGTCGGCAAGGATACTTTCATGGAATCGCTGGACTGCCTTGCGCCACTGGGCCTGATGGCGAGTTTCGGCAATGCATCCGGTGCGGTGCCTCCGGTCAACATCGGCATTCTGGCGCAGAAGGGCTCGCTGTACCTGACACGGCCGTCGCTGGTTACATACACTTCGGCACGTGAGGATTTGCTGGCTGCAACACGTGATCTTTTCGCCGTGGTGAAGAAAGGGGCGGTCAAGATCACCATCAACCAGCGTTATCGGTTGCGCGAGGCGGCGCAGGCGCACCGTGATCTCGAGGCTCGTAAAACCACTGGTTCGTCGGTACTGCTTCCGTAGGATGGAATTTTTCCGGATTTTCAGCGGTCAAAGCCGTTATCATTGGGGCTATATAGTGTGATGATGACTTTCCAAGGGAACATTCTGGTCTGCGTATTCGCTGCAGCGCTGGTTTCTGCTGCAGCGTTTGCGCAGGTGCCTGTGGAAGAACGCAGCCGCCCGTTGCAGCAGGGGCAATACCGTGCAGGCATCGCACACCGCGCGTTGGAGCAGGCCCGGTATGAGGCAAAACTGGCTGAGCAGGACGTACTAAATGCGCGCGATGCGCATGCGGCGGCACAGAAAGAGACCGACGCGAGCAAGCGCGACGCGAGCAAGCGCGAACTCGATACTGCGGAGAAAGCGCTGACTGCTGCTCGGGCGCGGGTGGCCGCAGCACAGAAGGACTATGACAGGAAAGTCAACGCGGTCGATGCTGCGCATCGCGCTGCGCCAACCCCAGGGAAATAATTAACTTATTGTTTTAATTGATAATTATCCGCGCCTGCTACCGGCGCCGCCGTCTATCGTGATGATGGTTCCAGTGGTGTAACTGGAGCGCGGGGAACACAGAAACACTACCATGGCTGCCACTTCGTCGACACTGCCCAGTCGACCGAACGGTGACTTCTTAGTCAGTTCCTGCCAGCGTTCAGCATCACTCAGTTCCCTGGTAGCACGTTCGCGCAGGCGCGCGACCGCGCGATCCGTCGCGGTGCCGCCGGGATTCAATCCCAACACGCGCACGTTGTGATCCGGGCTTTCCGCGCCTAAGGCGCGCGACATCGCCATCAGAGCGGCATTGCCCATGCTGCCGGCGATGTAGCTGGCCACGGGGCGCTCTCCGGCACCACCAATGACGTTGACGATGACGCCGTCGCGCTTTTTGCACATGCGCCCATAAATCTCGCGGGTGATGTCGATGAAGCCCCACACCTTGAGATCCCAGGATTTCCGCCATTTCTCATCGTCGAGCGTGGCGAGCGTGCCTTGCGGGATTGCACCCGCATTGTTGACGAGGATGTCAACCTCGGCGCATTCACGCGCCAGGGCGACGGCATTGGCAGAGACGCCGAGATCGGCAGGGTGGCAATATACCTCGACCTTGCTTTCGCGCAGGATGGCCTGCTTGGCTTCCTCCAGATCCTTGGTGCTGCGCGACGCGAGGTGCACGTTGCAGCCTTCCGCGGCCAGCAATTTGGCTACGCCGAAACCGATGCCGCGTGAGGCCCCGGTAATCAGCGCACGTTTCCCCTTAAGCTGCAAATCCATGAATGTCCTCCTACGTGGCGCCGCGAATGCGACGGCTGGCGATGGTAACATCGCGCCTGAATCTTCGGGTCAACCGTCATGCAATGCGGACGTTATGTGTGCACGGCCCTAAGAAGAGGGGCTTATCGCTTCCGTCCATATCAGATACCGGACAAACCATGAACAAACTGCAGAATCTGCTGCTGGCTGCTGGCTTTGCTGTTGCGGCTTCTGTTGCCGTTGCGCAAACGGCACCAGCCACCCCCGCTACACCTGCCACTTCGGCACAGCCCGCCGGACCCGCCAAGGGAGATCCGGCTATGGCGACCCCAGCCACCCCGGCTAAACCGGTTGCCGCCGCCAAAGCCGACAAACCCAAAAAGGCAAAATCCAAGAAAAAAGCCAAAAAGAAAAAATCAAAGACCAAGAAGAGCAAGACCAAATCCAAGAAAAAAAGTTGATCTGACCTCGCTTAAACGGGCTGCGCAGGGCGCGGCGCTACAATCTGCAGGGCAGGCCCATCGCGCCTGCCTTCTTTTTTTGTATTCGGGTTGGCGACGAGGGTCGAAAGTAAATACGTGCTGACAAAGTGGAAAACTAAATATTTCTTTAAACAATGAATTATGTTGATTCATTCAATGGGGCGACTTATCCGGACATCGTCGCGCGCTGGCGCGGAGATTCAGGTGCCTACCTGAATCTGGCGCCAGGGCCGGGGCTGAAGCGCGACCAGATTCATCGCACAGTACGTTCGCTCTGGCGCTACGCCAAGGCGATTGGGGTGGATGCGTGTCATGCCGTAACGCTGGGCGAAGGTAGTACGCCACTGATCGCAGGCGAGTGGGATGGCACTCCAGTCCAATTCAAGCTGGAATTCATGATGCCCACCGGATCGTTCAAGGACCGCGGCATGACGGTGATGGTGAGTTATCTGAAAAGCCGCGGCATTCACCATGTGCTTGAGGATTCCTCGGGCAATGCTGGCGCGTCGTTGTCAGCGTATGCGGCGGTTGCCGGTATGCATTGCCGCATCCTTGTCCCGGAAACCGCGTCTAATCCAAAAATCGCGCAGATCGCGGCTTGCGGTGCTGATGTGGTGACAGTACCGGGCTCGCGCCAGGCCGTCGCCGAGGCCGCAGAACGCATGAGTGCAGAGATTTTCTATGCCAGCCACAACTGGCAGCCTTTTTTCATCGAGGGCACCAAGACGCTGGCCTATGAATTGTGGGAGGACTGCGGATTCAGTGCGCCGGATAACGTGGTGACTCCGCTGGGCTACGGCAGCAATGTGCTGGGACTTGCGCGCGGTTTCGATGAACTGCTGCGCGTCGGCGAAATTACGCGCATGCCGCGCATCTACGCCGTACAGGCAGCGCATTGCGCGCCGTGTCATGCGGCATGGGCTACGGGAGGGGAGGAGGCGGTTCCGATCGAAGTGAAGTCTACCATTGCCGAGGGTATCGCTTCGTCAAAACCCACGCGCCTGCGCGAGGTGCTGCGCGCAGTGCGTAGTAGCGGCGGTGCCATCGCCGCGGTAAGCGAAGAGTCCATCGTCAAAGCGCTGCGCGCGTTTGCGGGCAAAGGGTTGTATGTCGAGCCAACCAGTGCCAGCGTCGGTGCTGCGCTGACGCAATGGTTTGCCGACGGCAGGCTCAAGAGGGATGAAAATACCGCGGTCGTACTGACGGGAAGCGGGCTCAAGAGTTCGGAGCAAATCGGTCAACTGTTGAGTGTGCAGCCACGCACTCTGTAGTATGCGGACGGTCGCATGTTGGACCTGTGCGGGCTTTCTTGACACTGCGAAGCACGCGCGCATAGATTCAATGCCTTTCGTTGTTTCCAGGAAACCTCTTCGCGAAGGGCAGTTGCAATCATGAAAATTACCGCCGTCAAAAGCTATGCCGTTCATCCCGGCTGGCGCAAGAACCTCATTTTCGTCAAGGTTGAAACCGATGCTGGCATACACGGCTGGGGCGAGTCCTACTCGCAGTACGACCGTGATGCCGCAGTAATGGCGCAGTTGAATGCGCTGGGGCCCTACATGACCGGCCGCAGCCCGTTCGATATCAAGTATTTCACCCAGTTTGCTTTCGACGATTACGCGGCGCGTCGAGGATCCGTCGAGCTGTTCTGTGCGATCAGCGGCATCGAGCAGGCGCTGTGGGACATTGTAGGCAAGGCGTCCAAACAACCGGTCTACAACTTGCTTGGAGGCAAGTATCGCGAAAAAGTTCGCGTCTATGCCAACGGCTGGAGCTATGGCATGAAGGAGCCCGCCGATTATGCACGTGCTGCCGAGAAGGTCGTCAAGATGGGCTTCACGGCAATGAAATTCGACCCTCTGCCTTCGCCGTGGCGGACCTATATTCCAAAAGAACATGAAAAACGGGCGGTGAGCATCGTCAAGGCGATCCGCGATGCCGTCGGTCCGGATGTCGACCTGCTGCTCGAACAGCACCGGCGTCTTGCGCCGATGCACGCCATCCGTCTTGACAAGAAACTGGCGGAATACAATCTCTACTGGATGGAGGAATCCTGCCAGGCCGAGTATCCGGATGAACTAGCCCTGATCCGCCGCGAGATCGGTATTCCGATGGTGATCGGCGAAGCCACTTACACCAAGACCGGCTTCCGTCCGCTGCTAGAGAAACGTTCAGCGGACATTCTCAATCCTGACGTGGCGTGCGTCGGGGGGATTCTTGAGTTAAAGGAAATTGCCGCGATGGCGGAACCGTTTCTGGTTGCAGTCTCTCCGCACAACTACAACTCGACGCTGGTGGCGCTGGCTTCGACGGTGCATGCGTCGGCGACGATGCCCAATTTCATCATCACCGAGTATTTCCTGCCCTTCGTCGAGTTCTGCGACAAAATTTCACCGAACCAGCTAAAGCCGAAAAACGGTTATATCGAACTACCGACTGCGCCCGGGCTGGGCGTGGATGTCGATGAAGAAGGGTTGAAGCAACATCCGGCGAAAGTTTATCCCGCGCGCAACCTGCGACACCCCAAAGACGAACCCGGAGGGATCTGACCCCCGGGACTTAACTTTCTCCCCGTACAAGCACCGAGTTGCCGGAGACATCAAGGCGTGTTTTCAGAGCACCGCTGCGTCTGCGCAACGCCTCTACCCCTGCCTGCTCGTTTCCGATACTGCAGATTACGGTTTCGTTGCGATCGTTGTGACGCACGAATTCAAATGAGGCGCTGACGCAGTCACGACCGTCAAGTTCCACGCGTGCCAGCATGCCCAGCCAGTCACCGTGCTTGCGCCCGCCGTGTCCGGTATGGAAGGAAAAGCTTCCCAGCCCGTAGAACACTGGCTTACCTTTGTATATCTCAACCGGCAGCGAATAATGCGGGCCGTGACCGATCACGATGTCGGCCCCGGCATCGATGGCTGCGTGGGCGATTTCGGGCATGTAATCGAGTAATTCCTCGTGTAATCCCCAGTGATGCGAGGCCACTAGTACGTCGACCTGCTTGCGCAGCCCGCGCAGTTCATCGATGTATTCGCCAAGATATTTCGGGTCGGCCCAGGTCACGATGGTCGGTGGAACGCCGGGCCGGTTGGCGGGCGGTATTTCGGGGCGGGTCTTGTGCAGTGGCAACTGATAAGCCGTGTTGCCGCGCAATGCGGCAACCCCGGGTGAATGCTCCCCCGCCTCATGATTGGTTGGCCAGTACACCGACGTTCTCTGCAGAAATCCGTAGTGTTTGCCGTTGTGCTCGACGATAGCGGGGGCGCGTGCTTGTGCACGGTTGAGCCCGGCGCCAGCCGACGGAATGCCAAGTTTTTCCAATTCGGCCAGGGATGAGCGGATTGCCGCTGCACCGTAGTTGACATTGTTGGCATTGCCGATTGCGCTGAAACCGGCGTTCAGCAGGGCGCGTCCGGCTTCGGGTGGCGCATAAAAACCTTCGTCGGCAATCGACACGGCGTCCGCCGGCCTGTAAAGACAGCATTCGAGGTTGCCAAACAAGACATCGGCACCCCGCAACACTTCATTGACTTGCGCGAACGGCGCCGCGGGATCGGTGACATTCATCAGATTGATGTCGCCGGTGAACAGCATGACGGTTTTACCCATTTGCGGCTTTCTCTTTCTTTCTTTGTTTAATTGAACGGGTTTTGTCCAGTGAGGGTTATCGCGCGGTGTCATTCCCGATGCAAGCACTGGGTAAGTTGGGAACGCGGAGCAGACGTAACTGAAGCCACATTCAGATTATATTTTCTAATTCGGATGTTAATAAAATATATATTGCTTCGCAACAAAATAGCTTGACTTCGACTGGCTAATTGGCAGAATCAGAGGTGTGTTGGATTCCTTCTACAGGAATCGGCACATGTTCTCCAAAACCTCCTCCTTTGGCTGAACACTTAGCGCAACCCCCCCGGGGTTGCGCTTTTTTTATCATAGTTATTGCAACGCAACATTATAGCGTAACTTTCCACTGCACCATGACATTTCAGTAAGCTGAAGCCGATTACAGTCACTCATGGGTCCTGATTGAATGTCAAAACGGCAATGCATCAGGGCATCAGCCGTGGGTCTTTTACGCCGCGCCAGCGTAGCGCATGGAGGATCAACAAGTCTTCTTTGCGGGTGGGGCACCCTGTCCCTTGTATACTGTGAAATCGGCATTTTCTGGTTTGGTCGCGGTGCACTTGTCAGCCTCCGCGCTGAATCTGTCGGATAACAGCGGGTTCTTGTTTCATAAACTCATCGCGGCATTAATTGACTGCGGTCAAGGCTCCTGCCGATGCCGCTGTAATAGATTTGGCTCCCTGCAAACGGCGCGGAGCGCTCACTACAACCAGCAGCGCGTGACACGCGAATCCAAATGAAAATTCACGAGTATCAGGCAAAAGAGATATTGCGCAAGTACGGGGTTGCTACGCCACGCGGTATCCCCTGTTTTACTGTAGGCGAGGCGGTCAAGGCAGCGGAGCAGCTCGGCGGCAGTATCTGGGTAGTCAAGGCTCAGATTCATGCCGGCGGCCGCGGCAAAGGCGGCGGCGTCAAGGTGGCCAGATCACCCGCAGAAGTCAAAACGCTTGCTGGGCACATTCTGGGCATGCAACTGAAGACCCACCAGACCGGCCCTGAGGGCCAGAAAGTGCGGCGGCTGCTGGTAGAAGAAGGGGCCGATATCCGAAAGGAACTTTATGTCGGCATGGTGATTGACCGTGGCTCCCAGCGAGTAGTGCTGATGGCTTCCAGCGAAGGCGGCATGGATATCGAGGAGGTTGCGGCAAAAACCCCTGAGAAAATTCACAAGGTGATGATCAATCCGGTAAACGGATTGACGGATACCGATGCTGACGACATTGCTCGCAAGATCGGCGTTCCGGCCTCTTCGCTCGGCCAGGCGCGTTCTCTGCTGCAGGCGCTGTACAAGGCTTTTGATGAAACGGATGCCTCGCTGGCGGAAATCAATCCGCTGATCCTGACCGGCGATGACAGGGTAGTGGCGCTCGATGCAAAAATCGATTTCGACGGCAATGCGCTTTTCCGTCACCCCGATCTGATGGCATTGCGCGATCTTGATGAAGAAGATCCGGCCGAAGTCGAGGCGTCCAAGCACGATCTCAACTACATCAAGCTCGACGGCAACATCGGCTGTCTGGTCAACGGAGCAGGATTGGCCATGGCGTCGATGGACATCATCAAGCTCTATGGCGGGAATCCGGCAAACTTTCTCGATGTGGGCGGAAGCGCAACCGCAGAGAAAGTGACTGAAGCCTTCAAGATCATGCTGCGCAACCCTGAACTCAAGGCGATCCTGGTCAACATTTTCGGCGGCATCATGAAATGCGATGTCATTGCCGAAGGCGTGGTTGCTGCAGCCCGGCAGGTCAGTCTGGGTGTGCCGTTAGTGGTGCGCCTTGAAGGCACCAACGTTGATCTGGGCAAGAAAATTCTCGCCAACTCCGGATTGCCAATCATTTCCGCTAACAACATGGCGAATGCGGCCCAGAAAGTGGTTGCGGCGGCAAAGGGTAAGTCAGGCCGCGGCGCAAAACCGAAAGCCGGTGCGAAAACAAAAACCAAGCCCAAGCCCAAGGTAAAACAAAAGGCCAAAGCCAAGCCCAAAGTGAAAGCATCAAGCCGCAAACGCGTTCTTGCCAAAAAGAAGTCTTACAAACGCGGCAAGGCATCAGTGAAGAACAAAGCGGTCAGAAGCGTGCTCAAGAAAAAGGCGGTTGCACGCAAACGCACGAAGAGGGCGGCAAAATGAGTATCCTGATCGATAAGAATACCCGCGTGATGACGCAGGGCATCACCGGCAAGACCGGCCAGTTTCACACCAGGACGGGTAAGGAATACGCCAACGGACGGAATTGTTACGTGGCTGGCGTTACGCCGAAAAAGGGCGGTCAAAGCTACGAGGGCATCCCGATTTTCGATTCGGTGCAGGAAGCCAAAGAGGCAACCGGTGCGAACGTGTCGGTAATCTACGTACCGCCGCCCTATGCCGCCGCTGCTATTGAAGAGGCAGTGGACGCCCAACTGGATCTTGTGATCTGCATCACTGAGGGCATTCCGGTGCGGGACATGGTCAGGCTTAAATACAAGATGGAACAGCAGCGTAGCAGGACCGTGCTGGTCGGACCGAATTGTCCCGGCGTCATTACTCCGGATGAAATCAAGATCGGCATCATGCCGGGCCACATTCACAAGAAGGGGCCGATCGGCGTGGTGTCACGTTCGGGCACCCTGACCTACGAGGCCGTCGGGCAACTGATGGAACTTGGGCTCGGGCAGTCTTCCTGTGTCGGTATCGGAGGTGACCCGGTCAACGGCTTGAAGCATATCGATGTGATGAAGATGTTCAACGAAGATCCGCAGACTGAAGCGGTGATCATGGTTGGAGAGATTGGCGGCTCCAACGAGGAAGAATGCGCGCGCTGGATCAAGGCCAACATGAAAAAGCCTGTGATCGGTTTTATTGCCGGCGTCACTGCACCTCCGGGCAAGCGCATGGGTCACGCGGGCGCGATCATCTCCGGCGGCAAAGGTACCGCTGCGGAAAAACTGGCTGTAATGGAAGAGTGCGGTATCAAAACCACTAAAAATCCCGCTGAAATGGGCAAGCTGCTGAAGTCGGTATTGAAATAACCGGGGCCGGCGGGTGCTGTAATCGCTTGGAGCAGGAGGTTGATCTTCAGCGACGGCTTGGAGAACTTGCTGTTTTGCTCTTACACCTGATTGTTCCTAGCCGGTGAGCCCGGAACGCACGGTATGAGGAGGGGAATCTTGGAAGGAGGCGGTTTGAAGCAGGGCAGACTGGCGCGGAGTGCAGTCAAGGGACGCACGGTCGATATGAATGCGCAGGCCGAAGTCGGAGCCATGCTGAACGAGGCCGCGCGCAAAATCGGCACAAATCCCCGTCAGCGCGACCAGTTGATCGAAAACCTTCATCTCATCCAGGATCGCCTAGGTCATATTCCGGCTGGACACATTGTCGCGCTGGCCCGGGAGATGAAACTCTCGATGACCGAAGTCTACGAAGTTGCAACCTTCTATCATCACTTCGATGTGGTAAAGGAAGGTGCAAATCCTCCACCGCCGTTGACGGTGCGCGTGTGCGATTCACTATCCTGCGAATTATCTGGCGCCAGTGAGCTGATGCAGGGACTGAAAAAATCATTAGGCAACGCTGTGCGCGTGATTCCTGCGCCCTGCGTCGGTCGCTGCGAACAGGCGCCGGTTGCGGTTGTCGGCCAGAATCCGGTGCCGCAGGCGACGGTGGCCAAGGTCAAAACGCTGGTGGCGGCGAAGAAGACGAAATGTGCCACCGGTAAATATGTGACCTATGCCGAATACCGCAAAAAAGGCGGCTACAAGATTGTCGCCGAATGCCTGGCGGGCAAGCGCGATGCCGAATCATTGATCAAGACCATGGAAAACTCTGGCCTGCGCGGACTCGGCGGCGCAGGTTTTTCGTCGGGTCGTAAATGGCGCATCGTGCGCGGCGAAAAAGGTCCGCGGGTCATGGCGGTTAATATCGACGAGGGCGAACCCGGAACGTTCAAGGACCGCCATTATCTCGAACGCGATCCGCACCGCTTCATCGAGGGCATGTTGATCGCAGCCTGGACCGTGCAGATTTCGGAGGTCTACGTCTACCTGCGCGACGAATACGCCGGTGTGCGTGCGATCCTCGAAAAGGAGATCGCGGCACTGCAGAAGAATCCCCCATGCCCGCTACCGCCGATTTTCCTGCGCCGCGGTGCCGGTGCCTACATCTGCGGCGAGGAATCGGCGATGATCGAGTCGATCGAAGGCAAGCGTGGCATGCCCCGCCTTCGCCCGCCCTATGTGGCGCAGGTCGGCTTGTTCGGCTATCCGACGCTCGAGCACAACATGGAAACACTGTACTGGGTGCGCGATATTCTCGAAAAGGGTGCGGAATGGTTTGCCGGCCATGGCCGCCACGGCCGCAAGGGCTTGCGTTCGTTCTCGGTATCTGGTCGAGTGAAAAAGCCCGGCGTGCATCTGGCACCGGCGGGAATTACGGTGCGTGAACTGATCGACGAATACTGCGGCGGTATGCTACCGGGACACCAGTTTTACGGCTATCTCCCGGGCGGCGCTTCGGGCGGCATTCTGCCAGCGTCGCTGGGTGACGTGCCGCTCGATTTCGATACCTTGCACGAGTACGGCTGTTTTATCGGATCGGCAGCCGTGATCATCTTTTCCGACAAGGACAAGGCACGGGATGCAGCGCGCAACGTGATGAAGTTTTTTTCCGAGGAATCCTGTGGTCAGTGCACGCCCTGCCGGGTTGGTACGGCCAAAGCACTGCAATTGATGGGGGGGGCGCGGTGGGACCAGGCGCTGCTCGAAGAATTGTCAGGCGCGATGGCAGATGCGTCGATCTGCGGTCTCGGGCAGGCGGCGCCAAATCCGGTCAGGACGGTAATGAAGTATTTTCCCAAGGAGGTCGGGTAAGGCAGGCGCAGTAGGCCAGGCCAACCGGAGGTGATGTCATGACGGGGATGAGCAAAGACGAGCTGGCGGCGATGCCGGTAGAGTTCAAACTGAACGGCAACGATGTGGTGGCTTACGCGTCCGAGACCATTATTCAGGCCGCGAAGCGTCATGGCGTCGAAATTCCGCATCTCTGTTACAAGGAGGGCATGCGGCCCGACGGGAACTGCCGCGCCTGTGTGGTCGAAGTGAAGGGCGAACGGGTGCTGGCGGCGTCGTGTTGCCGCAACCCGTCACCCGGCATGGAGGTCACCACCAACAATGCGCGTGCGCTGGCGTCGCAGAAGATGGTGATGGAACTGCTCCTCGCGGATATACCCGAGCAGCGCCATACCATGAACTCCGAGCTCGATCACTGGGCCGGAAAACTCAAGGTAGGGAAACCGCGCTTCAAGTCTCGTCATCAGCCTGCCGCTGATTTTTCGCACCATGGCATCGCTGTCAATCTCGATTCCTGCATCCAGTGCACGCGTTGTGTGCGCGCCTGCCGCGAAGAGCAGGTCAATGACGTCATCGGCTACGCGTTCCGCGGCGAGCATTCGCAGATCGTCTTTGACCTTGGTGATCCAATGGGCGAGTCGACTTGCGTAGCCTGCGGCGAGTGCGTGCAGGCGTGTCCCACCGGAGCGCTGATGCCAGCGCGCAAGGTCGGCCTGCAGAAACCGGACAAGCGGGTGCATTCGGTGTGTCCGTACTGCGGCGTCGGCTGCCAGCTCACCTACAACATCAAGGACAACAAAATATTGCATGTCGACGGTCGCGATGGCCCGTCGAATCACGGCCGTCTCTGCGTGAAGGGCCGCTACGGTTTCGACTATGCGCATCATCCCCAGCGCCTGACCAAACCGCTGATTCGCAAACCTGGCGTGCCCAAGCGCGCCGATTTTGCGATGGACCCAGCGAATCCGCTGGAGCATTTCCGCGAAGCAAGCTGGGAAGAGGCGCTGGATCTTGCTGCCGGCAAGCTGCGCGAGATTCGGGATTCCCGCGGCAGCAAGGCGCTTGCCGGATTCGGCTCAGCCAAGGGGACCAATGAGGAAGCCTACCTCTTCCAGAAGCTGGTACGCACCGGCTTTGGATCGAACAACGTTGATCACTGTACCCGGCTGTGCCATGCCTCCAGTGTTGCCGCACTGATGGAAGGGGTCGCTTCTGGTGCAGTGTCGAACCAGGTCAACGACGTAGCGCGTGCGGAAGTGATTTTTCTGATCGGGGCCAATCCGCTGTCCAATCACCCTGTAGCGGCAACCTGGATCAAGAACGCCGTCAAGAACGGCGCTAAACTGATCTACGCTGATCCGCGCCGCAATGAACTGTCGCGTCATGCCGCTTATGCGCTGCAGTTCAAGCCCGATACCGATGTGGCGCTGCTCAACGCGATGATGCACGTTATCGTGCACGAAGGGCTTGTTGACAAGGACTTCATCAAGTCGCGCACCATCGGCTACGAAGATCTGAAAAAGAACGTCGAGGGCTACAGTCCCGAAGCAATGGCGCCGGTATGCGGAATCCCCGCCGAGACCATCAAGGAAGTTGCGCGAGTTTACGCGACCTCCAAGGCGTCGATGATTCTATGGGGCATGGGTATTTCCCAGCATATCCACGGCACCGACAACGCGCGCTGCCTGATTGCGTTGTGCCTGATGACCGGGCAGATTGGCAAGCCGGGTTCAGGGCTGCATCCGCTGCGCGGCCAGAACAATGTGCAGGGTGCCTCAGACTCGGGGTTGATTCCGATGGTGTTCCCTGATTATCAGCGCGTTGACAATCCGCAGGCGCGTGAAAGATTCGAGAAACTGTGGGGTACTTCCCTTGATCCCAACCCCGGGCTGACCGTGGTTGAGATCGTGCACGCCATACTCGACGGTGATATCCGCGGCATGTACGTGATGGGCGAAAATCCCGCGATGTCCGACCCCGACGCGAATCACGCTCGCGAGGCGCTGGCCAAGCTCGACTGGCTGGTGGTGCAGGAGATCTTCCTGACCGAGACCTGCTATCACGCCGATGTGATCCTGCCGGCGACCGCGTGGCCGGAGAAGGACGGCACGGTGACCAACACCGATCGCATGGTGCAGCTCGGCCGCAAGGCGCTGGATGCGCCGGGCGAGGCCAAGCCGGACCTGTGGATCATCCAGGAACTGGCCCGTCGTATCGGGCTGGACTGGAATTACGCAGGTCCGAGCGACGTGTTCAATGAAATGCGCAAGGGCATGAATTCGATTGCGGGCATTACTTGGGAGCGGCTGGAATCCGAAAGCTGCGTTACCTACCCCTGCGAGAATGAAGGCGATCCTGGACAAACTACTGTTTTTATTGATAAATTCCCAACTCCCAGCGGACGTGCCAAATTCGTGCCGGCCGATGTGATTCCGGCCAACGAGCGGCCCGACCGGGAATACGGCTTTGTATTGATCACGGGGCGCCAGCTAGAGCATTGGCATACCGGCGCGATGACCCGGCGAGCGGGTGTGCTCGACGCAATCGAGCCGGAACCGACAGCCTCGATGCATCCGCTCGACCTCGACAAGCTGGGCGCGAAGACCGGTGACGTGATCACCGTTGCGTCACGACGCGGCATCATCTCGCTGTTTGCGCGTGCCGATGACGGTACGCCGCGCGGCGCAGTATTCATCCCGTTCTGTTATTACGAGGCGGCAGCCAACCTGTTGACCAATCCCGCACTCGATCCGTTCGGCAAGATCCCCGAGTTCAAATACTGCGCGGTGAAGGTCACCAGGGGCGGTGAACTCACACCGCGCTCGAGCTACGGCGGCGGACAGTTACTGGCAAAAATCACGCCGGCTTAACCCGGCATCGGATACCGGGTGGCGCGATGCGTGCGCCACCTCAACATTTACTTCAGGAGAGGAGCATCATGGCACTGTCGGACATCGAAATTGCCCAAGCGGCGAAAATGGAGCGCGTCGTCAAGATCGCGCAGAAACTGGGCATACCCGAAGAACATCTCGTGCCCTATGGCCATTACAAGGCGAAAGTTTCGCTCGAGTATGTCGACAGCCTGAAGAGCAAAAAGGACGGCAAACTGATCCTGGTGACCGCGATCAGCCCGACCCCGGCCGGCGAAGGCAAGACCACCACCACGGTGGGCCTGGGGGATGCACTGAACAAGATCGGCAAGAAGGCCCTGATCTGCCTGCGCGAACCCTCGCTGGGTCCGGTATTCGGCGTCAAGGGTGGCGCGGCCGGCGGCGGCTATGCCCAGATCGTGCCGATGGAAGACATCAACCTGCACTTCACCGGCGACTTCAATGCCATCGCGCTGGCCAATAACCTGCTGGCAGCAGCGATCGACAATCACATTCACCACGGCAACGAACTCGGCATCGACGTGCGCCGCATTACCTGGAAACGGGTGATGGACATGAATGACCGTGCGCTGCGCGATATCACGGCATCGCTGGGCGGACCGGGCAACGGTTATCCGCGCCAGGACGGCTTTGACATCGTCGTTGCATCGGAAGTGATGGCCATATTCTGTCTGGCGACATCGATCAAGGATCTGAAAACCCGTCTGGGCAACATCGTCATCGGCTACACCCGCGACCAGAAACCGGTGCGCGCGAAAGACCTCAAAGTGCATGGCGCGATGACGGTGCTGCTGAAGGACGCCTTGGCGCCCAATCTGGTGCAGACCCTGGAAAACAATCCTGCGTTCGTGCATGGCGGTCCGTTTGCCAACATCGCCCACGGCTGCAACACCGTGATTGCCACCAAGACTGCGCTCAAACTGGCCGACTATGTGGTGACCGAAGCCGGTTTCGGCGCCGATCTCGGCGCCGAGAAGTTCGTCGACATCAAGTGCCGCAAGTCAGGCCTGAAGCCGGACGCCTGCGTGATCGTGGCGACGATCCGCGCGCTGAAATATCACGGCGGCGTCGACGTCAAGGAAGTGAACAAGGAAAATCTGGCTGCGCTGGAGAAAGGCATTGCCAACCTCGAGCGCCATGTCAAGAACGTGCGCGAAAACTACGGCCTGAAGTGCGTGGTGTCGATCAACCATTTCACTTTCGATACCGACGCCGAGATCGAACTGCTGAAAAAGAAAATGGCGCCGCACGGCGTGCCGGTGCTGACTGCCCGTCACTGGGCAGACGGCGGTGCCGGTGCTGCCGAGGTGGCCAAGACCGTGGTCGAATTGATCGAGAAGGGTGAGAACAAGTTCAAGTTCGTCTACGACGAGAAGCTGCCGTTGTGGGACAAGATGAAAGCCATCGCGACCACGATTTATGGCGCGGGCGACATCACTGCCGACGGCAAGGTGCGCGCGCAGATCAAGAAGCTGCAGGAGGACGGTTACGGCAATTACCCGGTGTGCGTAGCGAAAACCCAGTATTCGTTCTCTTCCGACGCCTCGCTGCGCGGAGCACCTTCGGGACATACCGTCAACATTCGTGAAGTGCGGCTGTCGGCCGGCGCCGAGTTCATCGTCATGGTCTGCGGCGACATCATGACCATGCCGGGGCTGCCGAAAGTGCCATCGGCGGAGAAAATCGATCTGACGGACGAAGGCAAGGTGGTCGGCTTGTTCTGAGCCTTTGGTTGACGCGTTTTATGCGGGCGTGATAAAAGTCGGGCGCGCACCGGGAGGATTTCCCGGGCGTGTTCTCAAAGGGGAGTAGCGGCTGCGGCAAAGTATCGCCGCGGAGGCAGGGTCGTCATCCCGGGGCACGCAGTTTGATGCCCCCGGTCCTGCCGGCGATGCACGGCATTGCAGATGCGAGACCTTTGCCCGCCCGGGCAGGGTCTGCTTTTCATCCCTCGACCCGGCTGTATTCGGGGCACACGTTGCCGTTGGTATTTTTTACATTCTCTACGGGTGGCGATTTCATGGACAAACTTACCGCAGCGATAACGATATTTGTGATCAGCGCTGTTTTCATCATTTTTGCCGGCATGGCGCTGGCGAAGTACGGCGACGAGATTGCCGAAAAGACCGGCTGGGGCACGTTGTGGGTCGGCACCATCCTGGTCAGCGTATCGACCTCGCTGCCGGAACTGGTCGTCAATATTTCGGCGGTATGGATTGAGAAATCCCCCGGACTGGCGCTCGGCAACGTGTTTGGCGCCAACATGATCAACTTATTCGTGATCGGCATTGCCGCGCTGATTTTCGGCACCCGCAACCTGTTCGGCAATCAGGGGCCGGATACGCAGGTGCTGGTCAAGGTCGCCATCGGCCTGGTTGCTTTGGCCGGCGTAATGGCGGCGATCGGCGACTTCAGGCTGGGGCCGTCGAGCGTCGGCGGTTTGCTGATCGCCGTGGCCTACATCCTCGGCATGCGCGCGGTCTATAACGCCGGACGGGTCGGCGCGGCCGCAGAAGAAGGCGGCGATGCCGCCAAAGGCAGTCCGCGCAATGCCTTCATTGCGTTTGGCCTCGCGTCACTGGTGGTCATCATCGCCGGACGTTACCTGGCATCGAGCGCGGATGACATTGCCAAGATCAGCGGCATCGGCGCCAGTTTCATTGGCGTGCTGCTGGTGTCGATCGTGACGACATTGCCGGAAGGGTCCGTGACCATAGCGGCCTGTTTCCGCAAATCCTATGGGATTGCGATCGGCAATGTTTACGGCAGTTGCGCGTTCAACGTTTTCGTGATCACGATCGCAGGCCTGTTCCATGACGGGGCATTGCTGGGGGTGATGGAGAACGCCCATTTTGTGGCCGCGGTCGGCGCCTTCCTGTTGATGTCCATGGGTTTTCTGGTCATCAAGAGCTGCCAGACCCAGGCGATGACTATGGCCCGGGTGCTGACCCCGGCCATCCCGGTGGGTTACATCGTTGCGTTGTATCTGGTGTATGAAATGGCCAAGTAATTCAGGCGAAATCACTGTCAACAGCTAAAACGGTGGCGGATGCCCCCTTTTTTGCATCGAGCCGGCGCTGAAACGGCGGGAAAGCAGCGATCGGCGTTCCCGATCCGGTGTTGCCTTGTGGTCCGGACCAGTGCTGTTGGGGCGGATGGCGTAAGGCCACCGCAAGGTTGTGGGACCATGATGCCGGCCATCAGTTCTGGTGTCCGCGCGTTTTCACTACAGGTAGAGTCATGATGGAAGGTCTTGCGGGAGCAATTGTCGTTTTCGTGACGGCGGCGCTGTTTGTGGTTTTGGCAGGGGTTGGCCTGGCCCGGTTTGGCGATGAACTTGCCGAGAAAACGGGTTGGGGAACGCTGTGGGTTGGAACCCTGCTGGTCAGCATCGCGACCTCCCTGCCCGAACTCACGGTAAATATCTCGGCGGTGTGGCTGGAAAAAGCGCCCGAGCTGGCGCTGGGCAATGTATTCGGCGCGGACATGATCAATGTGTTTGTCCTCGGCGTGGTGGCGCTGATGTTCGGCATGCGCAATCTTTTCCAGGACCAGGGCAAGGACACGCAGATACTGGTATTGCTGGGCATCGGCATGGTGGCCGCGGCCGTGGTTCTGGGCGCAACCGGAGACATGAAGCTCGGGCCGACCAGTCTGGGCGGGCTGATCCTGCTCGCAGCTTACTTTGGCGGCATGCGCGCGGTTTACAAGGCGGGGCGTTCGGAGGCGGGCACGAATGAGGCTGCATCACCCAAGGGAAGCCCTCGCAACGCCTGGATCGGTTTCGGCGTTTCGGTTGCGGTGGTGATCGTTGCGGGGCGCTATCTTGCTTCAAGCGCAGACAGCATCGCGGAAATCAGCGGCATCAGCAAAAGTTTTGTGGGCGTATTGTTGGTGTCGATCGTTACGACCCTGCCTGAGGCGTCAGTGACGATTGCCGCAACCCTGCGCAAGTCCTACGGCATCGTCATCGGCAATGTGTACGGCAGTAATGCGTTCAATGTATCGATCATATTTTTCGCGGACCTGTTTCATGGCAAGGAACCGTTGCTGCGGTCGATGGCGACGACCCATTACGTCGCCGCCGCCGCCGCGCTGGGACTGATGCTGATGGGTTATGTCATTCTGCGCAGTTGCCAAACCCAGGCGATGGCCTGGGGCCGCGTGCTCACCCCGGCAATCCCGGTGGTTTACATCGGCGCACTGTATGTCGTGTTCACTTTGGGACAGCGCTAGGCTGGCTGGCGCGAACTGAAACGGCGGCCTGATTGATGTTTCAGGGCCGCGGATATTGAAGGAGCCGAAGGAACCAATAACAGGCTTTTTCCGGAGCGCCTCGCCGATGACAAACCGGCGGGGCGTTTACTTTGATGGGACAGGCTTGGTCTGCGGCGAATTCAGAGTTTGCGCATGCTCCGGGATTTCGTGTAATGGCAGCGCTATCGGGTGCCAGCCCCCGGCGTGTTGGCCTGAGTCGGCAGCAGCGAGCAAGAAATTGCAGGAGATTTTCATAACTAATTGTTTTATATGGATATTTTATTAAGGTGCGGACGCAAATCCCGGCACTATTCCTGTTAAAGTGTCGATAGCACTGTCGTTCCTGGCAATGGCCGTGCGGGCAGGCATAAATTGAGGTTGTCGCGGGTTTTCTATCCACAGGCCGATAACTGTGTGGAATAAGCAAAATCTTGATTACGGTCAATTCTTTCGCGCGGGGAAATGCGGAAAAATGGTCTGTTACGACGTGAAATAAAAAGCGCAAGAGTTGGGTTGCAGCGAATGCTGCAGGAAATTCTCAGCACCGTCGTTCAATTGATAACAGGAGGAGTCACATGAACATTCGTAAAGCATTGTCGCGCGGCGTCCTGCCGCTGGTGGCCGTTTTAGGCCTAATTGCTGCAACGGGTCCTGCTGCTGCGTGGGAGCCGTCCAAACCGGTCGAGTTCATCATTCCCGCCGGCACCGGTGGCGGCGCTGACCAGATGGCGCGCCTCATCCAGGGCATTGTCGCCAAGCACAAGCTGTCGTCCCAGCCTATCGTGCCAATCAATAAAAGCGGCGGTTCGGGTGCGGAAGGTTTTCTGGACGTCAAGGCATCTAAGGGAGATGCACACAAGATCATCATCACCCTCTCGAACCTGTTCACGACCCCGCTCGCGACCGGTGTTCCTTTCAACTGGAAGGATTTGACCCCTGTCTCGATGCTGGCTTTGGACAATTTCGTGCTGTGGGTGAATGCTGATACCCCCTACAAAACCGCTAAGGAATATTTGGCTGCTGTTAAAGCGGCAGGTCCGAACAAGTTTAAGATGGGCGGCACCGGCGCCAAGCAAGAAGACCAGATCATCACGGTTGCCATCGAGAAAGCGGAGGGCCTGAAATTCACCTACATCCCGATTAAGGGTGGCGGTGCAGTTGCCACGCAGCTTGTCGGCAACCACATCAACTCGAGTGTCAATAACCCGATTGAGGCTGTAGCGCACTGGCGTGCCGGTAAGTTGCGTCCGTTGTGCGTGTTCGACGGTCAGCGCATGCCGTACAAGGACAAGATCACAAAGACGATGGCCTGGAACGATATTCCGACCTGCAAGGAGGCTGGTGTGCCGTTTGATTACGGTATGCTGCGCGGCATTTTCATGCCGAGTGGTGTTTCGCAGGACGTGGTCAAGTATTACGTCGAACTGCTCAATAAGGTCCGCGCAACGCCGGAATGGAAAAAGTTCATGCAGGACGGCGCGTTCAACCAGACTGCGCTGACCGGCAGTGCCTATGTTGACTGGGTAAGCAAGGCCGAGAAACTGCATCATGGTCTGATGAAAGACGCGGGATTCCTGGCCAAGAAGAAGTAATTTTCGGGGCGCTGGACGGGGTGGGCGTCATGCCCGCCTCGCCCAGCTACTCTTTCTAACAAGTCCAAAACCCTCTCTGGAGCCGGCTGCATATGAGTAATCAGAGGGAACGTGCGCCTGCAGAAGCGGGTATATCCCGCCGGATGGCTGAGTTGCTGACATCTCTGGCGACCTTTATGGCCGGTGTCATAGTCGCGGTATCGAGTTATCAGTTGGGCATGCACTGGGCGTCAGACGGTCCGCAAGCCGGTTATTTTCCGTTTTATATCGCCATGTTGATCTGTATAGGCAGCGTGGTGAATTTCCTGGGGCAGCTGAAACCTGATGCCGGCAGTCGCCAGTTTGCAAGCTGGGTGGCGTTGCGCCGGGTGGCTACCATCGTAGTGCCGGCAACGGTATTCATCGGATTGATTCATCTCATCGGGATTTATGTCGCCGCGCTGGCATATATCTCCGGATTCATGATCATCCTCGGACGCTATCCGGCGTGGAAGGGTCTGTCCGTGGGTTTTGGTGTCAGTTTCGTGTTGTTCATGTTGTTCGAGATCTGGTTCAAAGTGCTGCTGCCCAAGGGTGCTTACAATGTGTTTAGTCTGATCGGGCACTGAACGGATCGGACGCGACAGGGGATTACAGTGGAGGAACTCAGTTCGCTGATGCAGGGTTTTGCGGTGGTGTTAACGCCGTACAACATCATGTTGATGTTTATCGGGGTGTTCCTTGGCATCATCGTCGGTGTGCTGCCGGGTCTCGGTGGGGCAAATGGCGTAGCTATTCTGCTGCCGCTGACGTTCACGATGTCGCCGACCTCTGCAATCGTCATGCTGTCGTGCATCTACTGGGGCGCATTGTTCGGTGGTGCCATTACGTCGATCCTGTTCAACATTCCGGGGGAGCCCTGGTCGGTAGCCACGACCTTTGACGGCTATCCGATGGCGCAGCAGGGCAAGGCGGGTGAAGCGTTGACTGCTTCCTTTACGTCCTCGTTTTTCGGGGCATTGATGGCGATCATCATGATTACCTTCATTGCGCCGGCGGTGGCGAATTTTGCGCTGCGTTTCGGTCCTCCCGAGTTTTTCTCGGTATATTTCCTCACTTTCTGCAGCTTCATCGGGATGGGCAAGGAGCCGCCGTTCAAGATCCTGGTGGCCATGATGATCGGTTTTGCGCTTGCGGCCGTCGGGATCGATATCGTGACCGGACAGCTACGCCTGACGTTCGGCTACACCGAATTGCTCCGAGGGTTCAATTTCCTGATTGCGGTGATAGGACTCTTCGGCATCGGGGAGATACTGTTGTCAATGGAAGAAGGGCTTTCGTTTACCGGTAAGACCGCGAAACTCAACATGAAAGTCGTGCTCGAGACCTGGGTCAAACTCCGTCGATACTGGGGCACCGCGATTCGCAGCACGCTGATTGGTTGCTGGCTTGGCGTGACTCCTGGTGGTGCGACGCCGGCGTCATTCATGGCCTATGGCGTTGCCAAGCGCACATCAAAAAACGGCGAAAAATTCGGCACAGGCCAGCTTGAGGGGGTCGTGGCCCCCGAAGTGGCAAACAACGCTGCGGGTACTTCGGCCCTGCTGCCCATGATTGCGCTGGGCATACCCGGCTCGCCGACTGCTGCAGTCCTGCTGGGCGGTTTGTTGATTTGGGGTTTGCAGCCCGGGCCACTGCTGTTTGTCGAGCAGAAAGACTTTGTCTGGGGGCTGATCGCCAGCATGTATCTGGGCAATATTGCGTCACTGATCCTGGTGTTGACCTGCGTACCTTTCTTCGCGGCGATTCTCAAGGTACCGTTTTCGATAATCGCACCTGTGATCATTGTCATTTGCACGGTCGGTGCCTATACGGTCGCAAACGCGATGGGTGACGTCTGGTTCATGCTGGTGTTCGGCGTCGTCGGCTACGTGTTCAAGAAGCTGGATTATCCCCTGGCGCCGCTGGTGCTGGCTTTGGTGCTGGGGGATCAGGCCGAAAGCGCCTTCCGGCAGTCAATGCTGCTGTCGCAAGGGGATATGCGCATATTCTTCTCGAACAGCCTGGTAGGAAGTATTACGGTCCTCGCCCTGTTCATGCTCTTCTGGCCATTTATTGCCAAGGGCGTTGCACATATTCGTGCCAAGGCGGCTGGCTGAGGACATTACAGGTCAGTTCCAGGCTTATTTTTGCCGAAGAAAATACAAGGGGCGCTATGAATAGCGCCCCTTGTTTTTTACATCAACTGCGAGAGCAGGAAATACCGCTTATTCAAAGCGGTGAATTGCTTTATTTCTTTTTCGCGGCTGAAGGATTCAGACTGGTGATGCGGCCGCTTTCAGTGCCGGCGGTTTCATCAATGACGGCATTGATCAGCGTCGGTTTGCGTGAACGCACGGCTTCTTCTACGGCTTGGCGCAGTTCAGCAGGCGTTTTGGCATAAACGCCTACTCCGCCAAACGCCTCCATCATCTTTTCATAGCGCGCGTCTTTCACGAACACCGTGGGTGCCACGTCCGGGCTACCCGACGAATTGACGTCGGTGCCTTTGTAGACGCCGTTGTTGTTGAATACCACGATACATACCGGCAGCTTGTAGCGGCAGATGGTCTCGACTTCCATGCCGGAGAAGCCGAAGGCGCTGTCGCCCTCGACGGCAATAACGGGACTGCCGTCGCCGACGACAGCGGCAGCAACAGCAAAACCCATGCCGATTCCCATTACGCCCCAAGTGCCCACATCCAGGCGCTTGCGGGGTTTGTACATGTCAACGATGCTGCGGGTGAAATCCAATGCGTTGGCGCCTTCATTGACCAGATAGGCATCGGGATTGGCCTTGATCATGTCGCGCATCACGTTCAGCGCGCTGTGGAAATTCATCGGGGCCGGGTTCTTGGCGAGCGTCTCCGCCATCTTGGAAATGTTCTTGTCCTTACGTTCGGCGATGGCACCCAGCCAGTCAGCGGAAGGCTTGGGCCAGCCGCCGCCCATGGCCTTGATGCCGCCGAGCATGGCTGACACGCAGGAACCAATGTCGCCGACCACAGGCGCATCAATGCGGACGTTGCTGTCGGCCTCCTGCGGCGAAATGTCGATCTGGACGTATTTCTGGTTGCCCCAGGCCTTGGGATTTTTGCCTCCCCAGGTTTTACCCTTGCCGTGGGACAGCAACCAGTTAAGGCGTGCACCAATCAGCATCACCACATCGGCTTCAGGCAGTACGAATGAACGCGCAGCAGCGGCCGATTGGGGATGCGTGTCCGGCAGCAGG
>JAYOED010000010.1:26227-46055 GCA_038106575.1 Burkholderiales bacterium
CCATCGACATCGGCAGGTAGGGAATTCCGGTTTGTTCGACCAGCGCACGGATGTCGACATCAGCTCGCGCGTAGGCGGCACCTTTGCCGAGGATAATCAGCGGGCGCTTGGCGTTTTTCAGGAGATCTAATGCGCGTTGTACCGCATCCGGAGCCGGAATTTGACGCGGCGCAGGATCGACCACTTTGATCAGCGAGGCTTTGCCAGTGTCTTCAGGAATCGATTGCGCGAACAGCTTAGCCGGAAGATCGAGATAGACCCCGCCCGGACGACCAGAAACCGCGGCACGGATGGCGCGTGCGATGCCGATACCGATATCCTCAGCGTGCAATACCCGAAAGGCGGCTTTGCATAGCGGTTTTGCGATCGCGAGCTGATCCATTTCCTCATAGTCGCCCTGTTGCAGGTCGACGATTTCGCGCTCGCTGGATCCGCTGATCAGGATCATCGGAAAGCAGTTGGTGGTGGCGTTGGACAGTGCGGTCAGTCCGTTGAGAAATCCCGGGGCGGAAACCGTGAGGCATATGCCGGGCTTCTCGGTCAGGAAGCCGGCGATTGCGGCTGCGTTGCCGGCATTTTGTTCATGGCGGAAGGAGATCATGCGGATACCCGCAGCCTGGGCCTTGCGGGTGAGATCTGTGATCGGGATGCCGGGCAAGCCGAAAATGGTATCGATGCCGTTGAGTTTGAGGGCGTCGATGACCAAGTTAAAGCCGTCGATCTGTGCCTGATTTTGCGTATCGGTCGTCATGTCGAAAAGTCTCGCGTTCCTGCTGTCAGTTGTTATATGTCCCGCCACATCCTGTAAGGCGTCAGGGTATCGATGATCAGGGACGGGAGAGCGCTACCTGAAATAGCAGCGATCTTACTTTGGCATATCATAGGGTGTGACACACAAAGATGCTCTTGACCCCGGTCAATTTTGGATTAGAGGTACCGGTATCCCGGGTCACATGCCGGGTATTGCGATGCATCAATCGGCTTGCGCCGGTCTGACTCTGACAGGGTCAGATCTTTCCTCGCCGTTTCAACCGACTGAGCGTCTCGGGAGACAGATTTAAATAAGACGCCAATTCCTTTTTCGGAAGCCGTTCGCTGAGGTTGGCATGTTTGCGCATGAAACGCTGTACGCGCCCGGGGGCGTTCAGCAGATGCAGGGTAATGGTATGCGCCATGACTTCGCTCATCAGTCGGGTGACTTCGAGTTCGAATTCCCCCTTGATTTTGATGTGCCGCTCGAGAAACGCGGCCCATTGCAGCATCGACAGCTTGGCAGCACGGACGCGCGTTACCGCGCGTATCGAATACGGCATTGGCGTTTTCAGACGCCATGCGGCATAGCTAGTGTCGATATCGCTTTCGGCGGCAAAACGCAGGATCATCTCCTTGCCCTGGGCGTTGGAGACCGTCCGCTTGAGGATGCCGTCGATGACGAAGTACTGCTCCATTGAATGCGTACCCTGGTGTTCCAGGGTTTCGCCTTTGGCGTATTCACCAATTTCCAGTAACGGTTCGAATTCCTGCCATTGTGCCGAGTTGAGATTGCGCAGAACCAGATTCTGCCGCAACTGCAGGCGGATGATTTTGAACTGCGGGTGCAGTGAGAGCTGAGTCATGATCTTTGGGTGACGCCAGGAAATCGGATTGTATAACTATCTGTTTATTATTAGGGTTTTTGGGGTGGAATCTTGACTCCGGTCAAGGCTGCCAGAGACGCTATTGCCTATAGTTGTCTTCTCCCGCCAGAGGTAACATGTTGCGGTAAGCCCGACGCAATATTTCCTGCCTGGCGTCCGGTTTTTCAGCCGAAATCACCGCGGCAACCACAAAAATGCGGGCGGATTAGTCCGCGATAGAACATTTGGAGATCAGAATGGAAGCTTTGAAGGGGGTCCGAATTCTCGACATGACTCACGTGCAGGCTGGTCCCACGTGTTCACAGTTACTGGCGTGGATGGGCGCAGACGTGATCAAGTTCGAACCGCCCCAGGGTGACGCGACTCGCGGCCAGCTGCGCGACGTGCCCAATGCGGACAGTCTGTATTTCACGATGCTTAACTGCAACAAGCGGTCGATTACCGTGAACATGAAGAGTGCGGAAGGCAAGACGGTGTTTGTCGACCTGCTCAAGAAGTGCGACATCATGATGGAGAATTTCGGTCCCGGCGTGCTGGAGCGACTCGGCTTTACGTGGGAGAAAATCCACGAGATCAACCCCAAGATCGTGGTCGGTTCGATCAAGGGCTTTGGTTCCAGCGGACCCTATGCCGACTTCAAGGCCTACGAAAATGTCGCGCAGGCGATGGGTGGTGCGATGAGCACGACCGGCGTACCCAACGGCCCGCCGTTCGTCACCGGCGCGCAGATCGGTGATTCCGGCACAGGCCTTCATCTTGCGATTGGCCTGCTGGCAGCTCTACACCAAGCCAACCGTACCGGGCAGGGGCAGTATGTCGAAGTGGCGATGATGGACGGAGTGATGAATCTTTGTCGCGTCAAATTCCGCGATCATCAACGGCTGACACGCGGTGATCTGTCCGAGTATTCAGTACCCACCTACAAGGGCATGGGCGAGACACCACGAGCTGGCAACGATTCCGGTGGAGGCCAGCTCGGCAATGCCATTCATTGCAAGCCCCACGGCGCCAATGACTGGCTCTATATCGTAGTGCAGGAGGCGGTCTGGGATGCGCTTGCCAAACGGATCGGCCCGGATCTTGGCATGCCAGATCTTGCCGCCGATCAGCGCTTTGCCACCATCGGCGAGCGCCGCAAAAATCAGCAATTGATGTGGACACTGATCAACAAGTTCGCGGAAAAATTTACCAAGCGCGAATTCATGGCTATTTTAAACCCGATAGATGTACCGTGCGGGCCGATCATGTCCACGGAAGATCTTGCAAACGATGAGCATATCCGTGGTCGCGACATGTACGTCGAACTCGATCACCCTCAGCGCGGCAAATGGCACAACGTGGGGATGCCGATCAAGCTTTCAGCGTCTCCGGCCGTGATCAAACGTTCACCACTGCTCGGCGAGCATACTGAGGAAATCCTCAAGGATGTCCTGGGCTATTCGGGTGAGCAGGTCGATAAACTAAAATCGGCGGGCGCGTTTACGTCGCCACCTAGGAAAAAAGCCTGAGCTGGGCGGAAAAAAAGGAAACCGGACCATGAAAATAGCAATTATTGGACAACAGGATTTTGGCAAGGAAGTGCTGGCTGCATTTCTAGCCCGTAAGGACGAAGTTGCCGGCGTGTTCTGTGCCCCAGAGAAGCCTGGTGCTAAACCTGATCCGCTGCGGACTGCAGCTGAAGAGCAGGGTCTCAAGGTGTTTCAGTTTCCATCACTGCGATTACCCGAGGCACATGATGCGTTAAAGTCGCTGAATGTTGATCTGGGCGTGATGGCCTATGTGTTGCAGTTTGCGCCCGATTCGTTCGTACATTTGCCTCGTCTGGGCACCATTCAGTATCACCCGTCGTTGTTACCCAAGTATCGTGGCCCCTCGTCTATCAACTGGCCGATCATTCGCGGGGACACGCAAACCGGATTGACCATTTTCCGTCCCACCGAGGGGTTGGATGAGGGACCCGTAATCCTGCAAAAAACCTGCGATATCGGTCCGGACGAGACCATCGGCGAGGTCTATTTCAACAAGCTGTTTCCAATGGGTGTGAAGGCGATGGTGGAAGCGGCAGATCTGGTGGTTGCCGGAAAGCATACTGAGACCGTGCAGGATGAATCCCAGGCGAGCTATGAAGGCTGGTGCAGGGCTGCTGAGGCACATATTCAATGGTCAAACCACGTCGACTTCGTATACAACGTGATCCGCGGTACTAATCCCGCGCCGGGGGCATGGACTACGTTGAATGGCAAAAAAATGCAGATCTTTGATGCACGCAAACATGTTTTCCGGAAATTCAGTCATGTGCCAGGCAAAATTGGAGAGGTGGCCGAAGTTACGGACGGCGCATTCAAAGTTGGTGCCCAGGGCGGCGTTATAGAAGTGCTCAAGGCCAGAGGCGAGGATGGTAAAAAGCTCTCGGGCGGCGATTTCGCCCAAGCTCACGGCTTGGCCAAGGGCGCCTTGCTGGGAAGCTGATATCCGGCTGCGCTATGCGACCACGAAAAAGCCACGCTCTGCCTGGCTTTTTCGTTTCATGTATGGATAATTGTTTTTATTGATGAAAATATAATCTATAGCCGATGGGCGTAGCCTTCATTGTCAATGCGGCTGTGCGTGGTTTTCGACTGGTCATCGATTGCACTCAGTCAGGCCGTGAACTAAGGCACAAAGTTCTCAAAAAACATAATGTTTGAGGGCCAATATCCTAAACTCTTTGAAACCTTGTAGTTAACCTGTTTACCAGAGACATAAAAACGGCAACATCTAATGTTTAAAGGCAACTTTAAATAAAGCCGTTTTTCTAATCGAACTTCACAGCAGAACTGAACTTTTTGGTTGTAATATCAATTTTTTCTTTTGGCCCATTTTATGGACTAAATGTAACTTTTATAAATCACTTACTTTTAAGATTCATTATGGGGGCGGTTTTAATGGCCCGTGATGAGCGGTAATTGGCACAGCTCTTGCTTTATCATAGAGCAGCAGATCTTTCCTGCTGGTCTTTCTAATTTTGGGAGTTACACGGATGAGCAAAATGCAAAAAGGTTTTTCGCTGATCGAATTGATGATCGTCGTGGCGATCATCGGTATCTTAGCGACTGTCGCCATTCCCCAGATTCAGAACCACATTACTCGCACTAAGTGGCAGGACAACATTGCTAAAGTTCAGTCATACAAGATTGCTGTCGAAAAGTGTCTTCAGAACAACGCCGGTGCACTGGCTTCATGCGATACAGCAGAAAAAGTTGGCACATCGCTGCCGGCTGTGAGCGGCACTCTTGCAAGTGTGACCCAAACAGCAGCTACGGCTGCAATTGTGATTACGGGCACCGCTGCTGCGGCAAACTGCATTGTTACTCTTACTCCTACTGTCACTAGCTCGGCTATAACTTGGGCATATTCGAACTCCGGTGCTAATTGCAATAAGATTAAGACCGGCGTGGGTTCCTGATTCATTGTTTTAGTAATAAAAGCCCCGGGATCCCGGGGCTTTTCTACGTACTTCAAAGGTAAAGCTTACTAAATCGTTTAAATAACAGCCCAAAGTAAATCTTCAATTATGATGTAATGATTTCTTCTTTTAAAAACGATGTCTTAAAGTGCTTACAGTCAATATTCAAGCAAAATCGGCAGCACCTTGGTTTTTGCTTGTTATTACACTGTTTATATTTCTGGCACCGAATGTCGATTTAGCAAAGCATCTGGCATGGCATGACGGACAGCGTCTAGCCGAAGTCATCATGCTCAACACCGTCGTAGTTCTGCTGCTGCGCGTTCAGGGTAGCGCAGCAGGAGTGCACAGTGAATGGCTGAGTACTTCAGTGGCGATTCGACGTGCATTGGTATGCGCGTTTGGCCTGGGTGCATTGTCCAGTCTGCTTGTTCCCTAATTACGATGGGCATTATTGGAATGGGCAACGTTGTTGTTACTGACCTTCCTACTGTTCACAGTCGCGGCTGGGCGGCAGGGATTTTGCAGTTACGTGATGCGAAAGCAATTGCTGGCGTATGGGGGGGCAAGATCGCCGTGTTACTTTTCGCGGTGGGCACGATGGCCTAGAGCGTTTTGCTTGATACGCCACGCCTCAACCAACGCGATACCGCTTATCTAGTGGCGCGGCCAGATGGTATTTTACTGCCACGATTCTGGACCCAGGGCTGGATTTACAGGTGACCCGGGTCTTATGTCCGATCTCTAGATTTGTGACAGTCCAGGATTACCTTCAACACCGATGATTCTTGGCCTGTTAAGACGCGGTGGTTTTATAGTTTTTTTGTCTCGCAAATACCGGATCACTACCTCCCAAATAGGCTCCCCAGAGGCATTTTCGGAAACTGAGGCCCAGCTGGCGAGTTTGTAGCTTTTTCCACTTTCCACTGGCTTACCTTTTAGGCGAAGAGAGCTGATACGCTTACCAAATTTTTGCGTTGGGTCACAGGTATACTCTAAACCGCCCACCCGAGCCATGTCGCCACCCTGCTGGAGATATGGGTCGGGATTAAATAAGTTATCGCATATTTCTTCTAGTCGGTTTTTGAGATCCGTACCCGTAATCGCATTGATAGTGACATAAGGATAGGTGATAGCGGTCATGCTCATCACATCTTCCAATGTTATGGGCTCACCAGGAAGAATCGAGGTACCCCAGCGGAATCCTGGAGAGAATGCAATCTCAACATCCTTAGTTTCTAGAAGGGCATCAAGAATTAGTTGGTCAAAGCTCCCATTAAAATTGCCGCGGCGAAAGAGCAAGCCCTCGCTTACGGCCAAAGTTTGCCCTAGTTTCTTTTCGTAAGGTGCACGGTGTTTTTTTATCAGGGCTGACATTGCCGGGTCTGCATCGAGCAGGTTAGCGAACACCGGTAGCAGACGATAGTGCGCTGATTTGACTGAGCCGCTGCGCACATCCAGTTCAAGGACACCAAGAAACTTACCATTAGACCCGGCGTTTGTGACCAAAGTAGTGCCACCGCGGTTCTTCACGGGAACTGGTTGCGGTACTGCATCGTGAGTATGCCCGCCTAGAATGGCATCGATGCCAGAAACGCGCGAAGCCAGCTTGAGATCGGTATCCATACCGTTATGGGATAACAGAATAACCGCAGCAGCTCCCTTCTTACGTGCCTCATCAACTGTGCGCTGCAAACGCTCCTCTTGTATGCCGAATGTCCATTCGGACACAAGATGACGGGGATTAGCGATAGGGGTGTAGGGGAATGCCTGACCAATGATGGCGACTGGAGAACCATTGATTTCACGTAACGTGTAGCCCTTGAATACTGGGTCATCAAAATCCACTGTGCGAATGTTCTGGGCGAGGAATTCAATCTTATTCTTAAAATCCTTGGCAACAGCCTCCTGCACTCGTTTTGCCCCGTAAGTGAACTCCCAGTGCCCAGTCATGATATCGACACCAAGCAGTTTAGAGGCATCGATCATATCCTGGGCTCGCGTCCACAGTGCTGTGGCTGAGCCTTGCCAGTTATCACCTCCGTCGAGTAGCAGAGCCCCCGAGCGCTGAGCGCGTACTTGTTTTACAAGCGTGGCAAGGTGAGCAAAACCGCCAACTTTACCGAATGTGCGTGCCGCCTCGACAAAATCTAAATGGGTAAACGCATGAGCTTCTCGGGATCCAATTTTAATACCAAATTTTCTGAGTAGGGATTCACCGACCAAATGTGGGGGTCTACCGCGCGCATTGGCAATGCCAATATTGATATCAGGCTCGCGAAAATAAACGGGCAGGAGCTGGGCGTGGCAATCCGTGAAGTGCATCAACGTAACATTACCTATTGGTTTTCCTAGCTCATACAACATTCCATTACGGGACGCCGCTGAGGCCTTGCCATAGGAGAGCGGAAAGCCCTGTGCGGCCGCTACCGCAGCGAGTTGCAGAAACTCCCGACGGGTCAGATTCATGTCTGCAGACTCCGAAAAAAAGAGGCTTGGTTGCCCAAGCCCCGTAACAGATGTAAGAGTTATATTACTTGTTGATTGGTGATTTTGGGTCGAGTAGATAAGCGACCATATGGGTAATTTGCTCTGGTGTCAGGTGACTGTTAGCACCAAGACGCGGCATATTAGAGCATGGGAGAATAGCCCAAGAATTGTATATTTTATCGTAGGTGTATTTCACGATTGCTGCAGAATTACCTCGTTGTTTCCCGTAACCGGTGAGGGCGGGACCCATATTGCCCACATTAATTTGACCCGGTTCCAGAGCATGGCAATTTTGGCATAGCGCACCGTTACCCCCCTTAGCCTTTTCAACCTTACCGTTTCGGATACGGTCACCCCTGCCGCTGTATGCTAGCTTGGCACCGGTTTTCCAGTTGCCATAGAGCTTTCCGGATGTCGGATATTTGATGGATGCTCGTGCCAGCTTGACCACTTCTGCAGCCTCAAGCTGAGAGAGATTGGCGGGACCGCCAATCTTGCTGCAGATCTTTTGTGAGCGGTCTTGATCCAAACGTTTTTTGTGTGCCGGTGCGTAAGAAAAGGCGTCATACACCATCTTCTCACTTAGCTGTTGCGTAGTCGCGTGATCGGGAAAGGAAGCGCAGCCCGCCACCAAAAAAGCCGAAGAGATTACGAAAATGATCCATTTGATGTAATTGGTATTCATATCTTATCTCCTCGATTAGCGCTTAAAGCCTGGGACCTGCATGACGGCGTCATTACCCCGGTGATTTAGAAAAGTGGTCAGCGCAATCGCATAATCAGTACCATATTTCAGATCGGGCAGTCTCATCTGCCACACACAGTCATTGAGCCGCCATTGCATGGTGCGCACTACATAGTGGGCACCGCGGTAGGCAGGCCAAGTGGACGCGACTTCCTGAGCACCGGGGGTGCTTGTCATGTTAATTAGATCCTGAAGACGAACGCGTTTTTTGTCTTCACCGTGGCATTGTACGCAACCGAAATCAGTCTGACCGCTACGACGGTAGAAAAGGTATTCACCCGCCTTGTAGGCGTCATATTCCTTTTGATGGCTAAGCGTCACGTTGACTTTCATGCCATTTGATTTCGAAGTTACAAAAAGCGCGAGCGCCTCGATTTCGGAGCCCTTGCTGCGGGGGCGGCTGATCGCGGATTTGATGATTTTGGCGCGATCCATTCCCTGCAGATTGGTCATGCAGGTGATCAGGCGTGATTCGAGATCTTCGACCCGGTCAGTATCATCAAAATAACGTGGAAGGCTGGCAGCCGCACCTTCCAGCTTGCCCGGGCCCATGCCGAAGTCACACTTTTCCAGAGAGACATTTTTCGGGCCACGTTTCTTGTAGAAGAGGTCCTTGCCCTGGTCAATCCATAGTTCCCCAGGGTTGTCTTCGACCAGCATCTTTCGCCCTACGGACAGATCGTTTTGGGCAGCCGCCGAAAGCGACATCGTGAGCAACAGCATGGCGCCAGCGGTTAGGCTCAATCCGCGCTTTAGTTCCATGATCTCCTCCTTCTTTTCGTTATTGAATCGCGCTAAGCGCGAATTCGCATATCAGTTTTTGGCTGCGACCGCCACTTGGTCGGTTCGTTTATCGCCCTTGTTGTCAGTCCAGGTAACGCTGATTTTGTCTCCGGCCTTGGCACCTTTTACTCGGAGGCCGAGAAACGGGTCGCGCGAGACCGCTTGGCTCCATTGAGCGTCTAGAACATTTTTACCGTTGTGCTGCACGCTTACACTCTGGATGAAATGCAGGGGTACTACGCCTGAAGCGGTCTTTCGTGTTCCGGTTTCCATTGGATGGCGCATTAGGATGCGCACATCCGCACTATCGCCTTTCAGGGTGGCGCGGATTTTCATCGGGTCAGCCATTATTGTCTCTCCTCATCGTGTCCGTTAGGGTTGTGCCAAATCGCTCAGCCGCAGCCGCCGACGGTGACTTTTACTTCCTTGACTGCGGTATAGAACTTGCCTCCCGCCTTGACGATGGCGTGCACGTTGGAGGTTGTGCCCATCTTGATGCGAGTGGACACGTAACCCTCACCGCCGCCGGATATATTGAAACTTGCTGCGAGCGGGAAGGGGTTCTTTTCCGCGATGATCGAGATACTTTCGGTGTTGGGGATTTTGCTGGTTACGGCCACCGGGACGATGGCGCCGTTCTCGGCAATGTCGGGAGCAGTAATGGCGATGTCCGCGCTCTCAGTCATGCTAGTAGCGCCCAAACTTTTTTGAACATCGGCTACTGCCTTTGATTCAAATCCAGTCTTGTTCCATGTTGCTGCAAATGCAGTTGCCGATTTGAGCAAACCCACTGTGACGGCCGCTGTCATAACGCCGGCGCTGCCAGTCAACTTTAGGAATTGGCGACGCAGTTGTCTCATGTTGGTAATCTCCTCTCAGAATTTGGATGCCACGTTTACTGGGATGGAAACAGTCTCGACAAATTATTTTATCGCAAAGACTGAATTAAACTAATCGTAGCTAACCGTAGGGGGCTTGTCCACTCATAATGAAAGATCATAAGCGTTGCAAATTTACCCATTGGGTGAGTCTATGATTGAGTGTGAAACTTGCAAAAATCAGGTTTTCGGATTTTTGATCCAGACCCCTGATTTGCCTCCCTTTTTCTCTTCGAGTCCCAGCGATTCAATACGCATTCCGCGATCTATAGCCTTGCACATGTCATAGATGGTCAGCAGTGCAACGCTGGCAGCGGTCAAGGCCTCCATTTCAACTCCGGTGCGCCCGATCGTTTCCGCGGTCGTGATGCAACGGACGGCACGGCGGCGCTGATCGATGACAAAGTCGACCTGCACCTTAGTCAATGCCAGTGGATGGCAAAGCGGAATGAGGGTGAAGGTCTGTTTGGCGGCCTGGATGCCGGCGACACGGGCGATCCCAAGAACGTCACCTTTTTTGGAGTCACCGGTGATGATACGCTGCAAGGTAGAGTCCTGCATCGAAATTGTCCCTTCCGCGCGCGCCAAGCGGCGGGTTTCAGATTTGTCTGCGACATCGACCATCCACGCTTGCCCGTGGCGGTCAAAGTGGGTCAGGGTATCTGTAACAGATTTTTTTTTCATTAGGGTCTCCCGGCTTGCGGAATTATCATAGCACCATGTTTTTACGCTTATTCCTGCTCTGCATTTTGTTAGAGGTGACGACCCTGCGGGCGCAGTCCCTGCCCGAACTGGGGGACACTTCCGCCTTGACCATTTCCCCTGCCGACGAGCGTCGCCTCGGTGAAAGCATTATGAGAGAAATACGACGCGATCCGGCTTATCTTGACGACCCTGAAATTACGGATTACGTCAACAATCTGGGCAACCGTCTGGCGAAACACTCTGATTCCGTAAGGCAGGAGTTTGATTTTTTTGTGGTACGCGATCCTCAGATCAATGCGTTTGCCTTGCCCGGTGGCTTTATCGGAGTGCACACCGGCCTGATACTTGCCGGCCAGAGTGAGTCTGAAATCGCCGGTGTTCTCGCGCATGAGGTCGCGCACGTTACGCAGCGGCATATCGCACGCATGCTTACCCAGCAAAGCCGCGGCCAGGTAATTTCCATTGCGGCGCTGGCCGTGGCAATACTCGCAGCACGTTCCAATTCGCAGGTGGGTGAAGCCGCGATAGCCTTGGGGCAGGCCGGGGTCACTCAAAGTCAGTTGAATTTCAGCCGGGAAAACGAACGTGAGGCCGACCGCATAGGCTTGCAGATGCTGGATGCCGCTGGATTTGATCCGCGCGGGATGCCGGTTTTTTTCGAGCGATTGCAGCGTGCGACCCGCGTTTACGAAGGCGGTGCGCCATCGTATCTTCGCTCCCATCCGCTAACGTTCGAGCGCATCGGCGACATCCAGAACAGGCTTGAGCAGAAACCGTATCGCCAGGTGGCCGACAGTCTAGATTTTCACTTGATCCGCGCCAAACTACGTGCCGAAAACGAGTTGCCCGCGGATGCAATAGCTTTTTTCGAGAGCAGCCTCAAGGAGCGCAAATTCTTGTCTGAACCTGCAACCCGTTACGGGTTGGTAGCCAGTTTGATTCGCGCCCGCCAATATGATCGGGCCCGGCAGGAGATTGAGAAACTCCGTAAAACTGAAAGCCCGATCATCTCCGCTCTGGCATGCCGGCTGGATGAGTCTTTGGGCGATTCCGCGAAATCCTTGCCGTGTTATCGCGATGCACATCAATCCTATCCATGATATCGCGCGTTGTTCGACGGTTATATACGGCAGTTATTGCTGGTCCGCCGACCCGCAGATGCGCTGCAGATGATCAATTCACGCCTGCTGATTCAGCCCAGGGACCCGCGGCTCTATCGCCTGCAGGCACAGGCTTATGCGGCGATGGGCAACCGGCTTCAGCATCATCGCTCACTGGGCGAAGCTTACGCAAGTTCCGGAGAATTTGGTGCAGCGATGGAACAAATGCAGATTGCATTGAAGACCGGAGAAGGGGATTTCTACCAGTTGTCTGCTGTCGAAGCCCGGCTCCGCGAATTGCGGCAATTGCATGCCGAGTTGGGGCGCAAAAGCCAGATACCGAATAAGTGAGTAGAAACAATAAGATAAAAATAGGTAATTGGGGCGAAACGTAACCGAAACAGAACGCCAGCGGTTTTAAGCGGGTCTCCGGTGAGTTTCCCGGTAAAGACTCGTTGCGGGTGCGCCGGGCTACTTGCCGCGTTGCGGCGACGATGAATAGTGCTCGAGTTCGTCGCGGTTCTTCCAGGCTTTTTCATCTAGTAACGCGGCCGGCAGGGGGCGCATCTGGGAAGGATCTACCGCTTCCTCTGCCACCCGTTTCAATACTTCGGGATACGCAATTTTGCGCAGACTGCCGTCTGCGCCTGCAAAGCGGACGATCATGAAAGCATCGTAGCTCCGATGCACGTAGATGTGCGCGGGTGCGGGGCGGCCATCAGGTCGTTGCCAGGTGATGGTATAACGGGTATCGGGCTTGAAATCGTTTTTATCCATGTATGAGTTGTCCGGAAAGTGCGGGAGTTGCGCTCGTCCAGAATTTCTACGATAACATTATGATTAAAAAAATAATAAAATCACAAGGCTGTAATGGCGAAAACGGTCTGACACGCCATGTCAGCCTTATAATCAGTGCACCCCGTTCGGTGGCTGCAATGCCAAGCGCTATTGCGAAATAGGAGATAATCTGTATTAGAATTTCATGTTACTGTAATATATTTCAATGAAAGGCGTCCCACATGCAGTTTGACAAGGAACTCGATGCGCGCGGCCTAAACTGCCCGCTGCCTATCCTCCGTACCAAGAAAGCGCTGAGCGACATGACCTCCGGTCAGGTCCTGAAAATAATGGCTACCGACCCCGGGTCAGTTAAGGATTTCCAGGCTTTTTCCAAACAGACCGGCAATGAGTTGCTGTCCTCGGATGCCGCCAACAAGGAATTCACCTTCTTCATGAAGAAGAAGTAGGGATAACGGACCAAGCAGCCATGGCAACCTACGCGGAAATGCGCGAAGTGTTCGAGGATATCAAAGGCGATATCCGCTACGACCATGAACTCAACGGTTGCCTGAACTGCGGCATTTGCACCGCGACCTGTCCTTCGGCGCATTTCTACGACTACAGTCCGCGTGAAATCGTGCAGTTGCTGTGGACTGAAAACGTCGAACAGATCTACGACGCGATGCAGGAGAAGATCTGGGCATGCGCGCAATGTATGACTTGTGCGGCGCGCTGTCCGTTCAAGAATTCCCCCGGCGGGCTGGTGGCGATCATGCGCGAGGTTGCGATCAAGCACGGTTTCCAGTCGGCCAAGGATGTGCTGCGTCCATTCGGACGAGTGATGCTCAAGCTGATCACCACCGGCAACCAGCTCTCCCCCGACATGATCCAGCCTGACCATTTTCCGGACTGGGGTCCGAACATACAGAAGGTCAAGGGCAACCTGAAGACACTGCGCAAGGCGATCCCGGTGCGCACACTTCAGACCACAGATACTGCATGGGAAGTCTCGCTGAAGACCTCTGTGGAGATGTACACCATATGGGAAATGACCGGTGTACTTGAGTCGCTGGAAACGATGGACGAAAATCTGTTTGACGTAATCCAGGATTTTATCGACGAGAAGCGCGAAGAATATGAGGAAATGCTGGAAGATGCGGAAGACAAGGAATGAGTGTGGCGCAGCGTAACGGACGGGCGGTGACATTCCGCGGCATGGGGCACTTGAGGAGGTAGTGATGAGCAACGAACAGTACCCTAGCGACGGTACCGGCATTGCCGGTCACGGCGCGTTTTTCCAGCCGACTAACCTGTCGCCGGAGGATGCCGCCAAGGCCACGGCGTGGGTGGAAAAACACGTGGACCGGCGTACCATGGATCTCTCCGAGCGCATGGATGACGTGCGCGACCACATGTGGGAGCTGGAGAGGGAGGGCGAGATTATCGTCCACCGCATCTCCGATTCGCACAAACCCATTGACGTGCAAACGCTGTTCGGCTGGAAGAAGCGGATTCCGACTTCTCAGCTGTGGCATCACAAGTCCTGCGGACAGTGCGGTAACATTCCTGGCTATCCGACGGCGCTGCTGTGGACCATGAACAAGCTAGGCATGGTCGGCGGCAAGGACTACCTCGACGAAACTGACCAGACTTCGTGCACGGCGTGGAATTACCACGGCTCGGGTATCGGCAACTTGGAATCGCTGGCCGCGGTGTTCCTGCGCAATTTTCACCAGGCCTACGTGTCAGGCAAGAATCACGGGCACGATATCGGCCATTTCTACCCGCTAGTGCATTGCGGCACCTCCTACGGCAATTACAAGGAAGTGCGCAAGTATCTGATTGAATCGCCGCAGTTGCGCGAGAAGGTGAAGAAGATCCTTGGCAAGCTTGGTCGCCTGGTCGACGGCAAGCTGGTGATTCCTGAAGAGATCGTGCACTACTCAGAATGGGTGCACGTAATGCGCAAGCGCATTGCATCCGAGCTGCAGACTATCGATGTATCCAAGGTGCGCACCACGGTTCATACCGCCTGTCATTACTATAAAATGGTGCACGAGGACGCGATCTACGACCCGACCGTTCTCGGCGGCAACCGCACTGCGGTGGGCACTTCAGTTGCAGAGGCGCTGGGCGCGCAGGTGATTGACTACTCGACCTGGTACGATTGCTGCGGCTTTGGCTTCCGCCACATCATCTCCGAGCGCGAATTCACGCGTTCGTTCACGATTGATCGCAAGATCAAGGTCGCTCGCGAAGAGGCCAAGGCCGACGTCATGCTCGGTATCGACACCGGCTGCATCACTACTATGGATAAGAATCAGTGGATCGGGAAGGCGCACGAGAAGAACTACTCGGTGCCGATCATGGCTGACATCCAGTTTGCTGCGCTGGCCTGTGGTGCCGATCCTTTCAAGATCGTGCAGTTGCAGTGGCATGCCAGCCCGTGTGAGGAAGTAGTCGAGAAAATGGGCATCTCCTGGGACGAATCCAAGCGCAATTTCGAGGCCTACCTGAAGGAGGTCGAGGCCGGAAAAATCGAATATCTCTACAACCCTGAATTGGCGATCAGCAGGTAAAGCAATGAACGATACCGTATTGATAGTGGGAGCCGGTCCGACTAGTTTGTCGGCCGCCGCCGCAGTGGCCTCTGCTGGCAAGCGTGTGGTACTGGTAGAGAAAGAAAACAAGCTCGGTGGTGCACCGATCCTGTCGGGATACGCCAAGCTGGTGCCTTCTGGCGAATGGGCCAAGGACGCTATCGGGCGCATGGTTAAGCGCGTCGAGGACGACTCCCGCATTACCATCCACAAAGGCACCAAGGTCACCAAACTCGACGGTGATTTCGGCAATTTCATCGCGACGCTGTCCAACGGCCAGAGCGTGCAGGCTGGAGCTGTGATCCTCGGCACCGGTTTCACCCATTTTGATTCGATCAACAAGCCCGAGTGGGGCTTCGGTACCTACGAGGATGTGGTGACCACGACTCAGGTCGAGCAGATGGTGGCTGCGGGCAAGATTGCTTGCCCTTCGGATGGCCGGACTCCAGAGCGGGTCTGCATACTGCTGTGTGTGGGTTCGCGCGATCGCCAGATCGGCCGCGAATGGTGCTCGAAGATTTGCTGCACCGTCTCGACCAACATGGCGATGGAGATTAAGGAGCTCTCGCCAAAGACCGACGTCTATATCTATTACATGGACATCCGCACCTTCGGTCTTTACGAGGACAAGTTCTACTGGCGCTCACAGGAAGAGTTCCACACCAAGTTTGTCAAGGCGCGCATCGCCGAAGTGACCCGTGCTCCCGACGGCAAGCTGTTGGTCAAGGGTGAGGACACGCTGGTCAAGCGTCCGATTGTGATTCCGTTTGACATGGTGGTGCACGCGATTGGCATGGATCCCAATCTCGATAACCCCGAAATTGCTAAGGTGTTTGGCGTCGAGTTAGAACACCATGGTTTTCTCAAGCGCGGCGAACATTACACCGCCACTTTTTCCACCGCCCGCCGCGGCATTTATGCCGGCGGCTCAGCACTGGCACCAGAAGATATCGACACCTGCATTGCACACGGTTTAGGAATGGCGGTGCGCGCCATCGGCGAGTTGTCCCCCCCTGGACAGAAGGCGGCGTAGGCCGGTTTAATGTTCTGGCTACGCAAACCCGCTTCGGTATCGGTTGCAGTCGCGCCTGATGACAGCATTGCGCCAGCAGAATTGCCGATTGCGCTAGATTCGGAAATGTTTCGCCGTCATTTTGAGGCGCTGCTGGCAGGCGCGGAGCAGGATGGCGGTATTGACGGTTATCTCTCGGCACTGGCGGCGAAGCGGGATGTGTTTGCCTTTGCCAAGACTGGCGGGCTGAAGGAGATTAGCCGGTTGCTGGAACTGGTGTTTACCGCGCGCCGCAAACTGTATCCCGCTCTGGAAACTCTGGGCGGGGATTTCCTCGACGAAATAATCCGCGATCTGCGACAGGGCAAGAACCCGCCCGGCAAACGGTTGCAGCAATTCGTCGATGCAATGCCCGGCGCTGCCGGCAACGACCGCGTGAGCCTGAAGGCTGCCGCGAAACTGCGCCGTGCCGCCTGGGACTTTGCCGCTGAGATACTTCATTTTACGGATTGCGAACGCTATCCGCTGATGACGCGCTGGGTTTGGGACCAGGGCACGCAGAGTGGTGCGCTGCGAGAATTCATCCGTGGTGGCGAAGCGATGCGCGAGGTGCCCTTCAGCAATGATCCGGCAATTTTCGAGGGCGCCCGCCGCTGGATTGGGAGTCGGCTTGTGGAACAGGGAATCTACCGCGATGAGGCTTTGTGGATCGACCTGGTTCAGGCCCAAGCCTATCTCGTATATTTTCGCTCGATGACCGAAGGTAGCCTCGGTGCCGATTTCGGCCGAGGGGTTCCGCCGCAGGAGCAATTGAAACGCCTGCTGGGCATCGACGCTGAGCCCGGCATGCGCCATGACCGCGTCAAGAAACCGAGCTCTGCTCAATCCATGACCGAAAAGATAGTGCACTGATGGCCATACACGAAAAATCTCTGATCGCATCCGGCGATCTAATGACCAAGGACAATCTGGTGGTTGACGGCGTTGACGTTTCCGGACACTGGAACACGATGATGAAGCCGCGCTACGTCAGCGATTACGACCCAGACTTCTATAAGACCATCCAGTCCTATCCCGGCGGTGAGAATGTGCATCGCTGCTGGCAGTGCGGCTCGTGCACCAATTCTTGTACGATGTATGCAATAAATGCCGACTTCAATCCCCGCTACTGGATCTACCTGACCAATCTCGGTCTGAAAGACGAGATCCTCAAGGACAAGGACATCATTTGGCAGTGCGTGTCGTGCAACAAGTGCACCAACATCTGTCCCAAGGACGTCAAACCGGAAAGCGTGATGAAGGCGCTGCAGCATTGGATGGAAGACGAAGGCCATGTGCGCAAATCGAGCTCCACATTGTTTGATGAGGAATTTACCCGCCAGTGCCTGGAACGCGGCCGCATCGAGGATACCGAGGTCATCCAGAACTTCTTTAAAAAGACTGGGCAGGACATCATGGAGATGATCAAGACCGGCTGGCTGGGTATCATGGTGGCGCGCATGAACAAGTGGCCGCTGCTGCGCGAAGGGCGCATCGGCGCCTTCCTCGCGCGCATGCCGATCGCGGGGCCGCTGCAGATGGCGCTGGCGATGGTATCTAAGCCGCGCACTAAATCGTGGGGCCGCACCGGCGAGGTGCTGCGCCAGTATGTCGAGGAACAGAAAGCCAAGGCTGGTTCACACGGAGCGGGGACCCACTGATTATGTCGAAAGTCGCTTATTACCCTGGATGCGCGCTCGAAGGTTCGGGCGGCCCCTATGACCGTTCGACGCGGGCGCTGGTCGATGCACTCGATCTCGAGATGGAAACGCTGAAAGACTGGAACTGCTGCGGGGCTATGGAAGTTAAAAACGTCCATCCCATGCTGCAGACCTACATGTCGGCGCGCAACATGGCGATCGCAGCTGAAAAAATGGGTCTGAACACGGTGATGGCGCCGTGCAACGGCTGTTATCACAACCTAAAGAAGGCCGAGTACGAGTGCGCGACCTCGAGCGAGGCGATGCAGACCGTGCAGGACCTAGCGAAGAAGGCCGACGATCCGGTCTACAACGGCGACGTGCGCACGCTGCACCTGCTCGAATGGCTGATGGAAGAACTCGGACCGGAAGGCATCAAGGCGCGCATCCGCAAGAACCTGAACGGTCTGAAGATTGCCAACTACTACGGTTGCATGTACACCCGGCCGCGGCAGATTTTTCCGGAGAAAGACCAGGGGCCCAGTTCGGAGTCAACCAACAAGCCGCATTTCATGGATGACTTGCTCCAGGCCGCCGGCGCGGAAAATGTTAATTTTCCTTTAAAAACAGCATGCTGTGGTGGTGCACACACACTCTCTGATTCTGATACCTCGACCCAGTTGGTGCTGAACCTACTGCAGGCCGCCGAGGAGTCCGGCGCCGAGGTGATCGCCACTGAATGTCCGACCTGTCACTCCGGACTGGAGATGCATCAGGTGCGCGCCGAAACCCAGTTCGGCATCAAGACCAAGGTGAAGATCGTCTACTTCACGCAGTTGCTGGGACTTGCACTGGGACTATCGCCGCGCAAGCTGGCGATTCACGAAAACGTTTCAGATTCGCTGGATCTGCTTCAGCAGAAACAGATCATCTGACCCAACGCTCAACGGTTAAACTTGCGGCATGGATTGCAATGGCTGCGAGTTCCGTCACGAGCTGTACTACGACGCCGAATACCAGATCTGGGTACGGGTGGAGGAAGGGGGCGAGCTGGCCGTGGGCATGACCGACATTTCGCAGAGCATCGCCGGCAAGATCCTGCACGTGCGCGTCCGCCGTCCAGGCACGCTGCGCCCTGCGGGCAAACCGGTGGCGACTATCGAAAGCGGCAAGTGGGCCGGGCCGGTCCCGAATCTCTTTGACTGTACCATTGCTGGTGCAAATTCCACCGTGCTCGAAGACCCCTCGTTGCTCAATCGTCAGCCCTATGAATCTTGGATTGCGCGGGTGAGGCCGGCGCAGTCCGTTGAACAAGCGCTGCAAGTGCTAGTCACCGGAGATGAGGCATGGGCGGGTTACCAGGCGCGTTGCCGCAAGGATGGCATTAACTGCAAACGACTTACGACATGAGCGACGAACGCCATTATCTTGATAATGAAGAAAAAACCGTAGTCATCGTAATGACCAGCGGGCCGTCGCAACGACATCGCTGCGCAACGCCGTTCTACATGGCGGCGATCATGGCGTCGATGGATGCCAAGGTGAAGGTATTTTTCACTATGGAAGGCGTCAGACTGTGCCAGAAAGGTGTTCCCGAGCAATTGACGGCAATGGACGGCGGCAAGACAATTATCGAATTCATGCGTGACGCCAAGGCAGCTGGCGCGAAGTTCTACATGTGCAGGCCGGCAATGCCCGGCTACGAGATCGAGGTTGACGAAGTGATCGCTGAAGTCGACGAACTGTCGAGCGGTGGCGAACTCGCTGACCTGATCCTGAGTTCTGACAAGGCTTTGTATTTCTAGTATTGGTAACTGAGAGGAGCAACAACAATGGCATCAGTCAAAGGCTGCAACATCCCGGACGACCTGTATTACAACGTCGAGAGCAACGTGTGGGCGCGCAAGGAAGCCGACGGAACGGTGACCATCGGCATGACCGCTTATGCCGCGGCGCTGGCCGGGCAGGTAGTGT
>JAYOED010000010.1:46065-55849 GCA_038106575.1 Burkholderiales bacterium
CCAAAGAAGGTGGGCCGAAGCGTCGATCTCAACAAGTCGGCCGCTACCGTCGAGTCCGGCAAGTGGGTGGGTCCGGTCAAGGCGCCGGTCGCTGGCGAGGTAGTCGCGATTAACGACGCGTTGTCATCGGCGCCGGGCACCATCAACAGCGATCCCTATGGCTCGGGCTGGATGGTCAAGATGAAGCCGACCAATTGGGATGGCGATTCCGCGGCGCTGGTGACCGGGGGTGCTGTGGTGGCAGCGTTCGAGGCGAAGATGAACACGGAAGGCTTTGCAGGTTGTCAGTAATCTGACGCATTGCGAATGTAGGTGCGACGGTGAATCACTTTTGGGCGGATATTGCTGCGGACATTGAGCCGCTGGAAGACGTCAAGCTCGACTCGGCACTGGTTACGGAGATCGGGCGTTCAGGTGTCGGTATGACTCAGCGCATCAATTTCTACACGCCGACTTTCAAGTCCTACGTCACCTCCGAGCTGGCTGGTTGCGGCAAGAGTGCGTGGCCCGCAGTGTCGATTACCGGCGGCGAGTGTGCGCTGGCCTGTGACCATTGCAAGGCCAAAATCCTCGAGCCGATGATTCCGGCGCGCACGCCGGAAGGTCTGTGGCGCGTGGTCAACGAACAGATCGCCGGCGGTGCCCAAGGGATGCTGCTGACCGGTGGTTCCAATCACCGCAACGAGGTCGAGTACGATGCTTATTACCCGATAGTTCGACGCATCAAGGATGCTTTCCCGGGTTTCAAGATCGCCTTGCATACCGCACTGGTCGATATAGACATCGCGCGGCGAATGGAAGATGCAGGCATTGATGCTGCGATGATGGACGTTATCGGTTCGCAGGACACCATTTCACAGGTTTATCACCTGCGACGTAGCGTGGCTGATTTCGAGCGTTCGCTGGAATGTCTGACTGCGACTTCAATGAAGGCTGTACCGCATATCGTTATCGGCTTGCACTATGGCCGCTTGCTGGGAGAATGGGAGGCGCTGGAAATCGTGGCACGTCACCGGCCGGCGGCACTGGTACTGGTGGTGGTTATGCCGTTCTACGCACCGGCGCAGCGACCTTTCGTGACGCCGGATGCGCGCCAGGTCGGCCGTTTTTTTCTAGATGCACGCCGACGTCTGCCTGACCTTCCACTGCTGCTTGGCTGCGCGCGTCCCGCGGGCACGATCAAGGCGGAGATCGACATCTACGCTGCGATGGCGGGTCTCAATGGCATTGCTCACCCAGCAGACGGGGTGGTCGAGCTGGCACTGCGCCTGGGGCGAGATGTAAGGGTGACCCCAGCCTGTTGCTCGATTGCAATTGGCGACGAGGTCATGGCGCTAGAGCGTGATTCCGGCGTGCGCGTCGATCTACAGGACCTGATGGCTAAACGGCGCGCGCGTCCGCGCACAGCCGGTAAACTAGCCGGAATCCCAGTGGTTGCCGGCCGATGAGCATGGATTACTGGCGCGTCATCGATACCGGCCTGCGACCCGCTGCGCAGAACATTGCGCTCAACCGCGCGCTGCTGGAGGCGCGCCAGGCCGAGGAAATTCCGAGCACACTGCGTTTTCTGCGATTCACGCCTTCCGCGCTGCTGGGCTACCACCAGAGTGCGGAGCAGGAACTCGATCTCGAGTATTGCCGTATGCACAACATTACCGTGCAGCGGCGCATCACCGGCGGCGGGGCGATCTATTTCGATGAAACCCAGATCGGCTGGGAGCTTTATCTGCACAAACGCGATCTCGGTATTGCAGACATGCAGAAGATATCGCAGCGCATTTGCCATGCCGCGGCCACCGCGATCAGTGCACTGGGCGTGGATGCGCGTTTCCGTCCGCGCAACGACATCGAGGTCGATGGGCGCAAGATCGCGGGAACCGGTGGCGCATTTGACGGCGATGCCCTGATGTATCAGGGCACTCTGCTGATCGAGTTCGATGTCGAAAGAATGTTGCGAGTGCTGCGCATTACAGCAGAAAAACTTTCTGACAAGGCCATCGAATCCGCGCGCGATAGGGTTGCCAACCTCAAGGACCTGCTTGGCCGTAAGCCGGATGCAACCCTGATCCGCGGTAACATGGTTGAGGCGTTCGAGAGCGAATTTGGCGTGGAATTTTCGGAAGGTGAGGTGACGCTGTCTGAAGAAAGACGCTACCAGGAGGCGCTGCGCGAAATTGATCATCCGGACTGGGTGGGACTGGTCAGCCGACCGGCGGCCGACATGCCAATTATGGAGGCGACGCAGAAATTTGCCGGCGGACTGCTGCGGGTAGCGGTCGCCTGTGATCTTAACAGCCGTATCCTGCGCCAGGTCTGGTTCAGCGGAGATCTGTTTATCAATCCACGGCGTACGCTGGCGGATCTTGAAGCGGCGCTGCGTGATCAGCCGGTCGACGAGGTCGAAGAGAAAATTCACAAGTTTTTTGCCTGCCGTCCGGTCGACATGCTGACGCTGACCCCGGATGATTTCATCGCGGTGATGCGGCGTGCGCTTCATCAGCCGCTGGTGGAGCCACAGGCGTGAACACGATTGCCTGCGATGTGCTGGTGGTCGGGCTTGGTCCTGGCGGCGGTTCCGCCGCAGTTGCGGCCGCTGCAGCGGGACTCAAGGTCTTCGCCGTGGACCGCAAGCGCGAAATCGGTACGCCAGTGCAGTGCGCAGAATTCATTCCGATGCCGCTTTCGCGTTACGCCCGGGGTCGTGGCGTGTTGTTGCAGCAGATCAGCGCGATGAAAAGCATGCTGCCATCCGGTGCGACGGCAGATACTCCGTTCGGCGGGCTGATGGTCGACCGGGCTGCATTTGACCGCGCGCTAGCGCAGTCCGCAGCTGAGGCCGGCGCGACGCTGCAAGTCCCATGCTCGCTGACTGCGCTGGAACCCGTGCTACGCCTCGCGCGCATAAGGACCGCTGAGGGTGACCAAACCATATCGTATCGCGTGCTGATTGCCGCCGACGGACCGCATTCGACGGTAGCGCGCCTGCTCGGTCAGGCGCAGCTGCAGACGGTGAATACCCGCCAGTACACGGTCCCGCTGCTACGGCCGTTCAATGACACCGACATCTGGCTATCCTCCGACTATCCCGGCGGATATGCCTGGCTGTTCCCCAAGGGGAATTGGGCCAATCTGGGACTGGGCATGGACCCTGTGGTGGACGCTGACATGAAAACCCCGCTCGACGCATTGCACGCGCGGCTGGTGGCTGAAGGACGGGTTGGTGGCGAGATTCAAGCGCGCACCGGCGGAGCCATACCGGTGGGCGGCCTGCGCGAGTCACTGGTGCACGGCGACATCCTGTTCGCTGGCGATGCCGCGGGCTTTACCCATCCGATCACCGGTGCAGGCATTGCGGCAGCCGTTGCCAGCGGCGAGAGCGCGGCAGTGGCTGCGCATGCGCTGGTTTCAGGTAATGTGGATGCATTGGATGAATACGACACGGAGATGCGAGAGCAATTCGGTAATACGCTTTCGCGTGCTGTGATGCGTCGTTCCGAAATGTCACGCATCTGGCGTACGGCTGCGGCCAACGATGACAACATGCACCGGCGAGGCTGGATTGCGTTCGATGAGTATTACCGTACGCCACTGACAGCTTGAGGAATCGACTATGGAAAAATCAATCATAAAATCATTTTGTGTGATCTCGCTGTCTGGAATACTGTGGGGCGGCCTGATCTCCGGAGTTTCCGCTCAGAGCGCTACGTTCTCGACAAAATCACTGACGCTGGAGACCGCGCAGAAAGCAGCACAGGCGGCACTGAAAAAATGCCGTGACGACAGTTTTCAGGTTGCTGTTGCCGTGGTCGACCGCCACGGACTGACCCAGGTGATGCTGCGTGACCGTTTTGCGGGACCACACACGCCGCAGATGGCCGAAGACAAGGCCTGGTCGGCGGCGACATTCCGTACCAACACCGTAGACCTGGATCGGGTGTCACAGCCCGGAATGCAGCAGAGCGGCATTCGTAACCGGCCTCGCGTCGTCGTGGTTGCCGGCGGCATGATGATCGAGGGCGCTGGTTCGTTGCTCGGTGCTATCGGTGTGTCAGGTGCGCCGGGAGGCGATCGCGACGACGTCTGCGCTAAGGCCGGCATTGCCGCCATCCAGGACAGCATCGATTTCTGAGGAAAGACAACATGGATTCCATTGCCGACAACGTCCAGCCGATCCGCTTCTACCGGCCCGATTATCACGTCAAGACTCCGGAGATGCGTTCGCCCGAATACGTGCAGATGAGCACCGCAGCAGCAATCACGCTGGGGCTGGTCGCGGGCAAGATGCATCGTACTGCCTGCACCCACTGCCTGAACCTGCTGGTGACCTATCCCGAAGGCTGCCGTGCCAACTGCGCCTATTGCGGTCTTGCGCGTCACCGTGAGGAGGCTCGCGACTATGCCGATCGCAATTTTATCCGTGTCGACTGGCCGACCGCGCGATATGACGAGGTGATTCAGCGGGTTAAGGCAGGTACCGACAAGGGGCAGTTCCAGCGCATGTGCATTTCAATGATCACGCATCCAAATTCCAACGATGACACTTTCGTATTGCTGGAGCGCTGGACGCGTGAAGTGCCGCAGGTACCGGTATCGATTCTGTCGAATCCGACGACGCTGGAGAAGGATGACTTGGTGCGCATGCGCAAGCTGGGGGCCGACATTTTTACGGTGGCGCTGGATGCGGTTACGCCGCGGATATTCGAGCGCACGCGCGGAAAGGGCGTCGACAGCCCGCACAAGTTCGAGCATTACTGGCGCGCTATCGAATGGGCGGCAGACGTTTACGGCCCTGAAAAATTCGGCGCCCACCTGATCTGTGGCATGGGCGAGACCGAGCGTGAGATCCTCGAAGTCGCGCAGCGCATCCGCGACATGGGTGGACACAATCACATGTTTGCATTTTTCCCGGAGCGTGGTTCACTGATGGAGGACTGGCCAGCTGTGGATCGCGGTCAGTGGCGCCGTGTACAACTGGCGCGCTACATCATCGATTACGCCGGTGGTTATTTCCGTGACATGCGTTTCGACGAAGAGGGCAGGGTTATCGACTTTGGCATACCGCAGGAGAAAGTTGAGGCGCTGATTGTTTCCGGTACACCCTTTCGTACTTCGGGTTGCCCAGGCAAGGACGACGACATTTCGGCCTGCAACCGGCCTTATGGTGACTCCAGCCCCGCCGACATCCTGTCATTTCCATTTGCATTGAAGCAACGAGATATCCGCAAAATTCAGCGCCAACTTGACGGTGAAGATGTGAAGGCCGGGCTGTAAATCAAATAAAGTTCAATAAGTGGCCTATATGCACGCGTTCAGCAAGTCCGTGACCGGTGCTTCTTTGTTTGCTACCGGTACATGGGTGCCGGGTACGGGCAATGAGACCATCAAAATGTATCAGGACTCCATCGGCATTTCCTACGGCTGGAAAATGTAAAGCACCGTTAAAGGATGTTGCTCAAGGCTGTGGTGACATAGCCCTTTTTTATGGGCTGTGTCTCGGTGATATCCTAATAGCCATGAAAACCATTCCTGTTGCCGATCTCGCCACGCTCAGAAACCAGCTAGCTAAGTATAAGAAAGGCAAGAAGCTCGACATCCGCTTGTTCAATCAGGTGGCGCGGCTGGCGTGGCTGGGCCTGGTCGTGCTCTGTCCGCTGGACGCGGAGGACCCTGAATGCAAATCCTGGCTGCTACACTTGCGGCCGCCAGAAGGAATGGCAGCGGAGGTCATCCGGGTGGACGAGGATTTGAACGGCCAGCCCTTTGCTTCGATGATTCACGTGCTCGACGCAGAGCAGGGCGCGTACTTGGCCGACATTTTTCGAGAGGGCATGTACGGCCGCGCGCGTGATCTGCAGGAGCTGGCAGAGCGTGATTTTTACTTCGAAAAGTTTTTTAATTCCGAGGGAAAATCTAGCTGATTACCGCACGCCTAATTGATGTCGGCTGTCTGTCGCCTTGGCGGTTTCATGCCACCTACACTGGCATTGCTCTGGCCGCCGGATCAGGCGGCTCTCCGGTATTGCTGTGGGGTACGGCTGAGCCGCACCTCTGCTTGGGGCAGAGCCAGAGTGCAGGACTCGAGCTGGTAGCGCAGCCTGAAGTGCCGGTTGTCAGGCGACCGCTAGGCGGTGGAGCTGTCTGGGTGGATCAGCATCAATGGTGTCATGTGTTGATCATGCCGTTGTCGCTGGCTCCGCGTTCTCCTGTCGATTGGAGCAACTGGGTGTTGCGGCCCGCAGTCGCCACTTTCCGTCGTTACGGACTCGCGGTCGAAATTCACGATAGTGATTTGTGGCTAGACGGGCGTAAGATCGCCGGCAGTGGTTCAGCTACCATTGGCAGTTGTGCGGTCATTGCATCCAGTTTTCTAATGCGTTTTCCGGTAAAAAAATTTGCCTGCAACATTGCCGGGTCCCAAGGGTTCCGCGAGTGGCTGCAGCAGGGTTTGGAGCAGGCCGTTACCGACTGGGCGTCCCATGCGTACGTTCCAGACAGCATGGAACTGCGCGACGTTCATGCGGCTGCAGTCGGCGGAGCATTAGGTTGGAACCTGCAAGAGTCTTCATTGACTACAGTCGAATCCTCGGTGATAGCAGAAGTAATGTCGGATACTGAAGAAGAGGATCATCGCGGTAGCCGTATTCGTGCGGGCGGAATCAAGCTCAACGCGAAATCCTGGCTGGTCGAGCATGTGCAGTCCGGGGTATCGGTGCGTGAACTGGTGGTGTGCGGTGTGGTAGTGCGCCGTGAAATTATTACCGTATGAACGCGGAGGTAGCGTGAATCGGCACAGAAATCCAGCGCGCAGTAAATAGCTTTGAAGCGCCGCGGCTACTAGCATGCTAAATTTACGGACCTCCCTTGCCGCGGGCTCATTGCCGCTGGGGGTTGCAAGAACCAAAGGTGATTTGCGCATTAACGTCTGGTCTGCTTGACAGGAGAAACAGGTTAAAACAGGTGATCTCAGCGAGACAGCCAGTAGGGCGGAACTCGTCTTTGTTTTCGAACGCGACGCTTTCCTGTTTTGGTGAAGCTGAACTTATTTCAGTTGATGAACCCTGTGCGGCGAAAACGGTGCTCACGAATCGTTATGATAAGCCGCGCTGTATTTACGGAAGGGGCATGCCCAACATGATGGAGGCTGCGCCGGTTATCAATCATACGGACGCTGAACTGCAGATGCTCGAAGTGCTTGTGGGCTGTAAGGTCCGGTTTGAACCCGGCACCTACTGAGCGATGGCTGAACCCACAGTTGCCACCCGGCTCGAACGCAAGATCCTGCTGGTCAGCAGTGACACCGCGCTGGAGGAGTGTCTGACCCCAGCGCTGCCTGCGCAGTGGACGATCACGCGAACCGACGATCCCGCCGCGCTTGGGGGATTTGCAGAGGTGCTACAGTACCGCTTCATGCTGCTGGACCTTGAAGATCGGATGATTGACCCGCTGGAGATCATCGATACCGTAAGACAGCAGCTGATGCTCAACATTGCAATCATCTGTTTTGGTGGGGACAACGCGAAAAAAGATGAGGCGCGGTTGGCTCGCGCCGACCGTTTTTTCGAGCGTGAAGAAATCGTTTCGGTGATGTTGAAATTCTGCGAACAGTACGACTGGTAAGGCTCAGGAAATTCCGGGATTCCGACGACCCAGGGGTTGACCAGCATTTGCAGTCCTGCTGGCAGGTTGTAGATGCCGGAATAATGTAACAAGCCGAGAAAAAAACGGCGGCATAAAAACTAACGCCGCTGGCTCAGCCCAGCCCGGTAACTAATGCCAGCGTTGACATGTCCATGCACTGCAGTCTAGCAGGGCGGCCCCTAGTGCCTGATCAGGGCCAGGTATGGCATTTCAAGTATTTGTTTTATTTTGGAATCCCCAGCCTCTCGTAGATCTGCCGTAGCTGCATGCGCAGCGCCGGCATGCGTTGCCACAACACCAGGGTGGCGGCGGTACAAAAGAGGCCGCCGATGGCCATGGTGGCAGGAGCGCCGATGGCTGAAGCCAGCGCGCCGCCGGCAAGACTTCCCAAGGGATACATGCCGAGAAACGCCACCGAGAATATTCCCATGATGCGCCCGCGCATGTGTTCATCGACAATAGTCTGGATCATCGTGCTGACCGACATGCCGTTTACGACGATGCCAAAGCCGGTCACGGCTAGGGCTGCCAGCGACAGCGGCAGCCATGTCGACAGTCCGAATACCATCGCACCGAGCCCGGCGCACAATGAAGCTGCAGTAATCCAGCGGGTCAGGCCGCGAACGTTGCGTCGCGAAGCCAGTGCCAACATGCCGATCACACCGCCGCAACCGGCTGCGCCGATCAGGAAACCCAGCGTTTCAGCGCCGCCGCCGTGGACTTCGGCCGCGAAGATGGGCATCAGTGTCTGGTATGGCGTAACCATGAAGCTGATGATGCCCACGATCGGCAGCAGCCAGCGTGCGGGAACAAGATCCCAAGCATAGCGCACACCCTCGTTGAGCTGTTGCCAAAGTGAACCGAAATTGCCCGATGCTGGACGCGGAGAGATCGTCATCGCCAATATCGTGCCGACGATGAAGATTTTGCTGAGGGAGTTGAGCAAAAAGCAGAAGGCCTCGGTGGATACAGCCAGCAACAATCCTGCGATTGTAGGGCCGACCATACGCCCGACACTCTGCATCAGCGCGTTCATTGCGATAGCGCTCGGCAGGTCTTCCCTTGCGGCGACGATTTCCATGGTGAAGGACAGGCGGATCGGCGTATCAACGGCATTGATGATGCCGACCATGAGGGCGAGGATGATAATGTGCCAGACCTCAATCAATCCGGAAAAAGTCAGCAATGCCAGCAGCAGGGGGGGCACCGCTGAAAGGGCCTGGGTCAGCAACAGCAGCCGGTACTTGTCGAAACGATCTGCCCATAGTCCGCCGAAAGGGGCGAAAAACAGGATTGCCGCTTGCCCCGCGAATCCGGTGAGACCGAGCAGCCAGGCCGAACCGGTGAGCCGGTAGACCAGCCACGCCATGGCAATCTGTTGTATCCAGTTGCCGACGATTGACAGCGACTGTCCGCAGAAAAAAAGCCGGTAGTTACGATGGCGCAGCGCACGCAACGTGTGCTTGATTTGCATCGGATCAGCGCGACGGGTAGTGTGACTGCAGCGCGGCTATGCTTAGTCGCCCAGTTTGGCCAGTTGCACGCGCATTTGCTCCAGTGTCGACGAAAATCTTGCAAGGCGCTCTTTTTCCTGGGAGACGACAAGAGGCGGCGCTTTGGCTACAAAGCCCTGGTTGGCCAGCTTGCCCTGCGCCTTGGCGGTTTCCGCCTCGAGCCGGGCGATTTCCTTGGACAGGCGTTCCCTTTCAGCTGCGACGTCGATCTCGACCTTCAGCATCAGCTTAAATCCGGAGACGATGGATACCGGCGCGTCGTCACCTGGCAGCGTATTGACAACCTGCACCTCGGAAAGGCGGGCGAGCGCGGTTAGATACGGGGCGTAGGAGCGCACCTGTGCCGCATCACCCTGCACCAGCAACGGTAGCTTTTGCGATGGTGCGATATTCATTTCTCCGCGCAGGGTGCGGCAGGCGGATGCCAGCTGCTTTAAGAGGTCAATGTCCCGTTCAGCCGCGGCATCGATCTTGGCGTCCTCGGGTTGCGGATAGTTCTGCAACATGATGCTAGCCCCGCTCTTGCAGGTGAGCGGCGCAACTTTCTGCCACAGTTCTTCGGTTATGAAAGGTATGACCGGATGTGCGAGTCGCAGGATGGTATCGAGCACGCGCACCAGGGTGCGCCGGGT
>JAYOED010000072.1:0-6222 GCA_038106575.1 Burkholderiales bacterium
GGTTGGCTTTAATACGGTCAGCACTCAAGCGAACACCAGCCTAACCGACTACATCGCCGGTGTCCTCTCGCCCCTGGGTTTTAAAATCCAGTTGGATACCGATCCCACCGGGACCAAGACCAACATGATCGCCCACCTTGGGCCCGACAGGTCTCGCGGCCTTATGTTGGCGGGCCATACAGATGTGGTTCCCACTACCGGGCAAGAGTGGTCTTCGGATCCTTTTCGGGTGGTTGCCCGCGACGGCAAGATGTTTGGGCGGGGCACCTGCGATATGAAGGGATTTATCGCCGCCGTCCTGGGTATTTTACCGACCCTGGATTTTAATCAGCTGCGGCAGCCCCTTTACCTAGCCTTCACCTGCGATGAGGAAATCGGCTGTTTTGGCGCCCGCTCCATCGCACCCATTCTCGCGAACATGACCAACCGGCCGGCCAAATGCATTGTTGGCGAGCCGACCAGTATGAAACTGGTTGCCGGGCATAAGGGTAAGTTATCGGTGGATTGCGCCGTACATGGGGCCGAAGGTCACTCGGCCTTTAACCACCAAGGCATCAACGCCGTTGAAATTGCCGCCGAACTGGTTACTCGCCTTCGGCACATGCAATCCGAAATTCGCGATAACGGCCCCTTCGATGCCCGGTTTGATCCCCCATATACGACTGTTCACACAGGCCTGCTCAGCGGCGGCACGGCGCGGAATATCGTACCCCGGGATTGCCGGTTCGAATTTGAGATTCGAAATTTACCCGACCACGATCCGCATGACCTCTTGTCGGAAATCATTCAGTTGATCGATCAGGTGCTCCTGCCGGAAATGCACGCCATCAGGACAGAAACTGGGATTGAGATACGGATTCAGTCGGACATTCCGGGACTTATGACTGATCCTGGCGGCCAATGGCCCCGTTACCTGATGAATGCCACGAAACAAAACAGCCCCAATTTCGTAAGCTTTGCCACCGAAGGCGGTCTTTATCAAGCCAGTGGCGTTGACACCATTATTTGCGGACCAGGCAACATAGAGCAGGCGCACAAGGCGGACGAATATGTGGAAATCGCCCAGCTTGTGGCCTGCGAAAAATTCCTTACCCGGGTTATACGGGATAACCTATACAACGAAGCATAAGAAACGGGCTCTTCAGCCTTTGACGATCAGCGAATAATCCGGCGAGGGATTCAGCGGGCAGGAATAAACATATTCGCCGGGCTTCAAATCCACGACGTAATCTTTCGTAACGCCCTTCGACAACCCTCCCCCAGAGACACTCGGCAGCGTAACGCGGCCAAAACCGCTGCCACGCAGCCAGAAGCCCAAGCCGTAGGGAACGTTCTTATTGGTGACACGAAAAACGTATTTCCCGGGCTTGAGAACCATGGGTGCGGATTTGGCAAGGCGTTCCTTGCCGGTCCTGGCGTTGATCTTCTCGCAATCCGCAGCATTTCCTGTTTGGTATTTATGATCGACTCCCCCTTCGGATTCGACGAACTGACATCCGGTTTGGGTCAGGGTGATGATCCGGGGTGCATCGGCGGCGGATACGGAATGGCCGGTCAGTAACCCGGCAGCAATCAGCACAAGCGGCAAAAGTCGACGTATTGCAAAACCATTGGTATGCATTTTCTTCTCCTTAGCAATCGTGTTTGGCGCGATCCATCAAGCGCCCGATCTCAAGGGAAGACATAACTGGGGTCGGGCAATAGCCCAATTCAAAACCCTACAAATAATCGTGATTGGAAGCTGGATTAAAGGAGGGAGCCTTGATTCTGGCCGGAAGCAGGCGGCTCCACCGCCAACAGAATTTCAGGAATATCGTTTGCCGGGGAGTTCACGTTCCTGGACACTGGCCAGGATTGCAAATCCGCCTCCCCCTCCAGTCCGGCAAGGAGCCCCTCAAGCTCCTTAGCGGGGATGGAATTTTCGCCCTCCCCCAGCCAGGGCCCAAACCGTTCAGGCGGCAAAATCAAGGGCATACGGGGATGGATATGAGCTAAGGCGGGAATGGCATTGGTAACGATAACCGTAAACGAAACCACTTCATCGCCTTTGGGGCTGACCCAGTAATCCCATAAACCGGCAAAGGCCATCAGCCCCTGCTTATGGGAGATATAATAAGGCTGTTTTTCTCGGCCCAGCGCCCGCCACTCGAAATACCCATCCGCCGCCACCAGACATCGCTTATGCCTGAAGGGCCCCCGATACGCCGGCTTTGACGCCACCGTATCGGAACGTGCGTTGATCATGGAGAATCGGCTGTCGGGACCTTTCGACCATGACGGGATCAACCCCCACCGCGCGAGGGTCAGCTCCCGCGTACCCTTGGCTTGCCGACGGATAATCGGCAGGTCCTGACCGGGGGCCGCGTTATAGCGTGGCCGCAAGTTCAGAAGCGGCCCGCCCAGTGAAAACAGGCGGGCAATCGCTTCCGGAGGCGAAGTAATGGCATACCGCCCACACATTGCCCAAGGGCCCCCGCCTCTATTCCAGACGGACGTTCTTGGAGAAGTCGTAATCCGGACGCTGATCGCATGAATAGCGCCAGGAAATTATCTTCTTGTCATAGTCCGGCGCAAATACCCGGGCCAAGAAATCGAGCTGCGCGGCCCAGCCCGCCTCGGCTTGCTCGCGACGATAACGGCCGGGCATGGTGTCGTTCAGCCACCCGTGGGGAGCATCCTTGAAGACATGAATTTCGTAGGACTTCTTGTTGTCTTCAAGGCAGTTCCGAAAACGCCTGATATCATCCAGTGAAATAATATGATCTGCCTCACCGAAGGACCCGAACACTGGGCAATCAATATCCGCGATGACCTCGGTCAGCGGCCGGGGCTGGAGGTCGGTGACATCCCATTCCCGTTTCGACGCCGCGCCATACCAAATCAGCGCCGCCGCGATGGGGCGGGCTGCGGCGAGAGCCAGCGGATGCCTGCCTGTCTGGCACACCCCCTTTACGGCGACACGCGACGAATCGGCACCCGGCACATCCGACAGTGCATCTATGGCGGCGGAAAGGTCCCGAACAGCGTCATCGTCGCTGATGTCGCACCGCGCATCCCCGCGATGCAGCGCATCCTGGTCCGGATGCCTGAAAAAGACATCGGGAGCAATACAGACATATCCGTCGCCAGCAAAACGGGCCGCCAGGTCCTTGGTATGCTGGACCAGGCCATAGCGTTCATGCATCAAGACGATGCAGGGATGCTTGCCGTCACCCTTTGGCCTGGCTAGGAAGGCGGGCATATCCCCCGCGCACTTGACATCCGCCATCACGATTTGGTCGGAAGAAGACGAATTCATAAAAGGCCCCCTTCATATGTGGCGTCACAAACGCCCTCAAATTCAGTCCCCAACGGTCACTTGGAACCGGTAGAAATTATGGTGCGGGCGGCAGGAATCGAACCTGCAAGGCCGAAGCCAGGGGATTTTAAGTCCCCCGTGTCTACCGTTCCACCACGCCCGCCCGTGGTCCGGAACAATATGAAAACTTTACCCCGCCAATGCAATGGAACCCCATGGTCAGGGCACAAAAAAAGCCGCCGGAGCCTAGCTCCGGCGGCAGAATTTCTGAACTTTCAGGTTGTGAGCCACGATCTGGCGCTTTGTTTCGGTGTTCAGGCGATCACCGGGATAAACCGTGATCCTTGCCGCCCAAAGGCACTCATGTATCACCACCTCCGTGCAAGCGCCGATCAAGACCACCATCGTCAAGACCAGCAACGATTTCATCAATCTGGCGGGCCTCCCGGGCGCGAAGCGCCGCATCCTTGCCCCAGTCACGCTCCGCGCGAACCCTTCCGAACCGGAAGGCCCCCCAGAGCGCGACCCCGACGATGCACACCAGTGCCAACGCGAGCCAACCCGCACCCATCATCCCCTCGTGATCACGGCAACGAGGCCGGCAACGGCCATACCCGCGGCCGCAACGGCATCAACCTGCGCAGGCGAAAGTGAAATTCCAATGGCAGTCATCAGGGACACCACGCCGAACCAGGTCGAACGCTCCCTCATCCGGTCAATCAGCCAGTCGAGCATGAAACAAACTCCTTGTAGTTAAGAACAAAGGCCGGGACGCTGCCCCGGCCTTTTTCTGTGTTAAAAACTTTTTTCCAGTATCGCGCCATTCCCACAGGATCGTCCGAATCCGGCAAGGGATCTGGACATCGCAGGTAGATAATTCGCGCTATCGCCGTCGCGTAAGCCAAGTTTGTAATGAGCTGCTGAGCGTGATCCGGCATGGGGGCCAGCAACTCGTTGACCAGCAAGGAAAGATGAGGCCTGTATTTTAGAAAATTCAGATGCACATCACGTTCGGTGACTGGTTCGACCTGATAAAGCCCCAGCGCCGGACCCTGCCCCAACTGACGCAAATGCGCGAGGCCGGATTCCTGCACGGCAGTCCCCAGCAAAAGGTTCTCCGCCGACTGTGACCAAAGATCCAGGTGGTGCAAGACGGGCCGCACCACCGTGAATCGAAACTGGCGAACGTCAATCATGGCCCTTTCCAACCCTCTATCAACGGTCGGACCTAGGTCCATACCCAGCCCAATCCTCCCAACAGGACGATGACGAGCCCGCCTGCCTTGGTTGCCCCCCACCATGCACCGCGCCCCAAATTCGCCGCGGCCGTAAGCTGATCCAGATTAGCCGCGATCATTTGGATACTGTGCTCAACATTATTCATGCGTGCATGCAAGGCGCCGATTCGTTCATACAATTCATTGTGCGACACACATTTCATTGGTCTTGCCTCCGAAATACTCAGGCACAGGCTACTGAGCCATCGGCGATGGCGTCGGAATTCCCATCCTGGCCAGTAGCCGACTTCCAGCCCGCCAGGTTGTAATCCACGGCGTCGAACCTGAATTGCGTACTGTCCGGTCCCCAGTGATTGTTGTCCCCGGCGTAGGAAACCGTCCCGCTTTCGCCAAGGCGCATAAAACCGGAAAGCCCATTATTCAGTTCTTCCACCGTGTTGCGGTTGTAGACCAACGTTCCATCGTTGACCTCCAACCACACCCGGGGGAATCCACCGCTTGTATTGATTGAAGCGATATTGTCTTCCACCGTCACGACAGTGGCACTGCCCGTTAGTGAAATCACCGTACCCGCAGCGGCATTGCGACAGATCAGGTTGCCGCTGATCGTATAGTTCGCGGGAACGGCACTGGTGATGAAACCCATGCTCGCCCGGTTAATATTCTTTGAACGATTGCCGCGCACAACGATTTGGACGTTGTTCGCCCCCGGCGCGATAGGGCCGGCATCCGTCAACTGGTTGTTCAACACATGGAAATTCGTGACATCCGCGCCCGAAATCGATGCGGATTTGAAATCGGTCACCGTATTGCCGCGAAGGGTAACGTTGGCGAATTTCTGACCGGAAGGTGTATGGCAGGTAAAGGCGGTGACAAATTCCGCCATGCTGTCTGCTTGCCCCGGGGCCAGGCTGAAGGCCGAATCTTCAACGACGGCGCCCTGATTGTCGACATCGGTAAATGCGACCAACAACTTGCCCGATGCGTTATAGGCCGCGTCGTCAAAAATGCAGCCATATACCCGCCCGAAGGCGAAAAAGGCGTTGTGCTTTCCACCCTCCGACGCCCGAGCGTCGATCATTTGCGCCCCATTCCCCATGACCAAAGAGCCGGATTCGCTGAAATTACGCCTGGTGTGGATGCCCTTCACCGTGCAGCCGGCACCCGTGAGGTGGATGCCCGTTGGCCTCGCGGTAATTTCATAGACACGGCCGTTGGCGGCCGGATCGCCTGATGCAGGGTGAATGTAGAGCGTGATGGCACCTACGTGCGCCGTTGGAAAATAGGTTCCCGGTGTCGACGCACAAGCGGCCTGGCTTGCAGCTAGTGTCATGAAACCGCCATCCTCCCAGACATTCACGAAACCAGCCCCTGCCGGCAGCGTAGTCCCGCGGGAATAGGAACCACCGCCTCGACCACCAACACACCGCCAGGTCCGCGGGGGCGTCCGGTGCCCGTGATTGATTACGTCACCGCCGGCAACTGGGACACGGTGACGGATCCCTACCCTTCCGGACGCGGCATGGATGCCCTGATGACAGAACGGCGCATCAGCGCCAATACTTTCGCCCTGATAGTGCGCGGCACGAGCATGGAGCCCGAGTTCCGCGAAGGCGACAAGGTGATCATTGATCCAGACGTGACCCCGCAGCCGGGTGACATCGTCGTCGCCAAACTGACGGAAGA
>JAYOED010000072.1:6232-10530 GCA_038106575.1 Burkholderiales bacterium
CGCTAGGGCGACAGGGCAATATTTGAACCACAGGTCCCCCCGCCGCGGGGGCACACCGCCGACCCCACACGCACGCAACAACACGCGACCCTGAAAAAATACCGTCCGCGCGGGAACGATTCCGAGGGCAGGCCCGTGATCGACCTGGTTCCCCTGAACGAAGATTGGCCGATCCTGCGCGTGGATCACGAACGGCCGGGCCGTATTATCGGTACCGTCATCGAGCACCGCCGCTATCGCCGCTGCTGAAGACTGCGGTTCAACGCGCGTTAATATCCACTTCTTCGGCCTTCCCCCCAAGCTCGGCGAGCACCGCGATCAAGGCCCCAACCAGCGTATCAAGCGTCTCTTTATCTATGCCGCGCATTACAACCCGCACATTCGGTCCATTTGCATTCATGTGCGGATAGCTTCCGATCTCGATTTCGGCAAACTGCTGTTGCAGCTTGCCCAGGCTTTCGGCAATGCGGCCCTCGGGAAGATTGACGCGAACCGTCCGCGACAAGAGCGGCGCCCCGCCCGTCAATTCATGGGCAATGCCATCGAACATGGCCTGCATAATCTTGGGAACCCCGGCCATAACCCGCACATTCTCCATCCGAAATCCCGGCGCGGCACTGACCGGGTTGTCTATCAGCGTGGCGCCTTCAGGTACGCAGGCCATACGCCGTCGGGCAGGTGTGAAATCGCTTGAGGCATAATGCCGCGTCAGTCGGGCGATGGCTTCGGGATGCTCGATCAGTTTGACACCGAAAGCCCGGGCAATGGCTTCCGAAGTGATGTCATCATGGGTGGGGCCGATCCCACCGGTCGTGAACAGGTAATCCACCCGCGCGCGGAGAATATTTACCGCCTCGGCAATGGCGGCATACTCGTCCCGCACGATCCGCACCTCTACCAGCCGGATGCCCTGGGCATTGAGCCGTTCCGCCAGGAACGCCGTATTGGCGTCCCGGGTGCGGCCAGAAAGCACCTCGTTGCCGATAATGACCAGTGCCGCCGTATAAATTCGGCCCGAGCCATGGTGAGTTGCCGTACCCGTCATTTCTTTCCCCTGATCCTCCCTGCAACCGACCGCATGCCTTGAATTTCCTCGTTTTTTTGTCCCGGCAGGCCTTCCGCCCTTAAGCAATTGGAAACGACTTAAATGATATTCCATTTATATAAGTATTTTGCCGTTTCGCCGCCCTATTCCTTTAGGGGCAGGGCTTAAGCGGATGCGGCGAGCCTAACAGTAAGGCCAGGACAGGGCGGTGACGATTTGTCGCCCGGGCCACAACAGTGACCATTCTCCAATCAGGTCCGAGGCGGGGGATGAACGCAAGGAATGCGTCTGGGCATGGCAAATTCTCTTCAAAGATTGCCGAACATGCTGGATTCCACCAGCCAGAAGTTCCGCACTCGCCGGCACAAGAAAGTCTTTCCGTACTGCTGGTTGGTGACGGTCCGTCCGAGCGCCAACTGATCGAAGGCATGCTCGCCGATGGCGGCGCCGTAGGTAGTACCGTCGACAGCGTGACCCATCTCGCAGAAGCGGTGCGCTCGACCAAGGATGCCGCGTTCGACGCCGTCGTCCTTGATTTGCATAAGTCCAATATGCCCAGCAGCAAGTCGGTCCATACCATTAACGAACTTTTGCACGAGACGCCGATCATCATTCTCTCCGATGATGAAGACCAAATGGCAGCCGTGGAAGCCCTGAATGCGGGTGCGCAGGATTACCTTGTCCGCGCCAACACCGACGGACGGGCCTTGGTCCGCGCCATTCGTTTTGCCATGGAGCGCAAAAGGACCGAGCAGCGCCTCCAGGCCCTGCTCCATTACGACACGCTGACACACCTGCCCAACCGCGAACTTCTGCTTGATCGTCTGACCCAATCCATCGCTGCGGCGACCCGCCAGCAGACCATGGTGGCACTGCTGCTCCTCGATCTGGATCGATTCAAGCTGGTTGGTCACGCATTCGGCGACAAGTTGCTGTGTAATGTCGCCGAACAGGTTCAAACTTGTATCCGCGAAAGCGATACCCTTGCGCGCCTCGGCGGTGACCAGTTCGTTGTCGTGCTGACCGGCGTCAAGGGCGCCCAGGATGCGGCCAAGGTCGCCAACAAGATTACCCGTCAGTTGAGCTGCCCCATCGTCATCGAAGGCCATGAGGCTTTCGTTACCGCGTCCATCGGTATCAGCCTGTTCCCCAACGACGGACTCGATAAAAACACCCTGATCACCAATGCCGACGTGGCGATGTACCGGGCCAAGGAAGAAGGCCGCAATCATTTTCAGTTCTATACCTTCGGCATGAATGCAACGACGGTCGAACGGCTGTCGCTCGAAAACGATTTGCGCCGTGCGCTGGAACGTGACGAACTGGTGCTGCATTACCAGCCGCAGATGAATTGCAGCACTGGTGAGGTGGTGGGCTTCGAAGCCCTGGTGCGCTGGCAGCATGCGGAACTGGGCCTGGTGCCTCCCGCCCGGTTCATCCCCATAGCCGAGGAAAACGGTCTGATCGTCCCCATCGGTGAATGGGTATTGCGCGAGGCCTGCCGCCAGAACAAGGCGTGGATCGATGCCGGCGGCAAGCCAATGGTGGTCTCCGTCAACCTATCGAGCCGGCAGTTCCACCAGGAAAGCATGCTAAAGACGGTGACTGATACGCTTGAACTGACGAAGCTTGATGCGAAATACCTCTCGCTGGAAATTACCGAGAGTTCGCTGATGCACGACCCCGACGACGCCGTGGTCACCCTGTGTCTGCTGCACAACATGGGTGTCGCTATTTCAATCGACGATTTCGGCACCGGCTATTCGTCGCTCGGTCACCTGAAGCGCTTTCCGCTGGATTATCTCAAGATTGATCGGGTCTTCGTCAAGGATATCACCGAGAACCCCGAAGATGCCGCCATCGTTCAGGCAATTCTGGCCATGGCACACTCGCTCCGCCTCAAGGTCGTTGCCGAAGGCGTGGAAACCGAAAAACAGCTGCAGTTCCTTCGTCAAATCGGCTGTGACGAAGTGCAGGGATATTTCCTGGCCAAGCCGCTTCCGGCAAGCGCGTTCGCCGAACAGTTCGCCAAACCCGCCAAAGCCTCCTGATTGCACCCCTGCGCACGGCCCGCTAGGCTGCGCGCCATGAAATTTTCTTCACCTCTTGTTCGCGGGCGCCTGATCAAGCGCTACAAACGGTTCCTGGCGGATGTCGAACTGGATTCCGGCGAGCACCTCACCGCCCATGTTGCCAACCCTGGCGCCATGACCGGTCTTGCCGAACCGGGTATGGAGGTGTGGCTGTCCAAGTCCGACAACCCCAAGCGCAAGCTTGCCTATAGCTGGGAACTGGTGCGCGTCGGCCGCCAACTGGTCGGCATCAACGCCGGATTGCCCAACCGGATCGTCGAAGAAGCGCTGGCCAACGGCATCATCAAGGAGCTTGCCGCCTACCCCGAGATCCGGCGGGAGGTCGCCTATGGCACCAATTCCCGGGTCGATTTCCTGCTCTCCGGGGAACGGGGTCAACCGCATTACCTGGAGGTCAAGAACGTCACACTCAAACGGGGAAAGTTCGCCGCCTTCCCCGATTCGGTTACGGCGCGCGGCACCAAGCACCTAATTGAACTGACCAACCTCGTCCGCGCCGGCACCCCGGCCAGCATGCTGTATGTCGTCCAGCGCCGCGATTGCGATGCCTTCACCGTGGCCGGGGACATTGATCCGGCCTACGCCGACGCCCTTAGTGAGGCCCGCGACGCAGGCGTCGGCATATTATGCTACGTCTGCGCCATACGAACGACGAGTATCCGCTTGGAAACGCCCCTGCGGATCGCTATCTAGATATTTTGGCTGGCCCCCGATGGGCCGCAGTGGTTAAGGTCACTCGATGAACGATATGGAAGTTCGCCGCTCCGACAATGAAAGCCCGCCGACCCGGGGGCGTGCGCGAGCGCAAATTCGCCTGCACGATACCGCGGCCTTCGCGGGCATGCGCAAGGCCGGGCGCATGGCGGCGGAATTGCTGGATTACATCACACCTTACGTGCGCCCCGGCATTTCCACCGGAGAGGTGGACCGCCTTTGCCATGACTTTGTCGCTGAACGTGGGGGCATTTCCGCGCCGCTCGGTTACCGTGGTTACCCACGCTCCGTCTGCACGTCGGTCAACCATGTCGTCTGCCACGGCATCCCCGATGACGCCAAGAAACTGGCGGACGGCGACATCGTCAACATCGACGTCACCCCCATTGTTGACGGCTGGCACGGCGATTCGTCGCGCATGTTTTATGTCGGCAAGCCCAAGATCA
>JAYOED010000128.1:0-1585 GCA_038106575.1 Burkholderiales bacterium
GGACTGATCTACTGTTCGGTCACTGGTTTCGGTCAGACCGGCCCGTACAAGGACCGTCCCGGCTACGATTTCATGGCGCAGGGCATGGGCGGTCTGATGAGTATTACCGGCGAGGCCGACGGGCTGCCTGGCGGCGGGCCCCAGCGCGTCGGCATTCCGATCATCGATATGACCACGGGTATGTACGCGACAATCGCTATCTGCGCGGCGCTGGCCAACCGCGCAGTGACCGGCAGGGGACAGTGGATCGACGTCGCGCTGCTCGATAGCTGTGTCGCATTCCTTGCCAACCAGGCGATGAATTACTTTGCTACTGGTGAATCTCCGTCGCGCATCGGCAATGCGCATCCCAACATCGTGCCCTACCAGACCTTCAAGACGAAGGACGGCGCCATCATCCTGGCCTGCGGCAATGACAACCTGTTTAACAAGTTCTGCGATGCCGCCGGGTGCGCAGATTTGCCGAAGGATCCGCGTTTTGCCACCAACGCCGAACGTGTGAAAAACCGCACCGAGATTACCAGGCTGCTTAATGCGGTGTTCGAGCAGCTCACTACCAAAGAATGGGTCAAGCTGCTCGATGATGCAGGTGTTGCAAACGGTCCGATCAACAGCATCAAGGAAGTATTCGAGGAGCCACAGGTCTTAGCGCGCGGCATGAAAATAGAATTACCGCATGCAGCTGCGGGCAAAGTGCCGCTAGTTGCGAGTCCGATTAAGTTTTCCGGTACGCCTTTGAATCACGAGATTCCGCCCCCCACAGTGGGTCAGCACACGGACGAAATACTGCGAAAAGTGCTGAAGAAAACGGACGCAGAAATCGCTGCGCTGAAGGCATCCGGCGCTGTTTGAGCGGTCTTGCTGGCAGGTTAGAAAAAACTGATCAGCATTTTAGTGGCAAGCAGGAACAGCACCACCGCGAAAATCTTCTTCAGGGTGGCGCCCGGTGTGCGGTGGGCGAGCCTTGCGCCAAGCGGAGCCAGCAGCATGCTGGCAATGACGATGCCGGCGAGGCCGGGACCATAAATATAGCCGAGACTGAATTCCGGCAAGCCTGGCTGGCCGATGCCGGTCAGAATGTATCCTGCGGTTCCTGCCACCGCCAGTGGCCAGCCGATAGCGGCAGCGGTGCCGATGGCTTCGTGCACCCGGATGTCACGCTTGACCAGATAGGCGACAACCAGCGCAGCGCCGCCGGTGGCAGTAAGGCTGGAAAGAGTGCCGATCATTGAGGCTGCAAGGTTCATTCCGCCCGTTGTCAGCCGGGCCGCACCCGGAACGGGCTTGCGGCCGAAAAGCATTTGCGCGGAGATGTAGTAGATCAACAGCGTGAATACTACGGTCAGCAGCCTGACGTTGAGTGCACTGGCAAGCAGTGCGCCACCGAAGGTGCCGACGAGGATGCCCGGAGCCATGCGTTTGACGATTTGCCAGTTCACGGCACGGTGGCGGTGGTGCGCACGTACGCTGGATACCGAAGTAAACAGCATTGTCGCCATGGAGGTGCCCAGCGCGAGATGCACGACTTGGCTGTCATCGAAACCCTTGGCGGCGTAGACAAACGCCAGCATCGGCACCATTGCAG
>JAYOED010000073.1:0-5114 GCA_038106575.1 Burkholderiales bacterium
TCAATTGGCAGAGCGTCGGTCTCCAAAACCGAAGGTTGGGGGTTCGATTCCCTCCTGGCCTGCCAAACAGGCGTAACGAAATTCAGGTCAGTCGGGCGCAAGCACGGCTGACCCGGGAAAGTGCGGGGCGGTTGCGATAGTGGACAAGATCAAGGTTGCAGTAGCGGTGTTGCTGGTGGTTGCCGGCGTGGCAGGGTTTTATTACCTGCAGGAGAGCGCAACCGTGATCCGGCTTGCCGCGGTGCTCGTGGGGCTTGGTGCCGGTGCGGCGGTGCTGTGGACATCCGCACTCGGGCAGAGTCTGTTTGCATTCGCCCAAGAGTCGGCCGCAGAAACCCGCAAAGTGGTATGGCCGACGCGGAATGAAACCCTGCAGGCCACTGCAATCGTGTTCGTGTTTGTTCTGGTGATGGCGCTGTTTCTGTGGATGGTGGATGCGATCCTGTTATGGGTTGTGCAAAAGCTGATCGGCGGTGAATGATGAGCAAGAAATGGTATGTCGTGCACGCGTATTCAGGCTTTGAAAAAAGCGTCCAACGCGCATTGCTCGACCGTATTCGTAGCGCCGGTATGCAGGAACAATTCGGCCAGATCCTGGTGCCGGTCGAGGAAGTGGTCGAAATGAAAAGCGGCCAGAAGAGCATCAGCGAACGCAAGTTTTTTCCGGGCTACGTGCTGGTCGAAATGGACATGACTGACGAGTCGTGGCACCTGGTGAAGAATACAGCCAAGGTAACGGGGTTTGTCGGCGGCACGGCGACTAAGCCGACCCCGATCTCTGAAAAGGAAGTACAGAACATCCTGAACCAGATTCAGGAAGGTGTGGAGAAACCACGGCCCAAGGTGTTGTTCGAGGTTGGCGAGGCGGTGCGCGTGAAGGACGGTCCTTTTGCCGATTTTCACGGCAACGTGGAAGACGTCAATTACGACAAGAGCAAGCTGCGCGTGTCGGTAACGATTTTTGGCCGGTCAACGCCGGTCGAACTGGATTTCGGTCAGGTCGAAAAGGCCTGAGTTTTTTAACCCCGGGGAGGGGCCGCTGAACGGCATCCGTTTGCACCCGCAAGGAGAGCAGAGATGGCAAAGAAAGTCGTCGGCTTCATCAAGCTGCAAGTGCCAGCGGGCAAGGCGAATCCGTCGCCGCCCATTGGTCCCGCGCTCGGTCAGCGCGGCCTGAACATCATGGAATTCTGTAAGGCGTTCAATGCCGCCACGCAGAAAATGGAGCCCGGGTTGCCGGTGCCCGTGGTGATCACGGCCTATCAGGACAAGAGCTTCACCTTCATCATGAAGACGCCGCCGGCGTCGATATTGATCAAGAAGGCGGCCAAGATCGAAAGTGGCAGTGCGCGTCCCCATACCGACAAGGTGGGCAAGATTACGCGTGCACAAGTTGAGGAAATCGCCAAGGCAAAAATGCCCGACCTCACTGCGGCTGATCTCGACGCCGCAGTGCGTACCATCGCAGGCAGTGCCCGCAGCATGGGCGTAGAAGTGGAGGGCGTGTAAATGTCCAACATTTCCAAGCGTTATAAAGCGGTTCGCGCCAAGGTCAGCCGTGACAAGCTCTATCCGCTGAAGGATGCACTCCAGCTCGTCAAGGAAAGCGCCACCGCTAAGTTCAACGAAGCGGTCGATGTGGCAATCAATCTTGGCATCGATGCCAAGAAATCTGACCAGACTGTGCGCGGATCGGTTGTGCTGCCGCAGGGCACTGGCAAATCTGTACGCGTTGCTGTTTTCGCCCAGGGCGACAAGGCCCAACAGGCTAAAGATGCCGGTGCCGATTTGGTTGGCTTCGACGATCTGGCCGCCGAGATCAAGGGCGGCAAGATGGATTTTGACGTGGTCATTGCCACTCCGGATGCCATGCGCGTGGTCGGGCAACTGGGCCAAGTGCTTGGACCGCGCGGTCTGATGCCGAATCCGAAAGTGGGTACTGTGACCCAGGATGTGACGCTGGCGGTCAAGAACGCCAAGGCCGGTCAGGTGCAGTACCGGGCCGACAAGGCGGGCATTGTTCAATGCACGATCGGTCGTGCTTCGTTCACGATCGATGCGCTAGAAGAAAATCTCCGCGCGCTGATCGATGCCGTGAACAAGGCGCGTCCGACCGGTGTCAAAGGCATTTATCTGAGAAAGATTGCTGTATCAAGCACGATGGGTCCGGGTGTGCGTGTCGACCAGTCGAGCTTCGCGCAGCAGCAACAGTAATTGAAGTCCCCGCGCGATGCGCAGGGCTGGAACTTTGGGCTGTCGGATGAGTATCGCCGGCGGGGTGTCAAAGACCGTAGGTACCGAGAGGTTTAATTTTTGGAAGAAGGCCGCAGAACAGCGCGGTCGGAAACTGAAGTCCTACGCAGACGGTGTGCCCGAAACAGGTCAGACATGTTCATGTTGACTCCTGGATCATTGGTCGCCGTGTAGCAGCAGGAGCGGCAAGTGCAAAACGAAGTTAAGGGGATTCAAAACCGCATAACGGTAACCCGTCCCCGGGTTTGGTGTTTGCCGGCATCGTTTAACGTTTAACGGAGAACGACCTTGAGTCTTAATCTGGAGCAGAAGCAAGCGGTGGTGGCCGAAGTCAGCGCGCAGGTTGCGCAGGCCCAGACCATCGTACTCGCAGAGTACCGCAGCCTGCCCGTGGGTGACATGACTGCGTTGCGCAAGAAGGCGCGCGACTCGGGCGTGTATTTCCGCGTTCTGAAAAATACCTTGGCGCGCCGCGCCGTCGCCGATACGCCGTTCAAGGCACTGGCTGACCAGATGGTTGGTCCGCTAGCCTACGGCATTTCAAGCGACCCGGTTGCTGCCGCCAAGTTGCTGCACGAGTTTTCCAAGGAAAACGAGCGTCTCGTGATCAAGGGCGGTGCTATGCCAAATGTCGTGATGAGCGTCAAGGAAATAGCTGCGCTCGCCAAGATGCCCAGTCGTCAGGAGTTGATCGCTTCCTTGTTGGGAACCATGCAGGCGCCGGTCGCAAAATTTGTCCGCACCCTCAACGAGGTGCCGGGCAAGTTCGTGCGGACGCTGGCTGCCGTGCGCAATCAGAAAGAAAAGCAGGCCGCGTGAGTTCATGGCTGTAGGGCCAAGCTCACCGAAATTACTAACCAATTGTTTTAATTGATATTTTTGATTCAGGAGAACAACATGGCTGTTGCCAAAGCAGAAGTACTCGATGCCATCGCCAACATGACGGTGCTCGAGCTGTCCCAGCTTATCAAGGACATGGAAGACAAATTCGGCGTCTCGGCAGCTGCTGCCGTTGCTGTGGCTGCCCCCGCCGCCGGCGGGGGTGCTGCCGCCGCGTCGGAAGAGAAGACCGAATTCACCGTCAACCTGACCAATGCCGGGGCCAACAAGGTCAACGTCATCAAGGTGGTCCGTGCAGTGACCGGTCTTGGCCTCAAGGAAGCCAAGGATCTGGTCGACGGTGCGCCAAAACCCATCAAGGAAGGCGTTTCAAAAGCCGACGCGGATGCTATCGCCAAGCAGATCACCGAGGCGGGCGGCACTGCAGAAATTAAGTAATTGCGGGAAACCGTGCCGGACGGCGGTATTCCGCCGGCCGGCGCCTTTTGACTGTTGCATGAAGGTTGAAAGTGTCAGGTCATACCGCGGTTTCCGTGATTGTGACCTGCAACATTTGACTTTCTGACTCTGCTCTGGAGTGGACATGGCTTATTCATTCACCGAAAAGAAACGCATTCGCAAGAGTTTCGCCAAACGCGAGAGCGTATTGCAGGTGCCTTACCTGCTGACAACCCAGATTGAATCCTATACGGCATTCCTGCAGGAATTCACGCAGGCCAGTTCGCGCAGGAACGAGGGGTTGCAGGCAGCCTTCACCAGCATTTTCCCCATCGAAAGCCACTCCAAGAATGCGCGGCTTGAGTTCGTCAGCTACGCGCTTGGCGTGCCGCCGTTTGACGTCAAGGAATGCCAGCAGCGCGGTCTGACATTTGCGGCACCGCTGCGCGCGAAGGTGCGCCTCACGATCATGGACAAGGAAGCCTCGAAGCCCACAATCAAGGAGGTTAAGGAGCAGGAAGTCTACATGGGTGAAATCCCGCTGATGACGACTACAGGTTCGTTTGTGATCAATGGTACCGAGCGAGTCATCGTTTCCCAGTTGCACCGGTCGCCGGGCGTATTTTTCGAGCACGATAGGGGCAAGACCCACTCTTCAGGCAAGCTGCTGTTCTCAGCGCGCATTATTCCCTATCGCGGTTCCTGGCTGGACTTCGAATACGACGCCAAGGATTACCTGTATTTTCGCGTCGACCGCCGTCGCAAGATGCCGGTCACGATTCTGCTCAAGGCTCTGGGATTTTCCGCCGAGCAGATTCTCAAGGAGTTCTTCGTATTTGATACGTTCCATATTTCCAAGAGCGGCATCGAATTTGAACTGAAACCCGAACGCATGCGCGGTGAAACTGCCCGTTTCGACATTACGACCAAGGGCGGCAAGCTGATTGTCGCCAAGGACAAGCGGATCACGGTCAAGCACGTGCGTGACATGGAGGTAGCCGGGCTCAAGCGTCTCGATGTGCCCGAAGATTTTGTGATTGGACGTGCGCTGGCGCACAACGTAATTGACAAGTTGACCGGTGAGCTTGTTGCCAACGCCAACGACGAGATCACCGAAGAGTTGCTGAACAAGCTGCGCGAGGCCGGGATCGGCACTGTCGAGACCATCTATACCAACGATCTAGACCAGGGACCGTATATTTCGCAGACTCTGCGCATCGATGAGACCGCTGATCAACTTGCGTCGCTGGTCGCGATCTACCGGATGATGCGCCCGGGCGAACCGCCTACCGAAGACGCCGTAAAAACCCTGTTTAACGGACTGTTTTTCTCGGCAGATCGTTACGACCTATCGGCCGTTGGTCGTATGAAATTCAATCGCCGTGTCGGTCGCCCTGAGCTGGAAGGTGCCGGCACTCTCTCACCTGATGACATTGTTGCCGTGATCCGGATTCTGGTCGAATTGCGCAACGGCAAGGGAGAAATCGACGATATCGATCACCTCGGCAACCGTCGTGTGCGTTCGGTCGGCGAACTAGCGGAGAACCAGTTTCGCGCCGGCCTGGTGCGTGTCGAGCGTGCAG
>JAYOED010000073.1:5124-10429 GCA_038106575.1 Burkholderiales bacterium
AATCCGAAAACCTGATGCCGCACGATCTGATCAATGCCAAGCCAGTATCAGCGGCGATCCGTGAATTTTTTGGATCATCGCAGCTGTCGCAATTCATGGACCAGACCAACCCGCTGTCGGAAATTACTCACAAGCGCCGGGTTTCGGCACTGGGTCCGGGCGGCCTGACGCGCGAGCGCGCCGGTTTCGAGGTGCGCGACGTGCACCCGACCCACTACGGGCGCGTCTGCCCGATCGAAACGCCAGAAGGTCCGAACATCGGCCTGATCAATTCTCTGGCGATTTATGCCCGCACCAACCAGTACGGTTTTCTGGAGACCCCTTACCGCAAGGTCAATGACAGCAAGGTTACCGACGAGATCCATTATCTTTCGGCAATCGAGGAAGGCAAATTCGTCATTGCGCAGGCGAATGCCGCGCTCGACAAGAGCGGACGCTTTACCGACGAACTCGTGTCCTGCCGTCACCATAACGAGTTTGCTCTGTCGGCTCCCGATCGCATCGAGTACATGGATGTGGCCCCTGCGCAGGCGGTATCAGTGGCTGCCTCGCTGATTCCGTTCCTCGAGCACGACGATGCGAACCGCGCGTTGATGGGTTCCAACATGCAGCGCCAGGCAGTGCCCTGTCTTCGCGCTGAAAAACCGCTGGTAGGCACCGGGCTGGAACGTACTGTTGCCGTGGACTCCGGCACTGCGGTGCAGGCGCGCCGCGGCGGGGTCGTCGATTACGTGGATGCCGGTCGTATCGTGATCAGGGTCAACGACGACGAGACCTCGGCGGGCGACGTTGGCGTGGACATCTACAACCTGGTGAAATATCAGCGGTCCAACCAGAACACCAACATCAACCAGCGTCCACTGGTGAAGGTGGGCGACCAAATCGCCCGTAATGACGTCATTGCCGACGGCGCATCGACAGACATGGGTGAACTGGCGCTGGGCCAAAACATGCTGGTCGCTTTCATGCCCTGGAACGGATACAACTTTGAGGACTCGATCCTGATCTCGGAGCGCGTGGTGGCTGATGACCGCTTCACCTCTATCCATATCGAGGAGCTCTCGGTGGTTGCGCGTGACACGAAGCTCGGGCCCGAGGAAATCACCCGTGACATTTCGAATCTTTCCGAGTCGCAACTGGGCCATCTTGATGAGTCAGGCATCATTCATATCGGTGCCGAGGTCGAGGCCGGTGATGTATTGGTCGGCAAGGTAACCCCCAAAGGTGAAACCCAACTGACACCGGAAGAGAAGCTACTGAGGGCAATCTTCGGTGAAAAAGCCTCTGATGTTAAAGATACCAGCCTGCGTGTGCCTTCGGGCATGTCCGGGACGGTGATCGACGTCCAGGTATTCACCCGTGAAGGTATTGAACGCGATAAGCGTGCCCAGCAGATCATCGATGACGAGCTGAAGCGTTACAAAAAGGATCTGGGCGACCAGCTGCGTATCGTCGAGAATGACGCTTTCGAACGGCTGGAGCGCCTATTGACGGGCAAGACCGCCAATGGTGGTCCGAAAAAGCTTGCCAAAGGTTCGAAGATCACCAAGGCCTACTTGGCCGAGGTCGAGCGTCACAGCTGGTTCGACATCCGGCTGGCGAACGAAGAATCTGCGGCCCAGATGGAGCAGATTAAGGAAGGTCTTGCCCAGACCAAGCTGCAGTTCGACAAGGCCTACGACGAGAAGAAAAAGAAGCTCACCAGCGGCGATGAACTGCCGCCCGGCGTGCAAAAAATGGTCAAGGTTTATCTGGCGGTCAAACGCCAGTTGCAGCCTGGCGACAAGATGGCCGGCCGTCACGGCAACAAGGGCGTGATATCAAAGATCACGCCTGTGGAGGATATGCCGCACATGGCGGATGGCACCCCGGTCGACATCGTGCTCAATCCGCTGGGCGTGCCGTCGCGGATGAACGTCGGGCAGATTCTGGAAGCCCATCTGGGTTGGGCTGCTAAGGGTCTCGGTATCCGAATCGGCGAGATGCTGAAATCGCAAGCCAAGGTTGCCGAAGTGCGCAAGTTGCTCGACAAGGTCTACAACGCCAGCGGCAAGCCGGCTGATCTGAGGTCACTTAATGATGGGGAGGTCGTCGAGCTGGCTTCCAATCTGCGCAATGGCGTGCCGTTCGCAACCCCGGTCTTCGACGGTGCGACTGAGGTCGAGATCAAGCAGATGCTCGACATCGCATATCCCGCCGATGATCCGCATACCAGCAAGCTGGGATTCACCCCAAGCAAGACGCAGGTGACCCTGTATGACGGGCGAACCGGCGATGCGTTCGAGCGCCCGGTTACGGTTGGATACATGCATATGCTAAAACTGCATCATCTGGTCGATGACAAGATGCACGCACGCTCGACCGGACCATACAGCCTGGTGACCCAGCAGCCGCTGGGCGGCAAGGCCCAGTTTGGCGGTCAGCGTTTCGGCGAGATGGAGGTGTGGGCGTTGGAAGCCTATGGTGCGGCATACGTGCTGCAGGAGATGTTGACGGTCAAATCGGACGATACCGAAGGCCGACGCAAGGTCTATGAATCCATCGTCAAGGGTGACCATCGAATCGAGGCCGGCATGCCGGAATCGTTCAACGTGCTGGTCAAAGAAATCCGGTCACTGGCAATCGACATTGACCTCGATCACAACCGTTATTGATGCATTGATGAGAGCACGGCGGGAGCGTAGTTTTCCCGTCGCTTGCACCGAACAGCGCAGCACAGATTGATTACGTAGGAGTTTGCGATGAAAGCACTGCTTGATTTGTTCAAACAGGTTACGCAGGAAGAAGAGTTCGACGCCATCAAGATCGGACTCGCTTCGCCTGAAAAGATACGCTCATGGTCTTACGGTGAGGTCAAGAAACCCGAAACCATCAATTACCGTACGTTCAAACCTGAACGTGACGGTCTCTTCTGCGCTAAGATTTTTGGGCCAACCAAGGATTACGAATGCCTGTGCGGCAAGTACAAGAGGCTGAAGCATCGCGGCGTGATCTGCGAGAAATGCGGCGTAGAAGTGACCTTATCCAAAGTACGTCGCGAGCGCATGGGGCACATAGAGCTGGCGAGCCCCGTTGCGCACATCTGGTTCCTGAAATCGTTGCCTTCTCGTCTGGGCATGGTGCTCGACATGACGCTGCGCGATATCGAGCGCGTTCTTTATTTCGAAGCCTATGTGGTCACCGATCCCGGTATGACGCCGCTGAAGCGCTGCCAACTCATGACCGAGGACGACTATCTCAAGCAGGTCGAGGAGTTGGGTGACGACTTCAGCGCCGCAATGGGTGCTGAAGGCGTACGCTCGCTGCTGCGCAGTCTCGACCTGAATTACGAAATCGAGGTCCTGCGTAAGGACCTGGAAGCTACCAGTTCCGAAACCAAGATCAAGAAAATCGCCAAGCGCCTGAAGGTGCTTGAGGCTTTCCAGAAGTCAGGTATAAAGCCCGACTGGATGATTATGGAAGTGCTGCCGGTGCTTCCGCCGGAATTGCGTCCGCTGGTACCGCTGGACGGCGGGCGTTTCGCGACCTCCGATCTGAATGACCTGTATAGGCGGGTGATCAACCGGAATAACCGTTTGAAGCGCCTGCTAGAACTAAAAGCCCCCGAGATCATCGTGCGCAACGAGAAGCGCATGCTGCAGGAAGCGGTGGACTCACTGCTCGACAATGGTCGTCGAGGCAAGGCGATGACCGGTGCCAACAAGCGCCCGCTGAAGTCACTGGCTGACATGATCAAGGGCAAAGGCGGCCGTTTCCGCCAGAACCTGCTCGGCAAGCGTGTTGACTATTCAGGGCGTTCGGTGATCGTAGTTGGCCCACAACTGAAGCTGCATCAGTGCGGGCTGCCGAAAAAAATGGCGCTGGAGCTTTTTAAGCCGTTCATTTTCAACAAGTTGGAAGTTATGGGGTTGGCCACGACGATCAAGGCAGCCAAGCGCATGGTCGAAAGCGAAGAACCGATTGTCTGGGACATTCTCGAAGAAGTGATCCGCGAGCACCCGGTGATGCTGAACCGCGCGCCCACCCTGCATCGTCTCGGCATTCAGGCCTTCGAGCCGGTACTTATTGAGGGCAAGGCTATTCAGCTGCATCCCCTGGTCTGTGCAGCATTCAATGCCGACTTTGACGGTGACCAGATGGCCGTGCACGTGCCGTTGTCGCTGGAAGCGCAGATGGAAGCACGCACGCTGATGCTGTCGTCGAACAACGTGCTATCCCCTGCCAACGGCGATCCTATCATTGTGCCTTCGCAGGACATCGTGCTCGGCCTGTACTACATCACCCGGGAAAAACAGGGCGCCCGCGGTGAAGATTCAAAATTCATCAATGTTGCGGAAGTATCGCGGGCTTACGAGACGGGTCAGGTCGATATCAACGCTCGCATTCATGTCCGGATCAAGGAAACCGACATCAATGAGGACGGCTCCAAACGGGAGCGGATGACGCGCTATCAGACCACTGTTGGCCGGGCCTTGCTTTCTGAGATATTGCCGCACGGCCTGCCGTTTGAATTCATCAACAAGGCCCTTAAAAAGAAAGAAATTTCGAAGATCATCAACGCCAGCTTCCGGCGCTGTGGTTTGCGGGAAACGGTGATTTTTGCCGACAAACTGATGTACAACGGCTTTTCAATGGCGACCCGTGCCGGGTTGTCGATTGCCGTTGATGACATGCTGGTGCCGCAGCAGAAGAACGACATCATTGTCGAGGCAGAAAAGGAAGTTCAAGAGATTGAGAAACAATACACCTCCGGCCTGGTTACACAGGGTGAGCGTTACAACAAGGTGGTAGACATCTGGGGTCGTGCCGGTGACTTCGTCGCGAAGGCGATGATGGAGCAACTCGGCGTAGAGCCTGTCACTGAATGGGATGTCAAGGCCGGCGAATGGAAGTCGCGGCAGGACAAGAAGGGTCAGCCGGTGATGCAGGAGTCGTTCAACTCGATTTACATGATGGCCGATTCCGGTGCCCGCGGTTCTGCTGCGCAGATCAGGCAGCTCGCCGGTATGCGCGGTCTGATGGCAAAACCTGACGGTTCAATCATCGAAACTCCTATCACAGCGAACTTCCGCGAAGGTTTGAACGTGCTGCAGTATTTCATTTCAACTCACGGCGCCCGCAAGGGTCTGGCCGACACCGCGCTGAAGACGGCGAACTCGGGTTATCTGACCCGACGTCTGGTCGACGTGACCCAGGATCTGGTGGTGACGGAGGAAGATTGCGGTACGGAACAGGGCGTTGTGATGAAGGCCTTGATTGAAGGTGGCGAGGTGGTTGAGAGTCTGCGTGAACGCATACTCGGACG
>JAYOED010000074.1:0-6053 GCA_038106575.1 Burkholderiales bacterium
GAACTGTTGCGTGACGAATTCGACTTGCCGATGATTTATGTCAGTCACGCCGTCGAAGAGGTGGTGCGATTGGCGAATAACGTCGTACTGCTCTCAGAGGGTCGCGTGGAAGCTAGCGGACCGACGGCTTTTATCATGAGTGATACCGCACTGCGTCCACTTACGGGTCGCTACGAGGGCGGTGCAGTGATCGATGCGCAAGTTGCGGTGCATGATTTGCAGTATGGTCTGGCCGAACTGCGATTTTCAGGCGGAAGTCTATATGCCGCCGATCTGGATGCTTTGCCCGGCGAGTCAGTGCGCGTGCGCATCCGTGCCCGCGATGTCGCGCTGGCGCTGCAGTTGCCTGCGGGGACCACGTTCCGCAACATGTTGCCGTGCCGGGTTTCGGGGATTGCCGGCAGCGCGGGATCAATGGCCGAAATTACGCTGGATGCGGGAGGAGCAGTAATCGTTGCCCGCATCACCAGGCAGTCTTGCGATGAACTGCAGCTCAGACCCGGAATGCAGGTCTACGCGCTGATCAAGGCCATCGCGCTGGATCGTCACGCGGTAGGGTATGCGTGATGCGCTGGTAAAATCGGTTGGAGAGGAGAGCGCAGGGCATGAGAATTTTCGGGTTCGCCGGTTATTCAGGCAGCGGAAAAACCACGCTAATCGAAAAACTGATTCCGCTGTTCGTGCAGAAGGGTTTGCAGGTGTCGCTGATTAAGCATGCCCATCACACGTTCGACGTCGATCAGGCGGGCAAAGATTCCTATCGTCATCGCCATGCCGGATGCACCGAAGTACTGGTGACATCGTCTCGGCGCTGGGCGCTGATGCACGAGCTGCACGGGGCGCCCGAGCCAGGACTGCACGAGCAGATCAGGCAGTTGTCACCCTGTGATTTGCTGCTGGTCGAGGGTTTCAAGCACGCAATTATTCCCAAGCTGGAAATCTATCGTGCGCAGACCGGTGAATCCATGCTGCATCCGCATGATGACAACATCGTCGCCGTTGCCAGCGATGCAAAGGTAGATACCAGATTGCCGCAGTTTGACCTCAGCGCGCCGCACCCAATTGCCGACTTCATCCTGACGCATGCCGAGTCTCACGGAGGCGAACAATGATCACGCTTTTGTATTTTGCGCGCTTGCGCGAAGCGTTGGGGGTTGACCGTGAGCAGATTGATTTGCCTGAGACCGCCGCTACGCTGGCAGCTTTGCGCAGTCATCTGGCGAAGCGTGGAGGGGCGTGGGCGGAGGAGATGGCGCCAGCGCGAAATCTGCGGGCGGCCGTAAACCAGGATGTGGCAAGGTCGGAGACGCCGCTGAAGGATGGCGATGAAGTGGCTTTTTTCCCGCCGGTAACCGGAGGCTAGCCGTATGAGTGTCCGTGTTCAGGAACAGGATTTCGATATCAACGCGGAAATAGCTGCGCTGCGCCGCGATAATCCCAAAATCGGCGCCATTGCCAGTTTTGTCGGTGTGGTGCGCGATGTCAACGACGGCGACAGCGTCGCTACGATGACGCTCGAGCATTATCCCGGCATGACCGAAAAATCCATCTCCGCGATCATTGGTCAGGCGCGCAATCGCTGGGAAGTGCTGGATGCGCTGGTGATTCACCGCATTGGTACGCTGAAGCCTACCGACCAGATCGTGCTGGTGGTAGTGGCAAGCGGGCATCGGGGCGATGCCTTTGCCGCCTGCGAATTCATTATGGATTACCTGAAGACCCAGGCACCATTTTGGAAAAAGGAAATCACGCCGCAAGGTGGACGCTGGGTGGACGCGAGAACGACTGATGACCAGGCTGCGGAGCGCTGGAAATAAACTGCGGTATGGCATTTTCCGGACTGTCCGCTTTGTTCGCGGCAGCCATTCCCGATAAAATGGGCTGGTACATCAAGGAGTAACGGTCATGGACGACGGCGTTATCACCATCAAGGACAAACCAGCGGCGGGGCCTGCGATTCGCCTGCATGAAAACGACAATGTGCTAATCGCGCGCAGTGATATCTCGATTGGTGCCAGAATCGAAGAAGGGCTGACTTCAAAAAGTCAGGTGCCCGCTGGACACAAGATCGCCTCGCGCAACATCACGAAAGGCGAGCCGATCCTGAAATATGCAGTCACCATCGGTTTCGCCTCGGCGGATATCGCAGCCGGCACCTACGTGCATTCGCATAACCTCGAGTTCCGCGAATTTGATCGTGATTACGCCTACGCACGTGATTACAAACCCGAAGACATGATTCCAGAGGCGCAGCGCGCGTCCTTCATGGGCATCGTGCGCGCTAACGGCCAGATCGCCACCCGCAATTATCTTGGCGTTTTGGCCTCGGTTAATTGCTCGGCGACGGTGGCGCACAAGATTGCAGAATATTTCACGCCGGAGCGTATGGCGGATTACCCGAACATCGATGGTGTGTGCGCGTTCGCGCACGGCACGGGTTGCGGCATGGAGATGACCGGGGAACCAATGGATCTGCTGCGGCGGACCATGGCTGGCTACGCAACGCATGCCAATCTCGCGGGTGCGTTGATCGTAGGTCTCGGGTGCGAGCGTAACCAGATCAAGGGGCTGATGAAAGAGCAGGGTCTTGCAGTCAGCGGCCGTCTGAAGACGTTTGTGATGCAGGAGACCGGTGGCACGCGCAAGACCATCGAGGCGGGCATTGCGGCGCTGAGGGAAATGCTGCCGGAGGCCAACAAGGTGGTGCGGCAGCGAGTACCTGCGAGCCACCTGATGATCGGACTACAGTGCGGTGGCTCGGATGGATTTTCTTCAATCACCGCGAACCCCGCGCTTGGGGCTGCCATGGATTTACTAGCCCGCCATGGGGGCACGCATATTTTGTCGGAGACGCCTGAAATCTACGGTGTCGAGCATACACTGACCCGGCGTGCGAAGAGCCGCGAAGTCGGCGAGAAACTGATTGAACGCATCCGCTGGTGGAAGGATGTCTACACGGTCGGGCGCGATACCCAGATCAATGGTGTGGTGAGTCCTGGCAACCAGCACGGCGGACTGGCCAACATCTTCGAGAAATCGCTGGGCTCGTCGATGAAGGGCGGCACAGGACCGCTGAACGCGGTATACCGTTATGCTGAGCCAGTTAAGGAAAAGGGTTTCGTGTTCATGGACACCCCGGGCTTTGATCCGACCTCGGCGACGGGGCAGATTGCCGGTGGTGCCAACATGGTGATGTTCACGACCGGGCGCGGTTCAATGTTCGGTGCGAAGCCGGTGCCGTCGATCAAATTGGCTACCAACACGCCGATGTATATCCGCCTGACGGAGGACATGGACATCAACTGCGGCGAAATCCTTGAGGGCACCCGCACGCTGACGGAAAAAGCGCAGGAAATCTTTGATCTGATGCTGCGAATTGCCTCCGGCGAAAAGACCAAAAGTGAGCTGCTGGGGCTTGGTGATTACGAATACGTTCCCTGGAACATAGGGGTTACAGGCTAAGGTATTTTCTGTGAACGCCGCATGCTTTGCCGCAGTCGGCCTTGGTGCCGCGATCGGCGCCTGGTCGCGTTGGGGATTGTCGCTGGCCTTCAATCACGTCGTTCCGTCACTACCGCTCGGTACCTTGATTGCCAATCTGAGTGGTGGATTCCTGATCGGTTTGGCTTTTGAGTGGTTCATGCAGCACGCAGCATTGCCCGCTGAATACCGCTTGTTTTTCATCACCGGTTTTCTTGGCAGTCTGACCACGTTCTCGGCGTTTTCGCTGGAGTCCGTGGTGTTGCTGCAGGAAGCGCGTTATGGCTGGGCGCTGCTGCTGATTGGCAGCCATCTGTTCGGTTCACTGGCCATGACTCTGCTCGGTTTTGCCGTGATGCGCTCGCTCAGCGCCTGAAGCACAGCGGTTCAACAAAGCCCGAGCGGCATCGATCAATTCGCCTGCGGTAAGGCCGATAGGTCCTTTCCCTTCAGCGACACAACGGTCCGCTGCGGCGCCATGCAGGTAAACCCCTCCGCTCAGTGCATGCCGTTCGTCGACGCCTTGCGCGAGCAGGGCAACGATTATGCCGGTCAGCACGTCGCCCATCCCTGCTGTGGCCATTCCGGGATTGCCGGAGGTGTTGATGGCCCAGTGTCCGTCAGGCCAGGCGCAAATGCTGCCGGCGCCCTTGAGCACCACGCCGGCGTTGAAGTTGCGGGCGAGTTTTAGTGTGACGGCGACACGATCCAGTTGAATTTCGTCAACGGTGCAATCGAGCAGTCGCGCTGCTTCGGCCGGATGAGGAGTCAAGACTGATCCACTAACTCTTTGTTTTAATTTGTTTTTTTGTTTCTCAAAGAGAGTAATCATATTCAGTGCATCGGCATCGAGAACCAGCGGCAGCTCTTTTTCCAGCGCCCAGTCCAGGTATTCCAGGGCATCAGGCGTGTTACCGAGTCCGGGTCCGATGGCCAGCGAGGTGAGACTGTCCAGACGCAGTACGTCATCCGCGCCGCGCAGCATCAGTTCAGGCTGCGCCGGATCGACTGCCATCGTGCTGTCTTCAAGCAATCCCGCGTAAACCCGGCCTGCGCCGCATTTGAGCGCGGCCCGTCCGGCGAGCAGGGTTGCACCGGACATGCCATGTGCGCCACCGACTATCCCGGCGCTGCCATAGGTGCCTTTGTGTGAATTCTGCGGTCGCGGCGGCAGCAGGTGATTCAGTACACCGTTGCCGATGACTACGCCATGCGGCGCGTCCTCAACCGCTCTGGACAGTCCGAGATCGGCGACATGCAGTTCGCCACAGCAATCCGGTCCGTCGAGTGTCAGCAGACCGGGTTTCAGTGAAATGAACGTCAGCGTGTGGTCGGCCTCAACTGCGCTGCCCATCACGCGGCCGCTGTCGGCGTCGATCCCGCTTGGTACGTCCAGTGCCAGCACAGGCGAGCGCAACGCATTAATGGTGCCGACCAGGGCTCCATAGGCTTTATCCAGGTTGCGCTTGAGACCAATGCCAAACAGGCCGTCGATAATCAGCCCCCAGTCGAGCATGGCAGGAATTGAAGATTCAATGCTGCCGCCTGACTTGAGCCAGGCCTGCAGTGCGGCCTTTGCATCGCCGGAGTAATTTTTAGGATTTTCGGTGCAGACCACGGTGACGGTGAACCACCATTGCTTCAGATGGCGGGCGGCTACCAGTGCATCGCCGCCGTTGTTTCCAGGGCCGGCAAGGATTAGCACGGGCTTGCCGTTGTTGCCGGTGATTTTCCTGGCGAGTTCCGCAGCAGCAAGTCCAGCGCGCTCCATCAGGAGTGGCGGCTTGCGATCGCGCAGCGCCGCCTTTTCGACGGCACGCAAATCGGCAGTCAGCAGTATCGGGGCGGTGTGTTTCATGGTGCGGCAAGTTTAACGCAAGCATTCCTGCGTAGCGGGTCGCGTTCGGGTAAAATCACGCTTTCCGATTCTTCATCGATCATGCCGCATCTGCTACGCCTGGGAGGACGCAATGCTCTCTCGGCATTTCGCCGGAAAAAACTACTGCAGGCTGTCGCCGGCATTTCCGGACTGCAGATCGCCGCCGAATACTGGCATTTCATCCTCCTCAGCGAGCCACTGGACGCCGCAGGCCGGGGCAAACTCGAGCGCATCCTGAGTTACGGTCCGGCGACCGCGCCTGTGGAGCGGCAGGGCAACCTGCTGCTGGTGACTCCCCGGCTGGGCACGATTTCGCCCTGGTCGTCAAAGGCAACGGATATCGCAAGACATTGCGGACTTCCTGCCGTCGAACGTATCGAGCGTGGTGTGGCCTGGTGGTGCAGCAGGAAAGGCAGGCCGCTGGCGGAAGGTGACCGCGCCAGTCTGCTGCCGCATGTACATGACCGCATGACTGAATCCGTGCTCGACAGTCTGGATGCTGCGGAGGGGCTGTTCCGGCATATTGAACCCAAACCGCTGGAAACTGTGAATGTCATGGCGGGAGGTCGCGCTGCGCTCGTTTCCGCCAACAGCACCATGGGACTGGCGCTGTCGCCCGATGAAATCGATTATCTGCATGACAATTTTGTCCGCATGGGGCGTAACCCGACCGATGTCGAGTTGATGATGTTCG
>JAYOED010000074.1:6063-10340 GCA_038106575.1 Burkholderiales bacterium
GGCCAATTCGGAGCACTGCCGGCACAAGATTTTCAATGCGGACTGGATTGTCGATGGCGAACAGCAGGAACGTTCTCTGTTCGGCATGATCCGCACGACTCACGAAAAGCATCCGCGGGGCACTGTTGTCGCTTACTCCGACAATTCTTCGGTGATAGAAGGCGCGACCATCGAACGCTTTTATCCCGGGGCGGGGCATGAATACGGCTACAGCACGGAATCGACGCATATCCTGATGAAGGTCGAGACGCACAACCATCCGACCGCGATTTCGCCGTTTCCGGGCGCTTCGACCGGATCCGGCGGTGAAATCCGCGATGAAGGTGCGACCGGGCGCGGCGCCAAACCAAAGGCGGGATTGACCGGATTCTCCGTTTCGAATTTGCGCATACCCGAGTTCGTGCAGCCGTGGGAGGTTCATCCGGTCGGCAAACCGGGACGTATCGCCTCGGCCTTGCAGATCATGCTCGACGGCCCCATCGGAGGCGCCTCGTTCAACAACGAGTTCGGCAGACCCAATCTTGCGGGTTATTTCCGCACTTACGAGCTGCGCAGCGGTGGTGAAGTGCACGGCTACCACAAGCCGATCATGATCGCCGGAGGTCTCGGCAACATTGCCGCACGGCATACCGCCAAGAGTCCGCTGCCGGAGGGGGCCCTACTGATCCAGTTGGGCGGCCCTGGCATGCTAATCGGTCTGGGCGGGGGCGCGGCATCGAGCATGGATACCGGCTCCAACCAGGAAGATCTCGATTTCGATTCGGTTCAGCGTGGTAATCCGGAGATCGAACGGCGGGCGCAGGAAGTCATCGACCGGTGCTGGGCTGAAGGTGAGGCCAATCCGATTTTATCGATACACGATGTCGGCGCTGGTGGCCTTTCAAACGCATTGCCGGAACTCGCTCACTCGGCGCATCGCGGCGCGTTATTCGAGCTTCGTGATATCCCTATTGAAGAACCCGGCATGTCACCACTGCAGATCTGGTGCAACGAAGCGCAGGAGCGTTATGTGCTGGCGATTACGCCGCGGGACCTGCCGCGATTCAAGGCAATTTGTGAGCGAGAACGCTGTCCCTTTGCCGTGGTGGGCACTGCCACTGCGGACGGTCGGTTGATGGTGAGCGATGCGACGTTCGGCAACTAGCCGGTTGACATGGAACTCGCGGTGCTGCTCGGAAAGCCGCCGAAACTGCTGCGCGACGTAAAACGCAGGGTGCGCGAGGGACACGTGTTCGATGTTGCCGCTGTTGATATCCGTGAGGCGCTGTATCGCGTACTTCGTCTCCCGGCTGTCGCGGACAAGACTTTCCTGATCAGCATCGGCGACCGCACTGTGGGCGGCATGACGGCTCGCGACCAGTTGGTCGGGCCCTGGCAGGTGCCCGTGGCGGACGTGGCGGTCACGCTAATGGGATTCAACACCTTCAGCGGCGAAGCGATGGCGATGGGCGAGCGCACTCCGCTGGCAGTGCTGAATCCGCCGGCTTCGGGACGCATGGCGGTAGGTGAGGCGATCACCAATATTGCTGCAGCGCAAATCGTGAAACTCGGCGATGTCAAGCTGTCGGCGAACTGGATGGCGGCGGCGGGACATCCCGGCGAGGATGCCGCGCTGTTCGATACCGTGCAGGCGGTAGCGATGGAGCTGTGTCCCCGATTGGGAATCAGTATTCCGGTGGGCAAGGATTCGCTTTCGATGAAAACCGGCTGGCAGGAACATGGCGAGACCAAGGAGGTTGTGGCTCCGCTGTCGCTAATCGTGTCGGCATTTGCGCCGGTTGCCGATGTGCGCAGGACGTTGACTCCACAGCTTCGTACTGATTGCGGGGATACCGAACTGCTACTGGTCGATCTGGGTAGCGGGCGCAACCGGCTGGGTGGCTCGGCCCTGGTGCAAGTCTATGACGCGACCGGCGATGTCACCCCGGACGTTGACGATCCGGAGGCATTGAGGAAATTCTTCGAACTAATCCAGGCGTTGAATACCCAGGGTCTGCTGCTGGCCTATCACGATCGTTCCGACGGCGGATTGCTGGTGGCCCTTTGCGAAATGCTGTTTGCGTCGCGTTGCGGTGCACGCATTTCCGTCCAAGGCGAGGCGGCAGCTCTGCTGTTCAACGAGGAGCTTGGGGCGATCCTGCAGGTCGAATGCGGACAGCGTGAATCGGTAATGCGCGCTTTTGCAGAGGTGGGACTGGATGGATATTGTTCGATGATCGGTACTGTGGCTTCCGGACCACGGTTGTCCGTCAGCGTCAACGGGGAGACCATCCTTGACGAGTCTCGCATCGATCTGCACCGAGCATGGTCTGAAACCACCTGGCGGATGCAGCAACTCCGGGATAATCCCGATTGCGTGCAACAGGAATATGACCGTTTATTGGACGCCGATGACCCCGGAATCGCCCCAGAACTTACTTTTGATCCGGCTGTGGATATCGCGGCGCCGTTTATCGGGCGCGTAGAGAAACCTCGAATCGCGATCCTGCGTGAGCAGGGTGTCAACGGCCAGATCGAGATGGCTGCGGCATTTGACCGCGCCGGGTTTACCGCAATCGACGTGCACATGAGCGATATCATTTCCGGGCGGACCAGCCTGAAGACGTTCAGCGGCTTTGCGGCCTGCGGCGGTTTTTCCTACGGCGACGTGCTGGGTGCCGGCGAAGGCTGGGCGAAATCGATCCTGTTCAATGCCCGTGTCCGTGACGAATTCGAGGCTTTCTTCAAGCGCAAGGACAGTTTTGCGCTGGGTGTGTGCAATGGTTGTCAGATGATGAGTAACCTGCACGAACTGATTCCAGGTGCGGAACACTGGCCGCATTTTGTACGCAACCGCTCCGAACAGTTCGAGGCGCGTTTCGTGACGCTTGAGGTGCAGGAGTCGCCTTCGCTGTTTTTTCGCGGCATGGCGGGCAGCCGCATCCCTGTGGCGGTCGCTCATGGCGAGGGCTATGCCGAATTTTCCAATGCTGCAGCGTTGGCCGCTGCGCAGCCGCTGGTGGCCTTGCGCTATGTCGATCATCGTGGCGCAGCAACGGAAGCCTATCCGCTGAACCCCAACGGTTCGCCGCTGGGCATCACCGGTCTGACCACCCTTAATGGCCGCTTTACCATCCTAATGCCGCATCCCGAGCGGGTGTTCCGCTCGGTGCAGAATTCCTGGCATCCGCGCACTTGGCCGGAAGACGGCCCCTGGCTGCGCATGTTCCGCAATGCGCGCTGCTGGGTTGATTGATCAATGGGCGGACTTAAAACCGACGCGCCGTTCTATACCGAAGAGGAACTGGATGCACTGGAGGTTGTGGATCCGGTTGCTGCCGTACGCATCGCCCGTGAGCAAACGTTGCTGCGCAGACAACTGGCTCAGACATCTCCTGAAGGTGTCTTGTTACCCTCAATGGAAGATCTGCGGGAAGTGGAGGGCGAGGTGCGCCAAATCCTTGCCCGGGATGGGGGTGATATCGATTTTGTCGGTCTAGACGGCGCCACGCTGGAAGTGCGCCTGAAGGGAAGCTGCGGCGGATGTCCGCGAGCCCCGTTGGATTTGCGGCACGTTGTCGAAGCTTTGGTCCGGCGCCGTTTTCCGGCCGTCACTTCCGTTAAAAATATATTCTAAAACATATACTTATTTTATATTTCTCAGGTGAAACCTGCGGATTGACTTCGATTTGACCATTCGGTGTGGCAGTGAACCTTCACGCAGAGCGACCCGAGTCAATCCACCGAAAACCAGTGTGACATTGCGTCCATTGAGTACATACCGACAAAGGTCCACATGACGAGGCAGGATTTCCGAATTGCAATACGTGGGGCAGGTTGAAAGAGCTAGTGTGGGCTGAACAATGTATTTTTTGGGTTTCTGCTCGATGCGCTTGCGGAATTTGGCGAGCTGCTCTTTGGACGATGTCGGACCCACCGGCCTGCCGTAGCCCCCAGAGCCCTACACTTCCTTGACCACGAGTTCGGACAAATGATCCTGCGCTTGGTCAGGTTCTACGGGTTACCCATCCTGTAGGTCGTTACATTGGAGATGATCGGTTTTTCGTTGAGATAGAACTTGATCATCTGCGGCACATACAGATAGCTGGATTTTCATCGGCAACACCAGTGCCGATGGCGTTGGCCAATGTGACGTTGCCTTTTCGATGTTCTGAAGACGCTGGTGGCAAAAACCGCGGTGTTGACGTTCGCTGAACAGGTGCGGGAACGCCAAAGAGAGGCGAATTGTTAATGGATTGCCAGCAAAAAGGCATTGAATAACTGTAAAATATTTATAA
>JAYOED010000075.1:0-619 GCA_038106575.1 Burkholderiales bacterium
GGCGTATTCGACGGGCAAAAGTGACCTTGGCGAATTGTCGCGGGCTGGCGTGTCCATGATAGTGCCGCTGCCTCAGTCTGGAACGCAGCCCCGTCTGGCGGCGGCAGGGGCGGCTATGGGCGGTCGCGCGACTGCCGCTGGGGGTGGCGCTGCCCTGTGGACGGGCGGCGACCCCATCCTCTCATCGGCTGCGGCCTTGGCTGCCGCAGGATACCCTGTTGCACGGAATGCGCTAAAATCGACAAACGCCCTGCAAGCGTATCTCGCAAACCAGAAATTGCCGATGACCCCGCGCATCGTGGACGAAAGGCTTCTTTCAACACTGGCGACAACTGCCGCGCAGGCCGGAAGGTGACAAATGGCTGACCAATATACCCCAAACCACTGGATAGCGCTTGACGCAAATGGCGACCCTGTTGCCGGAGCGCTGGCGTACTGGTACGAGGCGGGAACATCCACCCCGCTGACTGTCTACACCGACAGCGCGCTATCTGTGGCCCATGCAACGCCGCAGGTCGCGGATGCAAACGGCGTCTTCGCGCAAGTGTGGGTGGCGGTAGGAACTGCCGGAAAGGTTGACGTTCAAGACCCTGACACGGCGACAAGTCTTCCCGGTTAT
>JAYOED010000075.1:629-5334 GCA_038106575.1 Burkholderiales bacterium
CCGCAGGATAATGTCGGGGTTTCTGCTGGATCCGGCGCGACGGCAAGCACGATTACATTTGCCCCGGTCACAGGGAACACCGCGACAGACGTTCAGACGGCTATTGCGAATAATGTCACATCAATTCGGGCGGCCGATAACGAAAAGCGGATTTACACGACCGCAGGATCGGCGGATGCCTACACAATCACGACGATCAACACCGCAACAGCATATGCGACCGGCCAAACATTTCGACTACTGATTAACCGGGACAATACCGGGGCCGTAACGCTGAATGTTGACGGCCTTGGGGCGAAGGATGTTCAAGTCTACGACAGCGCGGCGTCACTTGCTGCGCTTGCGGCGGGCGAATGGCAGATTGGCCAGATTATTGTCGTCACCTATGATGGCACGCGGTTTGTCCAGCAGACCCCATTGGCGATGACACAAGCCGAGGCCGAGGCCGGAACCGCTGATTTCCCGAGACTTGTTACGCCTGCTGTTGTAAAGGCGGGCATTCGGGCGTTTACCAGTGTTTTGCAGGTTGGCCGCACCCAAAGCGCGACCCGCAGCACGACCACGACCGCTATGCCGTTCGATGCAACCATCCCCCAGATCACCGAGGGCAAGGAATTCATGTCGCTGGCATTTACGCCGTCAGACGCCAGCAGTACACTGCTGATTGAGGTTGTCGCGTATATTGGCCTGGGTGGCGCGGGGTCTGACCAATTTGTCGGTGCGCTTTTTGTGGACAGCACCGCAAACGCCATAGCCTCGGCTGCTGGGGATTCGCACTCAGATGGAGGCCCGTTTCTTCTCCACATTCGATATTCAGTTGCCGCAGGATCAACAACGGAACGCACCTATAGGTTCCGGGCGGGCAGAAATGACGCCAACACTCTTGAGTTCAACGGCCAAAACGGAGCGGGCTTTCTTGGAAGTACGGTCTACTCGTCAATCACCATCACCGAATACCTGTAAGGAGGCCACAAAATGGCTGCAATCTCGCCGACAATCACCCGCAAGACGACAGAAAACAAAATCACGGTTACATGGACCACCGTGACGGAAAACGATACGTTTGTGGCCTACACGGTTCCGCAATATATGCGCGACATCTCCATGCATGTTTCCGGCACGTTCGGCAGCGCGACGGTCGTCGTAAAGGGTGCCAACAACGGCGGTGCTGGCGTTGGGCTGACCAATACAGCGGACACTACGATCAGCCTGACCGCCGAGGGCATGTTTTCTGTCCTTGAGCGTCCGGCAACAATCCAGCCGGTTGCGTCAGGCGGCTCCAGCCAGAGTTTGACCGTCACGGCGGTTTTCTGGATTTAATGTAACATCACGGGGTTTATGCCATGAGCATTTCAGACGGCGACAGCGGTTCCAGCGTCCGCGCCAAGCTGAACACTTCGCTTGCTAAGACCGCCGTTCTTGGCGAAAGCGTTGCGAACGCCGTTCAGGGCGATATTCTCTACCACAACGGCACGGAATTTGTCCGTTTGGCTGCGGGAACGGTGTCACAGGTCTTGCAAACGCAGGGCGCGGGCGCGGACCCGGTGTGGGCAGCGGCTGGTGCCGGTGACCTCGTTTCCACAAACAACCTGTCTGATCTGGACAATGCGGCCACAGCCCGGACTAACCTCGGGGTTGACGCAGCCGGGACAGACAACTCTACAGATGTCACCATTGCTGCCGGTCTTGATTACGTAACTCTGTCCGGTCAGGAGTTGACCCTTGGTTCAGTTGACCTATCGACAGATGTTACTGGAGACCTGCCTGTAAGCAACCTCAACGGCGGTACATCGGCCTCGGCTTCTACGTACTGGCGTGGTGATGGTACTTGGGCATCGCCTGCTGGCGGTGGTGACTTGCTGTCAACAAACAACCTGTCGGACCTTGCCGATGCCGCCACGGCCCGGACCAACCTTGGCGTTGACGCGGCTGGAACGGACAACTCCACCAACGTCACCATCGCGGCGGGCCTCAACTATCTGACCATCGCGTCGCAGGAAATCACGCTTGGGGCCGTTGATTTGTCAACGGACATTACGGGCAATCTCCCAGTTGCGAACCTCAATTCCGGCACGAGCGCGTCCGCATCGACCTTCTGGCGCGGTGACGGAACGTGGGCAGCACCTGCCGGTAGCGGTGACATGGTGGCGTCTACCTACGACCCAGCGTCAATCTCTGAGCAACTTGTTGGCCTGACGGCAACCCAGACGCTGACCAATAAAACGCTCACAACTCCGACGATCACCTTAAAGCAGGGAACAGCACCAACGCCAACTGCTGAAGGCGCTATCGAGTGGGACACGGACGACAACACTATCAAGGTAGGCGACGGGTCTGGGACCAAGACGTTCTCGGATGATAGCAAGCTTGCCACTTCCGCCCAAGGGGCGCTTGCGGACAGCGCCTTGCAATCCGCCGATATTGGTTCGACCGTACAAGCCCAAGGCGCGGTCCTTGACGACCTGAACACGCTAGGCGCGGCTTCGACGGACGGCGAAATAATCGTCGCCACGGGTGCCGGTGCATTTGCCTACGAAAGCGGCGCAACGCTTCGCACGAGCATCGGTGTTGGCACTGGCGACAGCCCGCAATTTACCGGGGTGAACATCGGTCACGCTTCGGACACTACCATCACCAGAACCGGGGCCGGGGTTATCGCAGTCGAGGGTGTTGAGGTAACAACCAATACAGCCACCCAGACACTCACAAACAAGACGTTGACAACCCCGGCTATCTCCAGTCCGACGATGACCGGGACGATACTTGAGGACGTATATACACTCTCTGGAACTACCCCGGCGCTAGACCCTGACAACGGCTCCATCCAGACTTGGACGCTATCCGGCAACTCGACGCCGACGGACAGCCTCTCGGCTGGCGAGTCTATCACTCTGATGGTTGACGATGGCACGGCCTACACGATCACATGGCCGACGATGACGTGGGTGAACAACGCCGGGTCTGCACCGACATTGGCAACCAGCGGTTACACTGTTGTCGTCTTGTGGAAGGTATCAACGACCCTCTACGGCGCACTGGTGGGGGATGGCACCTGATGCTGGCGCGTAGACTTATAGGGGCTGGTGGGGCTGGCGGAACCGGTGGCGGCGATCCTGGCCCGTCTATCACTGTTTCCTACGTTACCACAGTTTCCACGCCGACTGACGGAACCTCGGCCACCTTCAACGGCACTTCAATCGGCGCGACAGGATCGAACCGAAAGATAATCGTCGTCGCTCACACAGACCGCAACGACACGACACAGCCACTGATTACTTCAATAACGTGCGGCGGCACGGCAATGAACCTCACGACGCACAACATGACTAGCGCTTGGTCGACTTCTATGGCTATCGGCGCTCTGGCCGTGGCATCCGGGGCGACAGCCAATTTCGTGGTGAACACGACTAATACCTCCCGTGGCTTCTGTCTTCAAGTCTATCAGGTTGTTGGTGATGATATTGACGTGTCGTCACCGCTCGTTTCCGCGACGGACGATACCGGAGCATTCGAGCGGGACGTCAGTTTGTCGTGGTCTGGGGCTGGCGGGGCGGCGTTCAGCACGATCTATGCCTATGCATCAGCAACACCAACCGCGCAAGCCGTGTCGGGATCAGACGGGACCGTTCAAACCGATGAAGCGTTGGTCGTAACCACCCATGACTCAGTCACAGCGCATTTCGACGCTTATGGGTTGGAGGCGGCTATCTTCAAATGGGAGCCGCCATCAAGTAGTTTTGGCTTAAACACAACGGCACTTAGTGTCTTGTACCAATGAGGATAAAATGGCGGACATTCTAATCACCGACCTCGACACGATCCCGCGCAGGATTTCCGAAAGGGACTTCCGCAGGGCAAACCCGAATGTGTCGTTCCCGGAGATGCTCACGAACGAGATAATCGCTCCTTACGGCGCGGCGTTCGCAGAGTCTGCCGATCCTGTTCCAGAAGGCAAGAGGATTGTATCGACTGGCTTCCAGAAGATCGACGATGTCTGGAAACAGGTCCACGATCTCGAAGACATCCCGCCGCCCAAAGTGTCCGATTTCGTCTTGACCCCGACACAGTTCCACACGGCTTTGCGGGTCAATGGCCTTGATGCTGCCGTCAAAGCTGCAATTGGGTCCATCTCTGACCCTATCGCGCAAGCCAGTGCCGAGGTCCGTCTTGAATACGCATCTGTGTACCGGCGTGACGAACCTCTCGTCGCGTCCCTCGCTGCTGCGATCGGGTTGACCGATGCACAGGTCGATGCGATGTGGTTGGCTGCTAAGGATTACCCATGATCCGCCGCCTGAAACGACACCCGCAGACACTTCTGCACGCTGGCTGCGGCGTCGTGGCGGTGTGGTTTTTCATGGCCGAATTGCAGGGCGAAGACACCATGCCCGCCGCTGTCTATGGCGCTGCGGGCGACTTCCTTCCACCGACGATTTGGGCCGCGGCGGTTATCTTTGCCGTCTGGCTTTATCTCTGCGGGTGGGTGATGCAGTTGCAGCCCGTCCTGACGGTGGGTTCCGGCCTGCACTTCGGGCAAATGGCGCTGCTGGCGTGGTTCTGTCTGGGCGCAACGCAATTTACACCTATTGCGCCCTGGACAACTATTCTGGCCGTTACCCTCGGCGCTTGTTTCTGGGCTAATCTCTTATAAACAAAAACCAGCCCACCAGACCACCCCCGGAATAGCGGGTGGCGGGGGGGGCGT
>JAYOED010000075.1:5344-10332 GCA_038106575.1 Burkholderiales bacterium
CTAGAGGAGTGGACGTGATGGAAATTGCCCCTATCGCCCTGATCGTGCTGGCGCTCGTCGTCCTGTTGCTTCGGGTGAATGCCCTGATCGGCATCGGGCGGCAGATACTTGCCAATCATAAAGACATTATCACCCGCGACCGCACGGACACAGAGTTATTGCGCCGCTTACTGCAAAGGCTGGACCGTGACTAACTACACCCCACCCACCGATCACGACGAGGCGCTGCGGGAAATCCACGCGTATCTGTTCAAGCCGCCCATGACCGGCGGCAAATCGCGCGCGGAGCAACTGGATAACCTCCTGTCAATTCTGCGCTCAGGAAAACTGTCAGGCCGCGTTCTGATCTGGCTCGGCGGCGGGGCAATGGCCGCGATCGGCTTTTACAACACCGTCGGCGCGGCATTGGCAAAGTGGGCAGGGCAATGAAACAGAAAGCGATGAGATTTGGTGACTGGATCATGGCGGCGTCCCTCGTTCTGGGCATCGCGTGGCTGACCGGTACATATGCTGTACCGGCAACATACTGGTACGAAAGCCGCAGCGTAGGGATTGCCGACACCATCGAGGGCAACCCGATCATCCTGACTGTGGACCGGAAAGTGAAGCGGGCATTCTCCGGCTCGTATACAGTGACGCTCCGTCATATGGCTGGCGGCGAGGTCCAGTGCGAGGCGGGCGGCGCGCTGCGATACAAACCGGGAACAGCACTGCCGGAACCCGTCACGCTGGCGTGGTGGGCGTGGTCGGACGAAAGATGCGCGGGCGAGAACGTCCCGCCGGGGACATACACGGTCGAAACATGCTGGACGATCCACCAGCCGCTTATGGTGCTGCCCAATAAAGTGGTCTGCAACCTGTCAAATGCCTTCACGGTCCGCCCGATGGTGACGGAAGAACAGCGCCAAATTGACGACCTGAAACGGCAACTCGAAACCTTGAAAGGTGACGAGCGATGACGCCGACAAGGACCATCGCCGGAATGCGCCCGTGGGCCTGTTCATATCAGGCCGGTGGGCGTTGGTACGGGATCAAGCTATACGCCACTAACGTAGATCAACTCGAATACGATTGGATCGGCGAGCTTCCCGGCTTTCGCGTCGATGGCGAAATTCTGGCCGAAGGGGAACTGGAATGAACCGCGAAGCCTTCTATGCCGAGATCCGCAAGGACAAGGACGTATTCGGGTCCAGCATCGGGTCCAGCCAGTTCAAGGGCATTCAGGGCATCCTGGCCGCGTTCGAAACGCACGGCGATGGCCGCGACGGCACTCTGGCCTATGCCTTGGCCACGGCATACCACGAAACCGGCGGCGGGATGTTGCCGGTCAAGGAAACCGTCTTCGCGGGCCACAAGGACAAGAACCCGTCCGATGAAACGGTCGCCAAGCGCCTCGACGCATGGGCGGCAAGGACGGGGCGAACAAATCGGTATTGGGATCGGACGCCGCCTTATGGCCACAGGTATTTCGGGCGCGGTCTGGTGCAACTGACCCACGCCGAGAACTACAAGGCATCCAGCGACGACGCGGGCGTGGATCTGGTTCGGAAGCCGGATTACGCGCTCGACCCCGAGATTGCCGCGCGCATCCTGATCCGTGGCCTTCTGGACGGGCGATGGAACGGCAAGGGCAAGGGGATCGTGTACTACCTTGACCGTGGCGACCTGAAGAACGCGCGCCGAACCGTGAACATCACCGACAAGTGGGACGTTGTTGCCAAGTACCACAAGGCGTTTCTGCGGGCTATACAGGCGGCGGGCGGCGTTTCTGCGGCCCTGCCCATAGACTTGCCGGACCTGCCCGCCAGTGAGGCCCCTGTTAAGCCTAACGGCATTCTGGCGGTTATCCTTCGGCTTCTGGGAGTAGGGAAATGAAATACTTCAAGCCGCGTTCCGTCACATGGTGGGCGTCCATGCTGCCCATCGCCTCTGGCGTTTTCATCGCGTCGGAGCCGCTGCACGGCCTGACCGATTGGGCAATGGTGGTTTCCAGCTTGTTCGATGACGTATCACCTGCCGTTCTGATTAACATGGGACTAGCAGGTGTCGGCATTCGCGGGGCGCTTGGGTGATGTGGTTCCTCGGCTGGATAACCAAGTTTCTAGGCGGCGGCATTCTCGACCGTGCGCTTGACACCGTTGACCGCAAGATCGCCGCTGAGACAGACCGCGAAGCCATCAAGGGCGAGATAATCAAGGCGCATTATTCCAACCGCGCGGCCTATATGCGGGCGGGCGGGTTTTGGTTGATGGTTGCCTTTGCCGCGCCGCTGGCCTTCTGGTTCTCTGCCGTTGTCGTCTACTCGATGTTTTGGTGCGCGGACTGCGCCTATCCGCAGGCATGGACCATCGCCGCCCTGCCGCCGCCGCTGGACGAATGGGCCGGAATAATGATTGTAAGCATCTTCGGCGTTGTCGGCGTTACGAGGCTTCGGAATGGATAACCTTGATGTCGCATATGCCCACGTTCAAAAGGCGCTTGAAACCGCCGACAAGATAACCACGCGAACCCGGACGCGGATGCGCGAATTCTCGGCAGAAGAAACGCGCGACGTATTGCACGCGCTGCACCATCTAGCCAAGTGGGTAGCGGTCCAGGACGCCGTGATCGAGGCGCAGGGCGACATTATCAGGGACGCCGAACGCCGCGCGGAGGAAGGGATGGGGATTTGTGGCAAGGGTAACTGAAAAACAGTTACAAGACGCTGTCGTTGCCTTTGAGAGATTCGGCAGCAAGACCGAAGCCGCGCGTCACCTTGGCATTCCCAGGACGACACTAACACACCGGCTTGGAATGGCGGGCGTAGATCCGGCCATTAAGGACAGCATGTCGGCGGTCGGAACCGACCTTGTCCCGGCTCTGGCATGGGCGAAAACCAAGTCAAAGGACGGCACAAGCTATTCAGTGCTGCTGAAGCCTGCCCAGCGCGAACCGGCGGACATTGCCGCAGAAATATGCGACGCAATCAATGCCATAAAGCCGATCAAGCCGATCCCGGCCCCGAGGCATTCCGACGCTGACCTGTTGACGGTATACCCTATCGCCGATGCTCATATCGGAATGTTGGCATGGGACAGGGAAACCGGCGAGGATTACGACACAAAGATTGCGCTGGCGCGTATCCGCGACGGCATGGGCATGTGCGTCAGCGGCGCACCCGCCAGCGGCACGGCAATCATTCTGGACGTTGGCGACCTGACCCACGCGGACGACAACACGAACGCCACGCCGCGCTCAAAGCATCCTCTGGATACCGACAGCCGCCATTTCCGCACGCTGGACGCCGCAATCGAAGCGTTGGCGTCCGCGACGGAATGCGCGCTGCACAAGCATGATAACGTCATTGTCCGTGTCCTCCGGGGCAACCACAACGAATCGTCATACCTGGCCGTGATGTTCGCCCTGTTCGAGCGTTACCGCGACAACCCGCGCGTGACCGTCGAAAAGACGCCGTGCGATTTTTTCGTCCATGAATTCGGCGCGGTCATGATTGCAGCGCACCACGGCGACAAGGCCAAGGCGGAGCGGCTGGTTCTGCATATGGCGGATCAGTGGCCGGAAATGTGGGGACGGACGCGCTACAGGTTCTATTTCACCGGCCATTTACATCACCTCAAGATGCAGGACATCGGGGGGGTCCAGGTCGAGCAACTTCGCGCCGTGACAGCCAAGGACGCATACGCAGCAAGCCATGCCTATTCCGCCTTCGCCCAGATGCAGGCGGTTACATATCACAAGGAGCGCGGCGAAATATCGCGCGTCAAGGTGGCGCTATGAAGCCGCTGCACTACGCTGTCACCGATGACGGTCTTGCCGTTTATCGAGAAGGGCAAAAGGTGGTCGAAATACCGGCCTATGACCTACTTTTTATCTCAGAGGAAATAACCAAGGCAATCCGCCGCCACTTCACAAAGGAATAGACCATGTTCAGACTGGCCCTTGCATTCGCCCTGCTGGCGACCCCCGCTTCGGCGCTGGTCAAACATGACGCCATGACGCGAAGCCTGACCATCGCAGGCCCGACAACAACGATCCAGTGGGTCGAAATCAACAAGGCGCTATCTACCGGCGAGGTTGACACGGTGTTTCTTGGCGGTCCTGGCGGTGACTATTACGCGGGGCTTGCCATTGGGCGGTTGATTAAGGCCCACAATCTGCGCGTTGTTATTCCGACCGGCGTTGACTGTGCATCCGCGTGCGCCTTCGTGGCGCTGGGCGCGGCTGAATTACACCTTGACGGCAGGCTGATGTTTCATTCCCCGTTCCGGGTTGGGGTTGAAACCAGTAAAAGCATCCTCGAAATAGCGAAGGAATGGTCGCAGGCGTATTTCGACATGACGCGCTATCTGGTCGAGATGGGCTATCCGATGGCCCTGTCGGAGTATATCGCCAAGGAAACGACGCCTTGCATTCTGTTGGTGGTCAGCGAAACGGACAAGATGCTGCGATACAAGGGCGCGGCCACTGACAGGCCAAACATCTACATTGAAGCCGAGAACGCATGTCGCCAGCCCGCCCCGAGGCCGGGGTATTAGGCAACGGCAAGCTGTCAGCGGGCAGCGTCCATAGTCGGTCATTCCATCCTTCCCTTCGCGTGGGCCATCCGCCCGACAATGTTAGACAAGTTGTCCAATTCGATCTCTGAATAGCCCGCCAGCGCGAGCAGGATGATTGCGTTCCGCTTGTCTTTCGGCAGCGATTGCAGAGCGTCGATAGCCATCGCCTCGGCGGGCACGGGGCTGGCCGGGATCGGCCATAGGCGGGGGTGTTTCATGCCGTCCACCCCGCCAGCTTCGATCCCTCGTACAGTGCCCGTGCGTCCTGCATCTCGGCCCACGTCATGCTATGGTCAATCAGGCTGTCGATGTCGCGGGCGATCAGTTCCAGCGCGTTGACGGGTGCGCCGTCCTCGTTGTTGGCGGCCCTCACGGCGGCATAGATCGCGGCGTTCAGGTCGTGCATTGCGTCGTCGTAGGTCATTTCGCACA
>JAYOED010000011.1:0-5615 GCA_038106575.1 Burkholderiales bacterium
CAGGCTATAGCGGTCAGCCTGCCGCTGATCAAGCCAGTAAAGATGGCATTCGAGGCCATCAACAATGCCGAGAATCTGCTGGTGCGCATCGAAACGCGTGACGGTATCGTCGGCTGGGGTGAAGCCACCTCGGCGCCGACCATGACCGGTGAAACCCTCGGCAGTATGGTCTCCGCCGTTCGCTATCTTGCAGACAAGCTGACTGGCATGGAGGCTAGCCAGATTGCTGCTGTCATGCATCGCGCCGGCCAATACCTCTACGGCAACAACAGCGCGAAGGCCGCGATTGAAATGGCCCTCTTCGATGTCTGGGGCCAGTCTAAGGGACAACCCGTTTACGGACTGCTTGGCGGGGCACTCCGTACGCGCATTCCTGCGCTACGTCTGATCGGCACCGGCAGCACTAAAGGCGACGTTGCCGAAGCGCGCCGGCGACTTGATGAGGGTTACGTTGCGATCAAGATCAAGGTCGGTGTCGATACGCCGGAAGCAGATGCCGAGCGCTCACGGGCGATATGCGATGTACTGCGTGACGACGTACTGATCTGCGCCGACGCCAATCAGGGCTGGACTACGGATGAAGCAATCCGCTACGTCAAGGCAGTCGCCGATACCCGCATCGAATTTTTTGAACAGCCTGTGGTCGGCACCGACCTCACCGGCATGGCACAGGTCGCCGCCGCGAGCCGCATCAAAATCGGCGTCGACGAAGGATTGCACAGTCTCGATGATCTGCAGCGCCATCACGACCTAAAGGCGGCGCAAGGCTGCAGCCTGAAAACCATCAAGCTGGGCGGCCTGTCGCCGGTACATGCAGCCGCAAGCCTGTGCGACCGTCTGGGGATGAAGGTCAACCTTGCCTGCAAGATCGCAGAAGCCGGCATCGCCAGCGCCGGGCTGCTGCACCTGGCGGCTGCGATTCCTGGGCTGGACTGGGGTGTCAGCTTGTCGAGCCCTTATCTTGCGGATGACATCGTCAAAGAGCCACTGCAATTACGCAACGGCTACTTTGCAGTGCCGACCGGCCCCGGCCTAGGCATCACGGTGGATGAAACCAAAGTCCGGCGCTACATGCGCGAAACGCCGTAGCCTTTACAGCTTGATCTTCGGATCCAGCCAGTCGCGCAGAGAATCCCCGAACAGATTGAAGGCGAACACCGCCAAGCTAATAGCCAGTCCTGGGAAAATGATCATCCACGGCGCCTCACGGTAGAACTCCGCTGAAGATCCTGAAAGCATCAGCCCCCAAGCCGCGGTCGGCTCGGTCACACCCAGGCCAAGAAAAGAAAGCGAAGCCTCGAGCAGGATGGCCTGCGCGATGAACGCAGTGAACATGATTAGATAAGGCGCCACCACGTTCGGAACGAAATGACGGAACACGATCCGGGTATGTGAGTAGCCTGCGGTGCGCGCAGCATCAATATAAGGCATCTCGCGGATCGCCAGCGCCGAAGAGCGCACTACCCGCGCAACCTTGGGCACCATCGGGATCGAGATCGCCACGATCAGATTGATATCAACACCGCCGACGATGAACTTTCCTAGCACGGCAACTACGGCCAGTGCCAGCACAATGATCGGAAATGACAACAGCACATCCATGACCCGCTGGATGGCATTGTCAATGCGACCGCCAAAATAGGCGGAAACGACGCCGATGATGGCGCCAAGGGTCGAACCTACCAGCGACGACAGAAAGCCCACAACCAGTGCCGTGCGTGCGCCATAGATTATTCGGGTGAATACATCGCGGCCGAAGGCATCGGTACCCATCCAATGCTCCCACGACGGCGGAGACAGCATCGCCGCGAAGTCGATGGCCACAGGATCATATGGGGCAACCCATTTCGCAAACACGCTGGCAATGAACATCACGACGATGATCAGCAGCCCCGCGGCCCCCAGAGGCTGCTGAATAATGAACTGCAATATCGGATGACGGCGCACCGGCACCTCGTACTTGATCTGTGTCGCTTGCACTCCGGCCATATCAGCGGTACCTCACGCGCGGATCGAATGCGGCGTACAGCAGATCCACGGTAAAGTTGATCACGATGAACAACCCGGCGATCAGCATTACCAGCGCCTGCACCATGGTGAAATCGCCGCGGGTCACCGTCTCGACAAAAAGCTTGCCGAGCCCGTTCAGGTTGAACACTTGCTCGGTGACCACCAGCCCGCCGATCAGGAACGCAAACTCCAGCCCGATCACCGTGATCACCGGCAGCATTGCGTTGCGCATGGCGTGTCGCGCTACCACCAGCTTTTCAAACACGCCTTTAGCTCGAGCAGTGCGAATATAGTCCTCCTGCAGCACTTCAAGAATAGTAGAGCGCGTCATCCGCGTCGCCACCGCAGAATAGCGGTAACCGACCGCCAGCGCTGGCCAGACCAGCTGCGACATGTTGGCCACCGGATCCTCGTAGATCGGTACATACGTGAGCGGTGGGATCCAGTTGAACACCAGCAGCAGCGACAGGATGATGATCATGCCGAGCCAGAATGACGGCACCGCCAGGCCAGCGATCGCGAAAACGCGGATCGCTTGATCAATCCAGGTATCCTTAAAAATTGCGGAAATGGTGCCCATGGGAATGGCAATCAGTGTCGCCAGAGCGGTCGCCATCAGTGCGACCTGCATCGACAGGCCGATACGTGCGCTGATTTCGTCGATCACCGGCCGGCCGGTCCACATTGAAATACCGAAGTCCAGCGTGAACAGTCCGGTCATCCAGTCGACGAACTGCAGCCACATCGACTTGTCGAGCCCCAGCCTCGCCCGTTCAAGCGCCAGCGTTTCCTGAGAGACGGATCCACCTTCGGCCAGCAGTTTCAGTTCGACGATATCGCCAGGCATCATGCGCAGCATCAGGAACACCAGTACGGCCACTCCCAGCAGCGTGGGAATCATCAGCAGCAAGCGATTCAATATGTAACGCAGCATGTAATTTGTTTCCGTCGCATCGCGCGCACTCCATGCATGGCAGTGCGCCAAAACCCGCTCCCCCGTGACCGGGGAAGCGGGCTACAGCCTTAACAACAAGGTGTTACTGGTCCAGCCAGACCGTGGACAGATCCTGGTTCAGATAATGACTGGGAGACATGTACCAGCCATGCATCTGTTTCCAGGTCACGATGATGCGGTGCCACCAGATCGTCGGCACGGTGTATGCCTCGGTCATCGCGTGTTTCTCGAATTCACGCAGGAACTTGCGGCGCTCTTCCTTGCTGGTTGCGCGCACCTGTTTCTCGAACAATTCGTCGAGTTTACGGTCCTTGTTGCGTGCGAAATTGATTGTGGACTTGTCAGCAGACAGATACTTTTGCAGCTGCAGGTTGGGCTCGTCCATGAAGTCGCAGTTGAAGTCCAGACCCACCTCGTAGTTGCCGCCGCGCAGCGCCGCCTGATAGAGCTTGGTTTCAAGCTGTTCATGCTCAGCTGTAACGCCAATCTGCCGCCACTGGTCAATCAGGAATACGCCGACCGGGGTATAGGGCATCGGCACATTGCGGTTGGTGAACTTGAACTTGAGGTTCGGCACACCGGCTTCTTTCAGCAGGCGTTTGGCTTCCTCGCGGGACTTTTTGATGTCCTTGGAGAATCCCGGTAGGCTGGTCAGCTCCTGCTCCGTGGCACCATACTCGGAACCCGGGCGCAGCGTGCCGCCGACGTGGCGCACCAAGGCAATCTTGGACAGCGCCTGGGCGCCGCCCCAGCGATCAACAGCCAGAGCAAGGGCGCGCCGTACCCGGGCGTCATTAAACGGCTTTTTCTCAGTGTTGTGAGTAACAACCAACGCGCAGATCCACGGACTTTCATGCACATTCACCTTATTACCTACCGCCTTCACCAGCTTGTCGCGATCAGCCGGTGAGTGGCCGCGAAACTCGGCCAGCACCTCGCCGGCCTGCAAGGCATTGACGCGTGCGGCAGTGTTGCGGATAAAAATGGCACGATAGCCGTTGATGTAAGGCTTGCCTTTCTCGAAGTAGCCGTCAAACCGCTTGCCGACCCAGTGCGAGCCCGCAGCGTGCTCAACAAAAGTGAATGGTCCAGTGCCCATTACGTTTTTCTGCGGCCAACGCGGATCTTTCTTGAGTTTGGCCGCGCTGTAGATGCAATCCCAGGGCGAGGCAAGCAAAGAAAGCATGGCGGCATTCGGGGCCTTCAGCTTGAATACCACCGTGTTTGCATCAGGTGTGCCGATCGAGTCGATGTCGGAATACGCACTGCCGCGAACCGAAACAACGCCTTTCGGCGGTTTGCGGATGCGGTCATAGGAAGCCTTGACGTCTTCCGAGCTAAGGGTCGAGCCGTCATGGAATTTGACGCCCTTGCGCAGCTTGAATGTATAGGTTAGCCCGTCCTTCGACACGGTCCAAGACTCCGCAAGGTCTCCCTTGAGTGCCGGATATTTTTCCGGGTCGAACTTGAGAAGCGTATTGTAATGCGGCCGCACGGGGTGAATGAAAGCGAACGACGAATTGGCGTGGCAATCGTAGTTCGGGGGTTCAGCGCTCACAGCGAACTTGAGCTCACCGCCGCGTTTCTGCGCATGCGCAGGCACCGCAGCTACCGCCGCAGCGGCGCACAGTGCAATCAGGATTCCTGCTCTCATCATGATCTCCTCAGTTAATACGACAAAAAACCGTTACAAATGAATACACGCCGCAAACTGGCGCGGTTTGACTTCACGCAAGGGCGGCACTGCCGTACTACATTCCGCCGTCGCCCGCGGGCAACGCGTATGAAACACGCAGCCTGCAGGAGGCGCCAGGGGGCTTGGTACTTCACCGCCTAGCACCTTGTAGTTACGGCGCGCTTCAAGCGCCGGATCCGGGATGGGCACCGCGTCAAGCAATGCCTGGGTATAGGGATGCAACGGATCCGCGTACAACGTGTCCCGGTCGGCGATTTCCATCACCCTGCCCAAGTACATCACGATGACGCGATCCGAGATATGTCGCACAACCGCAAGATCGTGCGCGATGAAAAGGTACGTAAGGCCGAATTCCCTCTGCAGATCTTCGAGCAGATTGATGATCTGAGCCTGGATTGACACGTCGAGCGCCGATACTGGTTCATCGCAGACTATGAAAGACGGCTCCATCGCCAGAGCCCTCGCAATGCCGACGCGCTGGCGCTGTCCGCCTGACAGCTCATGAGGATAGCGCTCCGCCATGTAGTCAAAGAGGCCAACTTGCTTGAGTAATTCGCGTACCCGCGCATATGCCGCCGCCCGTTCGGGTTGCAGTTTGTAGACCAACATCGGCTCGGCAATGATCTGGCCTATAGTCATGCGTGGATTTAGCGAGCTGTACGGATCCTGGAAAATGACCTGTATCTTGCGACGATAGCGCTGGAGTTTTTCGCCCTCGGCACGGGTCATGTCCTCGCCGTCGAATACCATGCGTCCAGCAGTGGCCTCCTCAAGTCGCAGCAGGGTCCGGCCGACCGTAGTCTTGCCGCAGCCCGATTCGCCGACCAGCCCCACCGTCTCGCCGCGAAACACCTGGAACGACAGATCGTCCACCGCGCGCACCACCGCATGTTTTGCACGCATGGATTTGAATCCGGTATTGACGTCGAAATAGGTCTTGAGTCCACTAACCTG
>JAYOED010000011.1:5625-54928 GCA_038106575.1 Burkholderiales bacterium
AACCTGCACCAGCGGAGCTGAACGATCCAGCGTCTTGTTGCCGCTGACTGCCGCAGCGGCCTCCTGCAAACCAAGGCCGGTTGCACCTTTCTGCAGCATCTCGACGGCGCGCAAACATGCCGAATAACGTTGCTCAGCCACGTTTTCCAGCATTGGCAAATTCTGGACACAGGCATCCTGACGAGCAGCACAGCGTGGCGCAAACCGGCAACCCGGCGGCGGATCCAGCAAATTCGGTGGCGATCCCTCAATGGTCTCCAGCCGCGAACCGCGCGGTTGATCCAGGCGCGGCACCGAACGCAGCAGCCCTGCGGTATAGGGATGAAGCGGCTGACGGAATACATTCTCCGCGCTACCCTGTTCGGCCATGCGCGCCGCATACATCACGTTGACGCGGTCGGCATAGCGCGCCACCACGCCGAGATTGTGAGTGATCACCACCAGCGCAATGCCCAGATCACGGGAAAGATCGCGCATCAGCGACAGGATCTGCGCCTGAATGGTGACGTCCAGCGCGGTCGTCGGTTCGTCAGCGATGATCAGCTTCGGATTGCAGGCCAGACCGATGGCAATCATCACGCGCTGGCGCATGCCGCCTGAAAACTGGTGGGGATACTGGTCCAAGCGCCGTTTCGGGTCGGGAATACCGACCATCTGCAGCAATTCGACTGCGCGCTTGCGCGCCGCGGCCATATCCATACCCATGTGGATCAGCAGCGGCTCCATAATCTGAAAGCCGATGGTGAGCACGGGATTGAGCGACGTCATCGGCTCCTGGAAGATCATCGAAATGTCGCGCCCACGAATCTCGCGCATTTCGTCTTCCGACAACTGCAACAGATCCCGGCCCTCGAAAAGAATGCGGCCGTGGACGACCCGGCCTGCGGGCTTTGCCAACAGGCGCATGATCGCAAGAGACGATACGGATTTGCCGCAGCCGGATTCTCCAACCAGGGCTACGACTTCGCCGGGCTTGACCTTCCAGGACACGCCCTCGACCGCGCGCACGACACCGCGCGTCGTGACGAAATGCACGTGCAAATCTTCAATTTCCAGAAGCCACGGGGGCGCAGTCGAACGCGCCATCGTTTTGGTGACGACAGGTTGGTCCATCCTCCTCCAATACTTCAAATTCTTTATATAATGGACTCAGGCTATTGTCGTACGGCCCCGTTGTCAAGGCATGGATTATGCTTGACTGCAAAGCGAAAATTACGCTGTAAAACAGGCAGTTTTACGCCAGCGCTGCCGCCAGCACACGCGCAACATGCAGCGCCTCGCGGGATGTACCATCTAGAATCTGGTGGCGACAGCTGGTGCCGTCGGCAACAATTAAAGTATTCGCGTCGGCCTCGCGTACCTTTGGAAGCAACGATGCCTCGGCCATCCGAAGCGATATATCGTAATGCTTGGCCTCGTAGCCGAAACTGCCGGCCATGCCGCAGCAGCTCGATTCAATCATCTCGACTTTCAGGCCCGGCACCAGTTCCAGCGCCTTGTGCACTGCAGACATCACCGCGAACGCTTTTTGATGACAATGACCGTGCAGCAAAGCCTTGGTCTGCGGCAACGATTTCAGGTGCAGCCGCAGCCGGCCTTCGGTTTGCTCGCGAACGATGAACTCTTCGAACAGCATCGTATTCGCCGCAAGCAGCGAGGTCGCATTCCCCGGGAGCATCGACAGAAATTCGTCACGCAGTGAAAACAAGCAGGAAGGCTCAAGCCCGACCACAGGCACGCCGCGTTCAACATAAGGGAGCAGCGCCTCGATCATGCGCTGCGCCTCTGCACGCGCTTCGTGGACAAGTCCCTGCGCAAGAAACGTTCGTCCGCAACACAATGGCCGCGTATCCGCGTTTGCTGCCGGCAGATGAACCCGGTATCCAGCCGATTCCAGCACTGCTACCGCGGCGGTGGCGTTCTCAGGTTCGAAATACCGGTTAAAGGTATCCACCAGTAATACCACTTCCCGGTTTCCGCCTGCGGTTTGCGCCGCAGTACCGGCAAAAGCATCGCTGCGCCAGGACGGGAGTGATCTCTGCGCGGCAAACCCGAGCAGTGTTTTGGAAAACTCCTGAATCCGGTTCACGGCTGGAGCAAACCGCACGGCCCACGGCGCATAACGCGGCAGGTAGGCAATCAGACGATCCTTTAGGGTGAGCCCATGATGCCGCCACCAGTGATACTGGAACTCTATTTTCATCTTCGCCATGTCGACGCCGGTCGGACATTCGCGTTTACAGCCCTTGCAAGATACGCAAAGCTCCATTGCCTCGCGCACGGACCGGGATGTCAGCTTGTCTTTACCAAGCTGACCCGACAGCGCCAGCCGCAGCGTGTTGGCGCGGCCGCGGGTCAGGTGCCGCTCTTCGCGGGTGACCCGATACGAAGGACACATGGTGCCGGCGTCGAATTTACGGCAATGGCCGTTGTTGTTGCACATCTCGACCGCTTTGTCGAAGCCGCCCCACTCTGACCAGTCGAGCGCGGCGACAGGCGGTTTTGCTGAATAGGCGGGCTTGAACCGGAACAGTGTGCGGTCGTCCTGCTTCGACGGCCGTACGATCTTGCCGGGATTGAGCAGCCCCTTGGGATCGAAAATATCCTTGATTTCCTCGAAGGCGCCGACCAGTTTCGGGCCGAAAAACGGCGCGATCCATTCCGAGCGCACCAGACCGTCACCGTGCTCTCCCGAATATGAGCCCTTGTATTCCCTGACGAGCGCGGCGGCCTCCTCGGCAATTGCACGCATTTTCTGGGCACCGTCACGGCGCATGTCGAGAATCGGGCGCACGTGGAGACAGCCTACCGATGCATGTGCATACCAGGTACCGCGAGTTCCGTGTTTGTGAAATACCTGCGTCAAGCGGTCGGTGTATTCGGCGAGGTGCTCCAGTGGAACCGCGCAGTCCTCGATGAACGAAACCGGCTTGCCGTCGCCCTTCATCGACATCATGATGTTGAGGCCCGCCTTGCGCACCTCCCAGAATTCCTTCTGCACGGCCGGATCGACGACTTCCACGACGCTGCCCGGCAGGCCGCGATCACCCATCAGTTCAACCAGCTGTTTCAACCGGCGAACCTGATCGTCACGGTCTTCGCCGGCGAACTCGACCAGCAGAATCGCTTCGGGCTCACCCTTGACGCATTGATCGACGATCGGCCTGAAAGCCGGATTGCTGCGCGCGAGATCGATCATCGTGCGATCCACCAGCTCGACTGCGGCAGGCCTCAACGCGACGATGTGCTGGGGCGCTTCCATCGCCTTGTAAAAGGTCGGGAAATGGCAGATGCCGAGGGTCTTGTGGCACGGCAGCGGCGACAGCTTCAGTTCCAGGCGCCGCGAAAAAGCCAGCGTGCCCTCAGAGCCCACCAGCAGGTGCGCCATATTCGCCCCCGGCGGCAACAGCATGTCCAGGTTGTAGCCGCCGACACGGCGCAGCACTTTCGGATAGCGATGCTCGATTTCTTCGGTCTCGCGCCGCGCGATTTCGACAATCCGCTCGATCAGCGCACGATATCCGCGCTGGGCATCGAGTTCAGACAATTCGCTTGGCAAAACACCGAAACGGTAGGCCGCGCCATCGGCAAGCCAGGCATCGATGCCGAGCACGTTATGCACCATGTTGCCGTATTCAATCGACCGCGACCCGCAGGAATTGTTGCCGGTCATGCCCCCGATGGTCGCCTGTGCGCTGGTTGACACGTCGACAGGAAACCACAGGCCATGCGGCTTCAGCCAGGCATTCAGGTGATCGAGCACGACGCCCGGCTGCACGGTAACCGTCGCAGCATCCTTGTTGAAGGAAATAATTCCGTTCAAATACTTCGACACATCCAGAACCAGCGCCGCACCGACGGTTTGGCCGCACTGCGAGGTACCGCCACCGCGTGGCAATACCGGCACGCCCTGTTCGATCGCGATTTGCAAAGCAGCCAGTGCATCATTTTCATCACGCGGAACTGCGACGCCCACTGGTTCGATCTGATAAATCGAAGCATCCGTCGAATAGCGCCCGCGAGAGGCGGCATCGAAAAGCACCTCCCCGCGCAACTCGCGGCGCAGCCGCTGAGCCAATGCGCTGCGGTCAGGTGCGGTTTTGACGAAGTGCACGGGGTTTGCTGACGCGTTCATTGCCTGATCCCCAGCTACGGAGTTGCCAGAGCTTCCATGACCATCGCCAACTTGTTCGCCAGATGGTCTCGCAACAGCACCTGCAGCCGCGCACCATCGCGCATAACCAGTGCTTCCAACATTTCATCGTGTTCTTTCACCGCCTTGTCCCAGCGCTCGCGCGACAGGTTGGCCATGTACCGCGCCCGCCTGACATATGCGTTCAGCCCGCGCCAGGTATGTGCCAGCGTTGTGTTGCCGGCGCATTCCATGAACTTGTTGTGAATTTGCTGGTTGTAGCGGAAATAGTCCGTCAGTTCGCCGCGAACGTGATGCGCCAGCATGTGGTAATGCAGGGCGCGGATTTCCGCGATATCCGTTTCGGTGGCGTTGCGGCAGGCCAGTTCCCCGGCGAGCGCTTCCAGAGCCCCCAGAACGACAAAAACTTCCTTCATTTTTTCAGGCTTTAGTGCAGCAACCACGGCGCCACGGTTCGGCAACAATTCTACGAGCCCTTCGGAGGCCAGAAACTTGATCGCCTCGCGCAAAGGCGTACGCGAGGTGCCGAGTTTTTCCGCCAGCACCCGCTCGTTCAGCTTGGATTCCGGCGCCAGCTCTCCCTGCACGATCAGGTCGCGTAACCGGTCGATCACGGTTTCATGCAGCAGGCGGCGTTCAGCGAGCGAGGTGACATTGGCAGGGGTATGGGTAACGACATCCATGGCAAATCCTTGTTTGTATGCATAATACTTCTATATTGGGAGAGATGCAATTTATAAAAAGTAATTAAAACAGTTACTTATAAATTTTAATGGATGTCGCCATCCGGTTGGTTTCTTTTTTGCATACAAAATAGATTGCCCTCGCCACATCAGCGGGGTTACCATTCCAGCTCACCATTCCCGCTGGAGCATCGCCATGACCCATACCGCCGGCCGCCATTTCCTGCAAATTCCCGGGCCGAGCACCGTGCCTGAGCGCGTCATGCGTGCCATCGACATGCCGGTCATCGATCATCGCGGCCCCGAATTCGCCCAACTCGGCAAAGACGTGCTCGCCGGCATGAAGCGTGTGTTCAGGACTCAGGGTGATGTCGTCATTTATCCGGCCTCAGGCACCGGTGCGTGGGAGGCCGCGCTGGTCAACACCCTTTCACCCGGCGACACCGTGCTGATGTACGAGAGTGGTCAGTTCGCAACGCTGTGGAAGAACCTCGCACTACGCCTGGGCCTTAAACCGGAATTCATTTCCGGTGACTGGCGCCATGGCGCCGATCCCGCCGCCATCGAGACTCGGCTCTCCGCTGATACTGGACACACCATCAAAGCCGTATGTGTCGTCCATAACGAAACCTCCACCGGCGTCACTTCACGTATCGGCGAAGTGCGCAAAGCCATTGATCGCGCGAAACATCCCGCGCTGTTCTTGGTCGATACCATTTCCGGACTCGGCTCAGTCGACTATCGCCATGACGAATGGGGGGTCGACGTGACTGTCGGCGGTTCGCAGAAAGGCCTGATGCTGCCGCCTGGCCTGTCGTTCAACGCCATTTCAGCAAAAGCGCTTGCTGCAAGCAGGAGCGCCAAGTTGCCGCGCTCCTACTGGTCCTGGGAGGAAATGCTGGCGCCAAACAAAAACGGCTTTTTCCCGTATACACCGGCCACCAACCTTCTCTATGGCCTGCGTGAAGCACTGAAGATGCTGCTCGATGAAGAAGGCCTCGACAACGTGTTCGCCCGTCACCAGCGCCATGCCGAGGCTACTCGCCGCGCGGTCAATGCATGGGGTCTCGAGATTCTTTGCCAGAATCCGGTTGAGTATTCCGGTGTGCTGACCGCGGTATTGATGCCCGAGGGTCACAGCGAAGTCGCGTTCCGCAAAGTCATTCTCGAACGTTTCAACATGTCTCTAGGCAGCGGACTGGGGAAGATCGCTGACAAGGTATTTCGCATCGGTCACCTCGGCGACTTCAACGACCTGACGCTGCTTGGGACACTGGCCGGCGTCGAGATGGGGCTTGAGCTAGCGCGGGTTCCACACCGCAGAGGTGGCGTTGCTGCTGCGATTGATTACCTCACCGCAGATCAGGTTAAGCCGCGGGCCGTCAAGGCAGCCTGAACCCGATCAGTGCCTACGGCTTGGCTGGAGGGGTGAATCAGTCGCACCGCGGTGTTATGCTTCAAGCCCTGCCTGAATCGACAGGCATAGCGGGCCGCACGAAAGCTGCTGCTACCTCTGAATCCAAAATCATCAAAATCGAGGAGATCTCATGAACCCCAAATTCATTCTTTCGCTGCTTGCGGCCTCCCTGCTGTGCGGGGCGTTGCCGGCACACGCACAATCATATCCGGACAGACCTATCCGCATGATCGTACCGTTTTCTCCAGGCGGCGGTAGTGATATCAGTGCGCGCACCATGACCGATGAACTGGGACAGGCCCTCGGCACCACCATCGTCGTGGACAATCGCCCGGGCGCGGGCAGCGTGCTCGGAGCCACCATCGCGAGCAAGGCTGCGCCCGACGGCTACACCATATTCCTGGGCAACATCAGCATGGCATTCAACGCCGCGCTCTACAGGAAACTGCCGTTCAATGCGATTCGCGACTTCATTCCGGTTTCACTGGCGACTGAACAGCCCAACATCATCGTCGTTCACCCTTCGGTAGCAGCAAAGAACTTCCAGGAATTTGTTGCGCTGGCGCGCAAGCAGCCGGGCAAAATGACTTTTGCTTCAGCCGGACTGGGTTCAGGTACTCATCTTGCTATGGAAATGCTGATGATGTCGCAGAAAATCAGCCTGGTGCATGTGCCATACAAAGGTACCGGCCCCGCCGTCGCGGCACTAGTCGGCAACCAGATCAACACTTTCATGTCGACCTTCGCTTCGGCACTGCCGCACGTGAAAAGCGGCCGGCTGAATGCATTGGCCGTGACGACCGCCAAGCGTGCGCCTCCGCTGCCTGACGTACCAACGGTTCAGGAATCCGGCGTTCCCGGATTCGAATACGCAACCTGGTACGGGATATTGACGCCTACCGGCGCTCCAAAGCCGATAGTCGACAAGCTGAACAAAACCATTGTCGCCGTGCTGAGCGCCCCGGAAATGAAACAGCGTTACGCCCGCCAGGGCATGGAAGCGATTCCTAGCACTTCGGCAGCGTTCGTGAAACTGCTCAAATCCGAAACCGATAAATGGGCCAAGGTCGTCCGCGACGCCAAGATTCCGCAGCAATAACCCTGCGATGTCCTCGATCGTGCCATGACTGACCTCATCGACATCTCGCGTGACGAGGACATTACTACCGTCACCCTTAATCGCCCTGACAGGCTCAACGCGCTCAACCGTGCGATGTGGGAGGAGTTGGGTGCGGCCATGCGCCGGCTTTCTGCTGACGACGGGCTGCGTTGTGTTGTGTTGCGCGGCGCCGGCGGCAAGGCTTTCGCCGCAGGCGCAGATATCAGCGAATTCGCCACCTTACGCGCCAACTCGCGACAGGCCAGACAGTACGGCGAAGTAATCGACGGCACGATGAAAGCCGTTGCGCAGTGCCGACATCCGACCGTCGCTCTTATTGAAGGCGCCTGCGTCGGCGGCGGACTAGAAATCGCAGCGATGTGCGACATGCGTATTTGTGGCACCTCGAGCCGCTTCGGCGTGCCGATCAATAAACTCGGATTAACCATGGCCTACGGCGAACTCGCCGGACTACTGGCGCTGGTCGGCCGCGCGGTGGCGCTGGAGATCCTGCTTGAAGGCCGGGTGTTCGATGCCGACGAGGCGTATCGCAAGCGGCTAGTGAACCGGGTCGTACCCGACGACCAGGTTGAAACCGAGGCCTACGCGCTGGCCCGCCGCATTGCCGACGGCGCCCCGCTGGTTGCACGCTGGCACAAGCAGTTCATCGAACGCCTGACTGTACGCGCTGACATTCCTCCTGAAGAATGGGATGTGGGCTACGCCTGTTTTGACACCGACGACTATCGCGCCGGCGTCAAGGCCTTCCTTGAAAAAACTAAACCCGAGTTCAAGGCCCGCTGATGCGATTGACCTTCCTGTCGCTGCTGATGCTGATCAGTAGCGCCTGTTTCGCCCAGGCTGACTACGCACGCGAACAACGCTGGGCGGCCGAAATCACTCCTGCAATCCTGGTTGGCGACCCGGTGCAGCTGGCGCTGCCTTCAGGTCGGAATTTTCTCGGCATCTACGCACCCAACACTAATGCCCGAGCCGGCGTCGTTATCGTGCACGGACTGGGGGTGCACCCGGACTGGGGACTGATCAACCCTCTGCGCAGCAATCTCTCCGAGCAGGGGTACGCGACGCTGTCGGTGCAAATGCCGGTGCTTGCCGCCGATGCGCGCGGCAGTGAATACCGGCCGCTTTTTCCCGAGGCTGCCGAGCGTCTGGCAGTGGCGATTAAATTCCTGCATGACAAAGGGTTAAAGAAAGTTGCCATCGTCTCCCACAGCATGGGCTCGCGCATGACCAATGTCTTCCTCAACGCATCCAACCGGCCGGCAATTGACGCCTGGGTGGCCATCGGCATTTCCGGGGAATTCACCAAGCCCGAGACCTTCAGAACGCCGGTGCTCGACCTTCACGGCGAGAAGGATCTGCCTGCGGTTCTGGCCGCAGCCTCTCATCGCGCAGACGCGATCCGTAACATCCGCGGCTCCGCACAGATCAGCGTCGCCGGCGCAGAGCATTTTTTTACCGGCATGGAAGGTGAGCTGGTGCATCAGGTAAAACTTTTTCTCGATTTGAAGACGCGCTGACATGACTCAGGACAGAAGTGCCGTCACCCTGACCGGGGGCCACTTTCAGTGGGATGATCCGCTGCTGCTTGAACAGCAACTCAGCGATGAAGAACGCCTGATCCGAGACACCGCGCGCCAGTACGCGCAGGAAAAACTCGCCCCTCGCATCCGCGACTGGAATCGCAGCGAAACGTTCGACCGCGCGGTGATGCGCGAAATGGGCGAGCTCGGTTTTCTTGGGGCCCCGCTCGAGGGCTACGGATGCGCCGGCATTGGCTACGTTGCCTACGGACTGATCATGCGCGAACTCGAGCGCGTCGACACCGCCTTCCGCTCGGCAGTCGGGGTACAGGGCGGGCTGGCGATGACGCCGATCTATGCCTACGGCAGCGACGAGCAACGGGAGAAATACCTGCCGCGAATGGCGACGGGCGAGCTGCTCGGCTGTTTTGGTCTGACCGAGCCCGATCACGGCTCCGATCCCGGCAGCATGAAGACACGCGCGCGCAGCGTAACCGGGGGTTACCGATTGACCGGCACCAAATTGTGGATCACTCATGCGCCGATTGCCGACATCATGATCGTCTGGGCCAAGGACGACGGCGGCGTGATCCGCGGCTTCATCCTTGAGCGCGGCATGGACGGTCTGTCGACACGGAAAATCGAAGGCAAATTTTCAGTCCGTGCATCGCCCACCGGGGAAATCGCCATGGACAACGTGTTTGTGCCCGAGGTTAATCTGTTGCCGGGTGTTTCAGGACTGAAAGGGCCGTTTGGCTGCCTCAACAACGCACGTTTTGTAATCTGCTGGGGCGCGCTGGGCGCTGCCGAAGCTTGCTGGCATACCGCCCGTCAATACACCATGGACCGAAAGCAATTCGGCAAGCCGCTCGCCGCCAACCAGCTGATCCAGAAAAAACTCGCCGACATGCAATCCGAGATCGCGCTCGGACTGCTTGCCTGCCTGCACGTGAGCCGGCTGCGCGATCAGGGCAAGGCCACCCCGGAAATGGTGTCACTGCTCAAGCGCAACTCCACCGGCAAGGCACTGGAAATCGCACGCATGGCGCGTGACATGCTGGGCGGCAACGGCATCTCCGACGAATACCCGGTGATCCGCCACATGCTCAACCTCGAGACCGTCAACACGCTGGAAGGCACGCATGACATCCACGCGCTGGTGCTCGGACGCGCGCAGACCGGATTGTCGGCATTCAATTGAAAAACGCTGATCCCTGCCGCATCGTCCGGCAGTTTCAGGCGCTGTAGCGATACCCCTTGTCGATGTCGGCCCTGGTCACTATGCCGTAACCCGGCGCGCCATCGTAAGTGGCGACGCGCTCCACGTACAGCGCTTCCGCGTCACCCCCCTCGATCGCCTCCATGGCTTCCTGCAGGGTCGCCTGCATTCCAATCCTGGCCACCTGCAACCGCCTGGCCGGCAACTCCAGCAAATCCACGTTTGCGGCATCGGGCGCTTCCATCATCTGCCGCGCCAGATCCATCGCCGGCAACAAGGCGACGGGACCGCTGTCGCCAATTACCAGTATCCACTCCGGACTGCCCGCCAGCGCACCTTCGACCGCAGTGCGCGCAGCCTGACGCGGCAGCGCAAAGACATTGGTATCCATCACCGCGCCGACACCGACCCGGCGCAATGATTGCAGGATGGGGTCATGCCTGTAATCGAGTCCGCGCGCACTCATCAGCGTGATGAACATCGGTTGCTGGCCGAAGACCACCCGCGACACGCCGTAGGCGGCAATCACTGCCAGCATCCCCGGCCAGATGATGTGCGGATTGCCGGTCAGTTCGAGCATCGCGGTCAGCGCCGCCAGCGGTGCATGCAGTGCGCCGGCCATCATCGCCCCGAGTCCGATCAGCGCATACAGCGCCGGAGATGACACGCTGTCGGGTGCGATCCACTGTCCGAAAATGCCGAGCGCGCCGCCCGCAGCGGCACCGATCACCACCAGCGGGCCGATCAGGCCCCCGGGCATGCCCATGCCGATGGTCAAGCCCGTAGCCAGGAGTTTGAAGACGATGATCGTCAGCAACGTGGCTACGGCGAGGTTGCCGACCAGCGTACTGCCAACGGTGTCATAACCCACGCCCATGATCTGTGGCGCCGGCCACGCGCACAGTCCGGTGAGGACGCCGACCAGCAGCGCGCGCACCCAGAACGACCATGAGCGGGTAATGCGTGCGGTGTTGTCGACGAGCGCAATGAAAGCGGCGGCCAGAACACCGATCAGCAGACCCATGCCCAGCACATAGGGCAGTTCCCACACGGACTTGATGATCACCGGCGGCACAACGAACGCGGGTTCGCCGCCATATGCGAGGTGAGTAATTGCGGTGGCACTTACCGCCGCCAGAATCACGGGCGCAAAACCGACGACTGTGTATTCCATCAGCACCACTTCCATTGCGAACGCCACGCCGGCAAGCGGTGTGTTGAACGATGCCGCGATCGCCGCCGCCACGCCGCAACCGACGAGAATGCGCAGGCTGTTGTTGGGCAGACGCAGATACTGTCCGGCAAGGCTCGCGCTTGCCGCACCCATATGTATCGCCGGACCCTCGCGCCCGACCGAAAGGCCGGCAACGATGGCCACTGCAGCGCTCGCGAACTGGACAACAGCGTTCTTCAGCGGCAAACGCCCCTGGTGATAAGCGAGGCGCTCGAGCACATGCACCACGCCGACATTGCGGCTGGCTTCAGAGAGGCGCTGGAACAGTGCTGCGATGATCAGCAATCCGATCATCGGAAACGCAAATCGCATTGCAACCGACAAGCCCTCGTAGTTTTCCGGGCCACCCGGCGGCAGCAGCATGCCCTGCGCGAACTCGATCACCATCCTGAAAGCGATCATCACCACTGCCGCAAGGATTCCGCAAACAATTCCGAGTACGGCGAACTGCGGCAATGCCTCGGCACGCGACACGCGCAGGCGCTGCGACTCCAGCGCGGCACCTAGCCTGCTGCGCAATCCGTGCATTTTCGATTTCATTTACGTCCGGCCATCAGGGCTGAAGTCCGACTATATGTTGATATAGCGACGGTTTCCAGCGAAGACACGAAGCCCGCAGCGGCAGGCACTTCGCTGGACTATCGCCGAATATCGGGCTGAAAATTTTGCTGCGCCAGAATGTTACAGCCGCACTGTCTATTGATTTGTCTGAAAAAATTTGCTTCTAGTGCCGCACGACAACGGATGACTCATCGTCATTTTTTTGCGACAATCTGCAGACACCACAACAAAATTGCGCGATAGCAACAACAGGCTGGCCGGTCTGATTCGCGCTTATCATCGAGGAGCGAACATGAACCATACCCAACGGATTCTGCTTTTCCTTGCAGCAACAGCGGCCGCTGTGGCGACGAACCCCGTTCTCGCGCAAGGGTATCCCACCCGCGCGGTGCGTATCATCGTGCCGTTCTCGGCAGGCGGACCCAATGACATCCTAGCGCGCGCGGTCGGCGCCAAGCTGGGCCAGCGGCTTGGCCAGCAAGTCATTGTCGACAACCGCCCGGGCGGCGGCACGGTGATCGGCACCGACATCGCGGCACGTTCTGCGGCCGACGGCTACACGCTGCTTATGGCCTCGACCAGTCATTCGGTCAATCCGACGCTGAAAAAGAATCTGCCCTACGACCAGAAGAAGGATCTCGACCTGCTGATCCTGATGGCGGATGCGCCCAATCTTGCGGTGGTCCATCCTTCATTGCCGGTCAAATCGATCAAGCAGCTGATCGCGCTGGCGAAGTCGCGGCCCGGCGAGATCGCCTACAGTTCAGGCGGTGTTGGCGCGTCCACCCATCTGGCGGGAGCCTCACTGGGTTCAATGACCGGCACCAAGATGATCCATGTCGCCTACAAGGGCGGTGCGCCGGCCACCCGCGGTCTCATCGGCGGTGAAGTAGCGTGGATGTTCGGCACCTTCCTGCCGACGATCCCGCATGTACGTGCCGGCCAGCTCCGCGTCATCGGTACCGGCGGCACTAAACGCACCCCCGTGCTGCCTGACGTGCCTGCAGTGGCCGAAACAGTGCCTGGTTTCAAATCTGTAGGCTGGTGGGGCATGATGCTGCCCGCCGGCGTGCCGCAACCGATCGTCAACCGCCTCAATCGCGACATCAACGCAGCACTGAACGACCTGCGCCAGCAATTGCTGCGTGACGGCACCGAAGTCATCGGCGGTTCGCAGGCTGACTTCCAGAAGTTCTTCGATGGAGAACTGGTGAAGTGGGCCGGCGTCATCAAATCGCTCGGCATCAAGCCGAACTAGTACTCCGTCACATCGCCGGCAGTCGCCCGTATCGCAGGTGACTGCCGGCAACCTTCCTTGGCCGGCAGTTTTTGCACGGCCATGTTGCACTGCGCCGGCAGGTGTTCCGGCGATGTAACAAGTCTCTTCCGACCGGTGCCTTGAGGAGTTGCCGCCATGTCCGACCACACATCCCTGTCGTTCGACCAGATACAGGCCGCGATGAAGGCGATGATCGACAAAGCACGGCAGACGCCGGACGAAGTGGTCGCCATTGCCATTGCCGACAGCACCGGCAACCTGCTTGCCTACGCGCAGACCGGACACCTGCGCCTGTTCAGCCGCCGCCACGCCGTCCGCAAGGCCTACACCGCCGCGGTGATGGGCTCTGACACGGGCGCCAACGGCAAGAAGCTCAAGGAACAGGGACGCAGCATCGCCGAAATGGGCGACCTGCAGCTAACGGCGAATCAGGGCGGGCTGGTGATCAAGCGCGACGGCGTGATCCTCGGCGCGATCGGGGTTGGCGGTTACGACGGCGGGCATCTGGATGAGGCGTTGGCGAAGGTTGGGCTTGAAAAACTTAACCTGGAATAGCAGCCAGATGCTCACTGGGCGTTGGAGGCCCGAATCAGGCGATCCTTAATTGCCGCCCACTCCGAGGCCTCCGGCGGCTGCTCGACCAAAATCGCATCACACCCGGCGTGATCCAGTTCGCGCAGGCTTGAATAAATATCGTGCGCGTAGCCTGCGGCATCCTGCGGCGCGGCTTTCCACACCACCCCTTCGATCACTGGCTGCAATGCAGTTCGCGCCAGTACCGCGACGCGTTTGCCCTGGCGGGTGAGGCTGCGTGCGAGTTCTACGACAAGGTCGCCCTCCATCAGTAGTACCGGCGTTTGCGGCGCATAGTGTTTGTCGAGCGTGCCCGAAACGCGCGGCGCCTGCGCATCGGGCGCGGTCAGCGTCACACCGGCCGCGGTTTCAATCTGCTGCGGCGTGATCCAGCCTGGCCGCAGCAATGTCACGCCGCCGCGCGAACAGTCGACGATGGTGGATTCGATGCCAACGTCGGCTGAACCGCCATCGAGCACGCAGGCAACCGTGTCGCCAAACTCCTCACGCACGTGCGCTGCGGTAGTTGCCGAGACATGGCCGAAGCGGTTGGCCGACGGCGCGGCAATACCGCCGCCGAAGGCTTTCAACAGCTGCTGCGCCAGCGGATGCGACGGGACACGGATGGCAACGGTGTCCTGACCGCCTGTGACGACACCCGGTACGCGCGAGGTGCGTTTCAGCACCAGCGTCAGCGGACCAGGCCAGAACTGTTGTGCGAGCTTTATTGCGGCGGGCGGAACGTCGCAAGCCCAGTCGCGGAGTTGGGCGGCATCGCCGATGTGCACGATCAGCGGATGCTCGGCGGGCCGCCCCTTCACCGCGAACACCTTGCGCACCGCATCGGGGTTGGAAGCGTCCGCACCGAGACCGTAGACCGTTTCGGTCGGAAACGCGACGAGTTCGCCGGCTCTCAGCAGAGCGACGGCGTGGGTGATGTCTTTGTCGGATGCGGCAGCAGTCATAGCGGAAGCATGCCACTGCCAATAAAAATAGTCAATTAAAACAGATACTTATAACAACCCCGCGGTGCTGCCTAGTAAATGCTCAGACACGTAGCTCCAGGGGTTTGAACTGCTTGCTCAGCTTCAACCCCTGCGACTGATAGTTGGAGCCGATGTTCACGCCGTAGATTTTTTCCGGCTCGCCGAGCAGGCGTTCGTAAATGAGTCGGCCGACATCCTGCCCATGCTCGATCATGAACGGTACGTCGTGCGAACGCACCTCGAGTACGGCACGCGCGCCGGTCAGATTGGCGGCGCCGTAACCGAAGCCGGGATCAAAAAAGCCGGCGTAGTGGATGCGGAACTCGCCGACCGACGGATCGTAGGGGACCATCGATGCCGCATAGTTGCCAGGTATGCGTACCCGCTCACGCGACACCAGGATGTAGAAATCGTCCGGATTCAGAACTAGGTTGCGCTCGGCGTTGCATCGGATCGGCTCCCAGAACTCCAGCGGATCGTAATGGTTGAGTTTCGACAGGTCGATCAGCGGCGCATGGTGCTTTGCGCGGTAACCGATGGTGCCATTGCTCGATTCGCCTTCAAGATCAACGGAAATCCACAAGCCGTTGTCGATAATCGCCGGCAGCGGCACATCTCCATCGGAGTACACCAGTTTGACGGTCTGGTCGAGTTCGGCGAGCTTGGCGTCGGAGGGCGGCGGATTGCCGCGGACAAAACGGATCTGGTTCAGCCGCGAGCCCTGCTGCGCCAGCACGCTGAAGGTGTGCGGCATTATCTCTACGTAGAGCTTGCCCTTGTAGCCGGCGGCCACACCCTCGAATTCGGCACCGGCATCGGTGATCAGCCGGGTGAAAATGTCGAGCCGCCCGGTCGAGCTTTTCGGGTTGGCATGACCGGCAATGTCGGCGGGTAGTTTCAGTTCTTCCATCAGCTCGGCGATGTAGACACAGCCTTTCTCCAGTACCGCCGGCCGGGTCAGGTCGATCTTGTGCATTTGCAGGCGGTCAATCTTGGCTTGCACCGTCGAGCCCTTGCCCGGCAGAAAGCTCGCGCGTACACGCCAGGCGGTTGCGCCGAGACGCAGGTCAAGACTCGCCGGCTGGATCTGCGATGCATCAACGCCACCAGCGGCGCTGATGCGGCCGCCCGCAACCAGTTTTGCGATGTCGCGATCGGGCAGGATACCGGTGGTGACGGCAGCGGCGGACAGCGCGTCTTTTTCGAGTTCGGTGAACAGCTTGGCCATGTCAGTTACCTGTCAGCATTTTTTGCGCCTCGCGGTACTTTGCTGAGGTTTTAGCGAGCACGTCGGCGGGCAGCCGCGGCGCCGGCGCCTTTTTGTTCCAGGGCCGGGTTTCCAGCCAGTCACGCACGAACTGCTTGTCGAAGCTTGGGGGACTGATACCGGTTTGGTATTCCGCGGCAGGCCAGAATCGCGACGAATCCGGCGTCAGCGCTTCGTCGATCAAAACCACATTACCGGATTCATCGGTGCCGAATTCGAACTTGGTGTCGGCGATGATGATGCCGCGCGTTGCCGCGAACGCAGCGGCTTCCTTGTAAAGCGCGATCGAGATTTCCCTGACCTTCGCGGTGTGCGCAGCGCCAATGGTGGCGACAGCATCCTCATAGGTGATGTTTTCATCGTGCTGCCCTGCGGGCGCTTTCGAGGCCGGCGTAAAAATCGGTTTGGCCAGTTTTTCCGCCTGCTTCAGCCCGGCCGGCAGCTTGATGCCGCAAATCGCGCCGTTCTTCTGATAGTCGCTCCAGCCCGAACCGATGATATAGCCGCGTACAACTGCCTCAACCATAAGCGGTTTGTATTTCTTCACCACCATCGCGCGGCCAGAAATCTGCTCGCGTTCCGCCGGCGCCACCGCCGTGGCCGGATCGATTCCAGTCAGGTGGTTGGGAACGATGTGTTTCAGTTTATCGAACCAGAAATAGGAAAGTTCCGTCAGCACCCGTCCCTTGCCGGGAATCGGATCGTCGAGGATCACGTCAAAAGCCGAGAGCCGGTCGCTCTGCACTACCAGCAGCTTGTCATCACCGACTGCGTAGATGTCGCGCACCTTGCCACGGTGCAGGAACGGCAGGCTCTTGAGGTCGGTCTGGTAAAGCGGGGTGTCGCTCATCTTCGGTTCAGGTCCAGTCGGGATACAATGCTTTTCGCAGCGCCTGTGCATTGTTCAGTGCGCCGTCAATGGTTTCATCAAGCACCGTGAAATGGCCCATCTTGCGGCCGGCTCGCGCTTCATGTTTGCCATAAAGGTGCAGTTTTGCCGTGGGCTGGTTGAACAGCCGATCCCACGACGGCTCGCCCTGTTGCCAGGCTTCTCCGAGCAGGTTGACCATCACCACCGGTCTCAGCAGGCGCGTGTCGCCGAGCGGCAGGCCGCACAGCGCGCGCACCTGCTGCTCGAACTGGGATGTCATGCAGGCATCGATGGTGTAATGGCCGCTGTTGTGCGGTCGCGGCGCCATTTCGTTAACCAGCAGTTCGCCGGCACCTGTCACAAAAAACTCAACGGCTAGCACGCCGCAGTATTCAAGTTTTTCGGTGATGGTCAGTGCCCACTGTTCAGCACGCTGCGCAAGCGCGGGCTCGACCCGTGCCGGCACCAGCGACACGTCAAGGATGCCGTTGCGGTGCGCGTTTTCCGCGACTGGAAAACTGCGTCCCTTGCCGTCGGCTCCGCGGGCTACAACCGCAGAGATCTCGCATTTCAGGTCAATGTGTTTCTCGAGCACGCAGGTTTCACCGCCCAGCATCTTGAATGCGCTGCGCGCCTCTTCAGCGGTGCCGACCCGCGCCTGACCCTTACCGTCATAACCGAAACGCGCGCGTTTGAGAATTCCCGGAAACAATACTGCGCCAGCCTTGCCGATATCGGCAGCGCTTTCAATCACCGCATAGGGAGCAACACCCAGGCCGCAGGTTTTTGAAAAAAAGTTTTTTTCAAGAACGCGATCCTGCGCTACCGCCACCGCATCACCTGCCGGCCTCACGGTGCAATGATTGGCGAGCCAGCGCAGGCTTTCCGCTGGCACGTTTTCGAATTCGGTGGTCACCGCTGCGCAGGTGTCGGCGAGTTGCTGTAGGGCTTCATGATCCTGGTAGGCAGCCTTCAGATGGGCATCGGCAATGGAACCTGCCGGACTCAGCGGATCGGGGTCGAGCACGGTGACGCGGTATCCCATGCTGTGCGCGGCAAGCGTGAACATGCGGCCAAGCTGCCCGCCGCCGAGCATGCCAAGCATGGCATCCGGAAAAATCATTTCTTCACGGGAAGTTTCATCGCGCGCACGGTCGCGGCCTGCTTCCTGCGGAATGTAGCCAGTTTTTTTGCCAGCCGGGCATCGCCACGCGCCAGCATTGCTACCGCAAACAGTCCTGCGTTCGCGGCGCCGGCTTCGCCAACCGCAAAGGTGGCCACCGGCACACCCTTCGGCATCTGCACGATGGAAAGCAGCGAATCAAGTCCGCGCAATGCGTGCGAGGTTACCGGAACCCCGAGTACGGGAACGATGGTTTTGGCAGCAAGCATGCCGGGCAGGTGCGCCGACCCGCCGGCGCCGGCAATGATGCATTGCAGACCACGGGTAACGGCCTTCTCGGCGTAATCGTAAAGAAGATCAGGCGTGCGGTGTGCGGATACGACTTTGGCTTCGCAAGGCACACCAAACCGTTTCACCATGTCGACGGCATGCTGCATCACGTTCCAGTCGCTCTGACTGCCCATGACGATGCCGATCAATGGCTTTTTCACTGCTGTCCTCCCCGGTACTAAAGACATATTTTACAGTACGGACATCGCGGCACTACGCCTGTAACCGGCTGTTAGAATGGCCGCCCGCATGCCGGAACCCGATCTGTACATCCGTTGCTTCGCAGTCATCGGGCGCCTCCGGAAATGAACAAACATATGAAGTTGCGCAGCGCGCAGGGATGGCAGGGTAATGGGATCGTCCGCATGAAGCATCGCACTGCACCGATCAACCAACTGTTTTAAAAGGAAATCCTGATGACTGAAGCAGGCATGCGCCGCGGTGACGAACTCGCTGGCAAGGTTGCAGTAATCACCGGGGGTGCACGCAACATCGGCCGCGCGATCGCGCGATCGCTGGCGGCGGGAGGTGCAACGGTGATGGTGAACGCCAACACTTCGCGCAAGGAAGGTGAAGAAACGGTCGCCATGATCCAGAAAGCCGGCGGCAAGGCCGCGCTATGCATGGGCGATGTCACCGACCCCACGGCGGTAAGGAACCTCGTCGATGAAACCGTGAAACAGTTCGGCCGCATCGACCTGCTTGTCAACAATGCTGCAATCCGCGCAGAAACGCCATTCGAGAAAATTACCCTGGAAGAATGGCGCCGCGTGATTTTCACCGTCCTCGACGGCGCTTTCCTCGCCACCCAGGCCTGCCTGCCCCAACTGGTCAAGTCCGGCGGCGGCACTGTAGTCAATATCGGCGGATTGACCGGACACCGCGGTGCGCTACACCGCTCGCATGTGGTCGCCGCCAAGGGCGGACTGGCGGCGATGACCAAGGCGGTCGCGCTCGATCTCGCCGATCAGAACATCACCGTGAACTGCGTGGTGCCGGGCACCGTTGAAACGGTTCGCGGCCTGCCCGGCGCGCCGGAACGTCCGGATTACCGCCGGACGCTGCCGCCCGCCGGCCGGCGCGGCGCCCCGGAAGAAATTGCGGCGATGGTGCGCATGCTCTGCGGACCGGACGCGCGCTACATAACTGGACAATCCATACACATCAACGGCGGAGGCCTGATGCCATGAGCAAAAGCAAGAAAAATTCGGGGTCGGCGATTTCGCCACTGATGAAAACCCTGGCCACTTACATGGCCGGTGCTGCGAAAAAACCGTTGCCCAGAGCAGTCGCTGAAAAAACCAAACATCACGTCCTCGACACGATTGCAGCAATGGTTTCCGGATCACGGCTGCTGCCGGGCAGCAAGGCAATCCATTACATCAAGACCCTGGGCGGGAAGGAAGAAGCCATCGTCATCGGCACCAAATTCGTAACCACCGCGGAACACGCCGCACTGGCCAACGGCATGCTCGCCCATGCCGACGAGACCGACGACTCGCACGCCCCGTCGCTATCGCACCTGGGCTGCGCGGTGGTACCAGCGGCGCTGGCAATGGCCGAACGTGAAAAAGCCGGTGGCGCGAAATTCCTGCGCGCAGTGGCGCTGGGTTATGACATCGGCTCGCGCATCAACATGTCGCTGCATCCCTACGATTTCCGCTCGGTCGGTCATTCGACGCACAGCTTTGGACCGGGCTTCGGAGCAGCAGCGGCATCTTCTCTGCTGGCCGGACTGGACTACAAGGGCATGCGCCATGCGCTCTCCTACGCTGCGCAGCAATGCTCGGGGATTTCATGCTGGATGCGCGATGAGGAACATATTGAAAAGGCCTTCGATTTCGGCGGCATGCCCGCGCGCAACGGCGTCGCTTCGGCAGCGATGGTCGCTTCGGGATTCACCGCTGTCGAAGACGTCTTTTCAGGCGAACGCAATTTCTACATTGCCTATGACGAACGGCGCCGCATCGGCCGTGCACCGCAGCCGCAGACGCTGATCCGCGGCCTCGGCAAAACGTATGAAATCATGAACACCAACATCAAGCGCTGGTCGGTGGGATCGCCGATCCAGGCACCGCTGGATGCCCTGCTTGACCTGATCCGAGAGCACAAGCTCAAGGCGCAGGACGTGGCCAGCGTGGTGGTGCGCGTCGCACACCAGGGCGCCAACACCACCGACAACCGCAACATGCCCGACATCTGCATGCAGCACATGTGCGCGGTGATGCTAATCGACGGCATCGTCACCTTCAAGTCCTCGCACGACGAAAAGCGGATGAACAACAAACAGGTGCTCGACCTGCGCCGCCGCATTACGCTCCACGGCGATGACGCGCTGACGCGCGCTATGCCGTCGCGGCAGGGCATCGTCGAGATCAAGCTCAAGAACGACCACATGCTGCGCAAGCACGTCAAGGCGGTGCGCGGCACTTCCGACAACCCGATGACTCGCGCCGAGGTCGACGAGAAGTGCTATCACCTGATGGCCCCGATACTCGGCAGCGCACGGGCGCGCCGGCTGTGCGATTCCGTATGGAACATCGAGAAAACGAACAGCATGGCGAAACTGCGCCCGCTGCTCAAAGCCTGAAACGGGATGCCGCGATGGCATGGAAATTCGAGCTGCTGAATTCTGAAATCCGAAGTCAACAAATGGGGCAAGGTCGTTCGCGCAGCAGGCATCAAACCACGCTGAGGCCGTTCGAGAATCCAATATGCGGATACCAGTAAGCTGCTGACGCCAGATACATCGCGCGGTAAAATATAAACACCCCCCACTAGTTGTTTCGTATCATGGATTTCCACTTTACTGCCGAGCAGGAACAGTTTCGTGACGCCGTGCGCGGCTTCGCCGAACGCCACTTACGCGACAGTGCACTGAAGCGCGCGCACCAGGAAGAACACCCCTGGGACGTCGCCAAGCTGATGGCCGAACAGGGCCTGATGGGCATCACGATGAAGGAAGAGGACGGCGGCCAGGGTGGTTCGTTGATGGACGCCATCATCGCCATCGAAACCATCGCCTCGATCTGTCCTCGCAGCGCCGACGTAATCCAGGCAGGCAACTTCGGTCCGGTGCGCGTGCTTGCCGAGTACGGCACCAAGGACCAGAAGAAACGCTACCTCGACAAGATCCTCGCCGGCGAATCGGTGATCACCGTCGGCATGACCGAGCCGGAAGCCGGCTCCGCGGTAACAGACCTCAAGACCAGTGCCACGCCCGACGGCGATGGCTACCGCATCAACGGCATCAAGGTGTTCCAGACCCACGCCTCCTACGCCGAGGTCATGCTGACCTACGTGCGTTTCGGCCCCGGCGTCGGCGGCATCGGCTCGGTGCTGATCCCCCGCGACGCCGAAGGCTTCAAACAGGGCGTGCCGGCGAAGTTCATGAACGGGGAAGACTGGGTGCAGACCTATCTTGACAACGTCTACGTCGGCCCTGAGAACGTGATGCTGAAGGAAGGCGGCTTCAAAAAGCAGATCGCCGGCTTTAACGTCGAGCGCATTGGTAACACCGCGCGTTCGCTGGCCTTCGGCCGTTACGCCTACAACGTCGCTCGCGAATGGGCGATGCAGCGCAAGCAGTTCGGGCGCCTGCTCTGCGAATTCCAGGGCATCCAGTGGAAATTCGCCGACATGAAAATGAGGCTCGAGGCCGGCCAGCTGCTGCTCTACAAGGCAGCGGTCAACGCCGACAACGGCATTCCGTCGGCCGAGGACACCGCGATCGCCAAAGCCTTCTGCAACCAGGCCGGCTTTGACGTCTGCAACGAAGCCATGCAGATCATGGGCGGCATGGGTTACACCGACGAGTCGCTGGTCGAGTACTGCTTCCGCAAGTGCCGTGGCTGGATGATCGCCGGCGGCTCCATCGAAATCCTCAAGAACCGCATTGCCGAGGGCGTGTTCGAGCGTACGTTCTCGCAACGTCCCCCGAAAAACTGACGCAACCGCTGCAGCGCAGCCCTCTTTCCCGAGCATGACGAATCCACTTTATCAGGCGGTCTTCGATCCCCGCACCATCGCGCTGATCGGCGCATCCGGCGATGAAAAGAAAAACACCTCGCGACCGCAGCGTTACCTGAAGCGCCATGGCTACACCGGCACACTCATCCCGGTGAACCCGGGACGCGATGAAATCTTCGGCGACAAGGCCTATCCGGATGTCACGTCGATCCCCGGCCATGTGGATCACGCTTTCGTGATGGTGCCTGCCAAAGCAGTGCCTGCCGCGCTTGAGCAATGCGTTGCCAAGAGAATCCCGGTGGTTACCGTCTACAGCGACGGCTTCGCCGAAACCGGCGCCGAAGGCCGCGCCAAGCAGCAGAAGCTCAACGACATCATCCGTGGCAGCAGCACGCGGCTGGTCGGCCCCAACTGCATCGGCCTACTAAGCACGCAGACCCACCTCGCACTGTCGGTCAACGCAGTGCTGGAAAAACTCGACATCACCCCCGGCGGACTGGCGATCGTGTCGCAGTCGGGCAGCATGATGGGCGGACTGATGTCTCGCGGGCTGGGTCGCGGTGTCGGCTTCTCGAAACTGATTTCAGTGGGCAACGAGGCCGACCTCGGCGTCGGCGAACTAGCGGGACTGCTGGTCGATGATCCGCATACCGACTGCATCCTGCTGTTCATGGAAACCATCCGTGATGCACCGCATCTTGCCGATGCGGCGCGGCGCGCCTATGACGCCAGCAAGCCGGTAATCGTCTACAAGCTGGGCCGCTCTGAAGTCGGACAGGATCTTGCCGCCTCACATACCGGTGCGATGGCCGGTACCGACGCCGCTGTTGACGCGTTTTTCAAGGCGCACGGCATGCTGCGTGTCGATACGCTGGAAGCGCTGTTCGAGCTTCCGGCGCTGGTCAAGGGCCAGAAACCGCGCAAACGCCACCGCGTCGCGGCAATGACCACAACCGGTGGCGGCGCCGCCTGTGTGGTCGACCGCATTGGTACCTTCGGTATCGACGTCGTCGGCCCAACCGATACACTGGTGGAGACCTTGGCCAAAAAGAACATCACCATCAGCAAATCACGCATCACCGACCTTACGCTGGCCGGCGCAAAAAAGGAAATCTATGGCGGCGTGCTAAATGCATTGCTCGCTTCCGACCACTGCGACCTGGTGCTGGCCGTAGCCGGCAGCTCCGCGCAGTTCCAGCCGCAAATCGCCGTCGAACCGCTGGTCGAGGCCGACTGCGGTGACAAGGTGCTGGCCGTGTTCCTTGCGCCCCATGCCGAAGCCTCGCTAAAACTGCTGGCGCAGTCCGGCGTCGCCGGATTCCGTACCCCCGAATCCTGCGCCGAGTCGATCCGCGCCTGGCGTGACTGGATGCCGCCCGCAGCAATTCCTGCACTTGATTCAAAACACACTATGGCCGCCGCAACCCTGTTGAAGGCGGCGACCGGCAAGCAGCTTAACGAACAGCAGGCCTGCGCGGTATTCGGTGCACTGGGCGTGCCGCAGGCGCAGACCGCGGTAATGGCTGACGCCAATGCGAAGGTCGATATCGGCTGGCCGGTGGTGGCGAAAATACTGTCGCCTAATATCGCACACAAGACCGACGCCGGCGGCGTGGTGCTGAATGTCGGTGACGCATCACAACTGAAAAAGGCCGCGGAAGACATTATTTCGCGCGTCTCGGCAAAACATCCGCAGGCGAAACTGAACGGCGTCCTGGTGCAGCGCATGGAACGCGGATTGGCTGAAGTCATCGTCGGCTACAAACGCGATCCGCAGGTGGGCCCGCTGGTGGTGCTTGGCGTCGGCGGCGTGCTCGCCGAGATCTACAAGGATTTTGCAATGCGGCTTGCTCCGGTGACCCCGAAAACCGCGCTGCAGATGATTGAAGAGGTGAGGGGGCTGGCGGTCATCCGCGGCTATCGCGGCATGACCAAGGGCGACTGCAAGGCGCTGGCCGAAGCCTTGGCGGCCTTTTCGCAACTGGCGGCGTTCGACGACGTTGCTGAAGCAGAAATCAATCCGTTGATCGTCAAGAAGGAAGGTGAGGGCGCGGTCGCGGTTGACGGCCTGATCGTCAGAAACTGACAACAAGGGCTGTGGACAGCCCGCCGGAGGAACATCACGAATGGCACAAAGCCTAGGCAGCAAGCTGGACAGCGGAGACGCATTTCCCGATCTCGAGTTGAACCTGATCGGTGGTGACCGGCGCAGCATTTCGCAGATTGCAGGCGAACAATGGAGCGTGGTGCTGCTCTACCGCGGTGACTGGTGAAGATACTGCCGTCAGCAGTTGGCTGACTATCAGACATGGCTCCCCGAATTCAGGCAACTCGGCCTGTCGGTCATCGCCGCTTCGGGCGATGCCCCGGAAGAGGCGCGAAAAACCGTAGATAATCTCAAGCTGGCATTTCCGGTAGGCTGCGAACTGGACTATCAGGATGTCAGCAGCAAGACTGGCGCGTTCATCGAGCATAAGCGCAAAATCCTTCACGCCACCGGATTCCTGCTGAAACCCGATCTGAACATTCATGTGGCTGCATATTCGACCGGCCCCATCGGCAGGCTTACGCCCAACGATGTGGCTTCCATGATGCGCCAGATCGTCGCGAAAACCGCGGCAGAACAAGGGGAACGAAAATGCTGATGCAACAGCTTGCCGATTACGCCATTGCGGAGCAGACCTCAAAACTGCCGCCGGAGGTGATCCATCACGCCAAGCGCGCGGTCATCGACTGGTACGCATCGCTGCTGCCGGGCAGCATCGTCACCCCGGCGACGCTGCTCGAAGAAGCGTTCTCCGAAGACCTCGATCGCGGCCGGGCGCGGCTGGCCACCGGGCGGCGCGCAACGCTGCGCGCGGCGGCAATGATCAACGGCGCGGCTTCGCATTCCGTCGAATTCGACGACATCTACCGCGATGCGGGTTATCACCCGGGCAGCCCGGTCATCTCTGCGGCACTGGCCGCGGCGCAGGCCGGCGGCGCCTCCGGCGAAAAATTCCTGCGCGGCGTCATCATCGGCTATGAAATTTCCACCCGCATCGGCACAGCGGTCATGCCGTCGCATTACAAGTACTGGCATACCACCGGCACCGTCGGCGCCTTCGGTGCCGCAGCCGCAGCCGCCACCGTGCTCGGCGCGAACAAGGAACAGTTCATGCACGCGATGGCCACCGTCGGCAGTTTCGCCTCGGGCCTGAAACAGGCGTTCCTGTCACAGGCGATGACCAAGCCGCTGCACGGCGGTCATGCCGCCGATGCCGGCTGCTGGGCAGCGATGGCGGCGATGAAAGGCGTCACCGGCGCACTCGACATCATGGAAGGCGAATCCGGATTCGGCAATGCGATGAGCATGAAGCCGGACTGGAGCAAGGCGACCAAAGGGCTGGGCAAGGATTACCACATCAACCAGGTCACCTTCAAAAACCACGGTTGCTGCGGCCACACTTTTCCCTCGATCGACGGCGCGCTGCACCTGCGCAAGGAGCACGGCTTCAGTCACCAGGAAATCAAGCACGTCAAACTCGCCACCTACAAGGCCGGCCTCGACATCATCGACAACGCGACGCCTGAAGGCGAGTACCAGGCCAAGTTCAGCATCCAGTACACCGTTGCGCATGCACTGGTGCATGGCAGCGTGCGGCTCAACGCTTTCCTGCCCGAGCGCATGAACGATGCGGATGTGCGCGCGCTGATCAAAAAGATCGAGCCGGTCGAGGATCCCGTTCAATCCAAAGGGTACCCGGGCAAGCGCACGGCGCAGGTGGAAATCGAACTCAACGACGGTCGCAAGTTCGAGCATTTCCAGCCTTACCGCAAGGGTGATCCCGAGCTTCCGCTGACCGACGAAGAGCTGAACGACAAGTTCTGCGAACTCGCCGAGCCGGTGATCGGTAAGGACGCGGCGGCTGCACTGCTGAAACAGCTGTGGAACACTGAAAAGCTGGCCAGCGTCGATTACGACACCGGCGCAAGCGCGAAACGCGCCGCGGGCTGATTCACGATGAGTCTCCACGCTCCCTCACCCGGCAAGCGCATGCGCACGTTGCTGGCGCGCCCGGTATGCACCGTTGCACCCGGCGTCGCTGACGCCTTCGGTGCGCGGCTGGTAAAAATGGAAGGCTTCGAAGCGGTGTACATGACCGGATTCGGCACCAGCCTGACGCGGCTGGGCATGCCCGACGTCGGGCTGCTCACCGCCAGCGAAATGATCGACAACGCCAGCCGCATCGCCGACGCCTCGGGATTGCCGGTAATCGCCGATGCCGACACCGGCTACGGCAATCCGATCAACACCCGGCGCACCATCCGCGATTACGAAAAGGCCGGCGTCGCCGGCGTGCATCTCGAAGACCAGTCCTGGCCCAAGCGCTGCGGCCACCTCGCCGGCAAGCGCGTGATTCCCATCGACGAAATGGTCGCCAAGATCAAGGCTGCCTGCGATGCGCGGCGCGATGACGATTTCGTCATCATTACCCGCACCGATGCCATCGCCGTCGAAGGCCTCGATGCCGCGCTGGAGCGTGGCGAGCGTTACCGCGAGGCCGGGGCCGACGTGCTGTTCATTGAAGCGCCGGTGGGTCGCGAGCAGGTCGAAGTCGTATCTAAGCGCTTCAAGGGCGTGCCGCTGCTCTACAACATGGCGGCAAGCGGCAAGACGCCGGACCTGCCCGCCGATGAGCTCGGCAAACTCGGATTCCGGCTCGCGATCTATCCCAACTGGATGCTGCTCGCCGCGATCCCGGCGATGCAGAACCTGCTGCGCGAACTGAAGAAGACCGGATCCATCGCCCACCTGCGCGACAAGGTCGCCAACTTCAAACAGTTCACCGACATCGCCGGACTGCCGGAAATCCAGGAACTGGAAAACCGCTACGGCCTGCCGGAAGATCAGCGTGCCGCATTGTAGTGCTTATATAAACAATTGTTTTAATTGATAATTTATGCCTGCTCCGCGCACGCTGTTCGCCAAGATCTGGGACGCCCACATCATCATGCAGAAGCCCGATGGCGATGCGTTGATCCACATCGACCGCAATTTCGTACATGAAGGTTCGTTTCATGCGTTCGGCGCGCTGGCCAAGGAGGGCCGCAAGGTGCGCAAGCCGCGGCAGAATTTCGCCGTCGCTGATCACTACGTACCCACCGTCAACCGCGACCAGGGACTTGCTGCCGTCGAGGACGACGACGCGCGCCACATGATTGGCTTGCTCGAAGAGAACTGCCGCGTCAACGAGATCGTGCATTACGGCATGGCCGATTCGCGCCAGGGCATCGTACATGTCATCGGCCCCGAGCTTGGCATCACCCAGCCCGGACTGACTGTGACCTGCGGCGATTCGCATACCTCCACACATGGCGCGCTAGGCGCCTATGCGTTCGGCACCGGTGCCTCGCAATTGAAGCAGATACTGGCCACGCAATGCCTGTGGCTGAAGCGCCCGAAAACCCTGCGCGTCATGGTCAATGGCAAACTGGCGCCCGGCGTCACCGGCAAGGACGTGGTGCTGGCAATCATCGCGAAGATCGGCACTGCCGGCGCCACCGGCCATGTCATCGAGTTTGCCGGAGCCGCGATAAGCAGTCTGACCATCGAAGGCCGGCTGACGGTATGCAACATGGCGATCGAGGCCGGAGGCCGCGCCGGCATGATCGCGCCCGACGACAAAGTCTACGAATACCTGCACGGTCGAGAGTTCGCGCCTAAGGGTACCAACTGGGAAGCAGCGCTCACGCAATGGCGCGCGCTACCCACCGACGATGGCGCGGCCTTCGACCGCGAAGTCACCCTCGACGGTGCGGCACTGGAACCGATGCTGACCTGGGGCACCAGCCCCGAGGAAGCGCTGCCGGTGACCAGATGCATTCCGGACCCGGCAACGTTGGGCGACGCCAACAAGCGCGATCACGCGAAGCTGGCGCTAGCCTACATGGATCTCAAACCGGGCACGCCGCTGACTGACATCAAAATCGACCGCGCCTTCATCGGCAGCTGCACCAACGGCCGCATTGAGGATTTACGCGCTGCAGCTGCCGTGCTCAAAGGTCGCAAGGCCGTGATCCCAGCGTGGATTTCCCCCGGCTCAACACCGCTGAAAGCTCAGGCTGAAGCCGAAGGACTGGATCGCATCTTCGCCGACGCCGGCGTCGAATGGCGTGCCTCGGGCTGCTCGAGCTGTGCGGCGATGAACGGCGACAAGGTGCCGCCAGGAATGCGCAGCGCCTCAACCTCGAACCGGAACTTCGAGGGCCGTCAGGGCAAAGGCGCACGCACGCATCTAATGAGCCCGGCGATGGCGGCCGCTGCCATCGTCACAGGCCGCGTCACCGACGTTCGCACGCTGATGCAGGGAAAATAAGATGAAACCGTTCACGACTCTGACCGCCGTTGCCGCGCCGTTCGAGATGGCTAACGTCGATACCGACCGCATCATCCCCGTGCGTTTCCTGCGCAAGCTGCGAAGCGACAAGGCCGGCTACGACCCCTACCTGTTTCACGACATGCGCTTTGATGGTTCAGGAAAGGAAAATCCGGATTTCGTGCTCAACCAGATGCCGTATCGCAAAGCCGGGATATTGGTCGCCGGCGCCAATTTTGGCTGCGGCTCTTCGCGCGAAGGTGCGGTCTATGCCCTGCTCGACTGGGGCATACGCGCGATCATCGCCCCGTCTTTCGGCGACATCCACTACGCTAACGAGCTGCAGAACGGTATGCTGCCGGTGACCCTGCCCGAGGAAATCTGCCACGGGCTTCGTGACCAGCTGCGCGCGAAGCCCGGCGCCACGCTTGCCATCGACCTACCGGCACAGACCGTCACCGACACCCTGAGCGATGCTCATCCGTTCATGATCGACCCGGTCTACAAGGAGCGCCTGCTCAAGGGACTGGACGACATCGGCCTGGTGCTGGAACAGCTGCCGACCATCGAGAGCTACGAACAGGCGTATCACGCGCGCCAGCCCTGGCTTGCCTGAACCGCCTTTTTTTCGTCTGAAGCGGCGACGCTGCGCTATCATGCGTGCGGAGGAACTACACCGACATGCTGGTCAATAGCGTCGCCTACAAGGACGGGCACAAGATCGCCGACGTCCGCAACGAAGAAGTCCGCCCCTATCTAAAGCGCGACGATTGCATTCTGTGGATGGCCGTGCGCGATCCCGATCCGCATGAACTTAAACTGCTGCAGGAAGAGTTTGAACTCCATCCGCTCGCCGTCGAAGACGCGCAGCACGGCCATCAGCGTCCCAAATTTGAGGAATACGGCGATTCGCTGTTTTTCGTGCTGCACCTGATCGAACCGGATGTTGAAGGCCTGCGCGTAGGTGAAGTCGAGATTTTCGTGACCCGGAAATACGTGCTGTCCGTGCGCAGCCGCAGCGAACGGCGGTTCTCGGAAGTCAGGGCCCGCTGCGAACGCGAACCCGAACTGATGCGCCACGGCACCGGATACATCCTCTACGCGCTGATGGATGCTGTGGTCGACCGTTACTTCCCGATACTCGACAGTATCGAAACCAAGCTCGAAAACATTGAGGAGCAGATCTTCGCCGGAACCTCCGCACGCGCCAACATCGAAGCGCTGTACGGCCTGAAGCAGCAGCTGATGACACTGAAACATGCGACTGCGCCGCTGCTTGAGGCAGTCAGCAAGCTTTACGGCGGCCGCGTACCGCAACTGTGCGCCGGCCTGGGCGATTACTTCCGCGACGTGTCCGACCACCTGGTACGCCTCAACCAGAACATCGACGCCGCACGCGAAATGGTCACCACCGCGATATCGGTCAACCTCTCGATGATCACGCTGCAGGAAAACGAGGTCACTAAGCGGCTGGCGGGTTACGCCGCATTGGTCGCCGTGCCGACCTTGATCGCCGGCATTTACGGCATGAATTTCGAACTGATGCCCGAACTCAAGTGGCGCTGGGGTTATCCGCTTTCGCTTGGTGCAATGGTGATCATCGACGCCTACCTGTTCTACCGCTTCAGAAAAGCGAAGTGGCTGTAGCGGTGATCGGCGGCGGCCCGGCCGGGCTGATGGCTGCTGAAGTGCTAGCAGCCGAGGGTGTGCAGGTTGACCTATATGATGCGATGCCTTCGCTGGGCCGCAAATTCCTGCTCGCTGGCAAGGGCGGGCTCAACCTGACGCATGCCGAGCACGAAGACAAATTCATCACCCGTTACGCCGAACGCGCAGGGCGTGTCGCGCCATGGTTGAAAACGTTCGGACCGGAGCAACTGCGCGCCTGGGCGCATGAACTCGGAGTCGAGACTTTCATCGGCACTTCGCAGCGGGTTTTCCCAAAAGAGATGAAGGCCGCACCTTTGCTACGCGCCTGGCTGCACCGGTTGCGCACTGCCGGCGTGCGCATCCATGTACGCCACCGCTGGCTGGGGTGGACGGAAGACGGAGCGCTGCATTTCAGCACACCGCAGGGTAACCGCAACGCACCCGTCAACTGCACCGTGCTGGCGCTTGGCGGCGGCAGCTGGTCCCGCCTGGGCTCCGACGGCGCCTGGGTAGCGCTGCTAGAAGCGCGGGGCGTCGCGATCGCGCCGCTGCGACCAGCCAACTGCGGATTTGAAATTGCGTTGAGCCGACACTTCCGTGAACGTTATGCCGGGCAGCCGCTGAAATCGGTGACCGCATCGTTTACCGACTCCGGCGGAACCACGCACACACGGCGCGGCGAACTTATCATCGCGGACTACGGCATCGAAGGCAGTCTGGTCTATGCACTGTCGACGCCGTTGCGCGACAGCATCGCTGCTGACGGCAGCGTCACCCTGCACCTCGATCTGGCGCCGGAAAAGGATGCGGCACGCGTCGCTGCTGAAGTCGCACATCCACGCGGTTCGCGCTCATGGTCCAGTCATCTGCAGAGCAAGGTCGGCATCACCGGCGTAAAAACCGGGTTGCTTCGTGAGCTCCTGGGCGCGGAACACAATACCGATCCCCCGCGCGTCGCCGCCGCCATCAAGGCATTGCCGCTGATCCTGACTGCACCGCGTCCGCTGGACGAGGCCATCAGCAGTGCAGGCGGCGTGGCATTTGAAACGCTGGATGAAACGTTGATGCTGAAAAAACTGCCCGGTGTGTTTTGCGCCGGAGAAATGCTCGACTGGGAAGCGCCGACCGGCGGCTATCTGCTCACCGCCTGTTTTGCCTCCGGGCACGTGGCCGGCGCGGGCGCGCTAGCATGGTCAGCTCAGCAGCAATAACTCCAGAGTGCGCCTGTAGATGTTCTGTAGCGCGTCGACTTCCACCACCGGGATGCATTCGTTGAGCTTGTGGATGGTGGCATTGCTGGGGCCGAACTCCACCACCTGCGGGCAGATGTCGGCAATAAAGCGGCCATCCGAAGTGCCGCCGGTCGTCGAAAGTTCGGTGGTGACGCCGGTGACTTCCCTAATGGCCTTGGATATTGCATCGACCAGATCGCCCCTGGCAGTCAGGAACGGCCGGCCGTCATAACTCCAATCGAGGTCGTATTGAACGCCGTGCCGGTCGAGGATGTTGTGCACACCTGTCTGCAGCGACTCAACCGTGCTCGCCGTCGAAAAACGGAAATTGAACTGCACTCGCGCGGTGCCGGGAATCACGTTGTTGGCGCCTGTGCCGGAAGTGAAGTTCGAGACCTGCCAGGTTGTCGGTGGAAAATATTCATTGCCGCGGTCCCATTCCGTCGCCGCCAGCTCGGCAACCGCTGCCGCCACCTCGTGGATCGGGTTGCGCGCCGTGTGCGGATAGGCGACATGGCCCTGCACGCCGTTGACCGTCAGCACGCCGGAAAGCGAACCGCGGCGGCCGTTCTTGATGGTGTCGCCGAACTGTTTCACCGAAGTCGGTTCGCCGATGATGCAGTAGTCGAGCTTCTCGCCGCGCTTGGCCAGCGCCTCGACCACGCGCACGGTGCCGTCGGTGGCGGGGCCTTCCTCGTCGGACGTAAACAACACCGCCAGCGATCCCGGATGATCGGGATTGGCTTTCACAAAACCACGCAGCGCGGTGACGAAAGCCGCGATCGAGGTCTTCATGTCGGCAGCACCGCGGCCGTGCAGCACGCCGTCCTTCACCACTGGCGCAAAAGGGTCGTTGTGCCATTTGTCCAGCGGTCCGGTCGGCACCACGTCGGTGTGGCCGGCAAAACAAACCAGCGGCGCGACCTTGCCGCGGCGCGCCCACAAATTGGTCACGCCGTTCATGGCGATGATTTCGCAATTGAAACCCAGCGGCTCCAGCTGCGCGATCACAAGATCAAGGCAACCGGCATCTTCGGGCGTAACCGAGCGCCGTGCCATCAGCTGCAGGGCCAGGTCGAGTGTGTTGACGTCAGGGGTCTGGGTATCCATTGGGTGGACTTTTACGAGGATTGCGCAAGGTTCATGCGCCGCATGGTAGCAAAGAGTGGGTAAAATCTCCGCTCCTGTTTCTCCTGCCCCCGCTGTCTCCCATGCCTGTTTTGCTGGTTTCGCATCGATTGCAAGCCGAGCGCGGCGCCGACCTTGTCGCCCATGCGCAGCAGTCGCGTATACCCCTGGAACTGGTAGTGCTGCCGGCCGATCCCGAGGGACGAATCGACGATTTCGACTGCTCAAGCCTAGAGCTGGCGTTTTTTTCCAGCGACGTGTTTCCTACGCATTCGCGCCAGTTTTTCTCGGCCGTCCGCAAGGCCGCCGGCCTGCGATGGCTCCATGTATTCAACGCCGGGGTCGACCATCCGATCTACAACGAGATGCTCGAGCGCGGTGTGCGCCTGAGCACCTCTGCTGGGACCACTGCAGTACCCATCGCCCAGGCCGCTATCGCCGGGCTGCTGATGCTGGCGCGCAATTTTCCGCGCTGGCTGCGCGCCCAGCACGAGCATCGCTGGGATCCGATGCGGGTCCCGGATTTCCCCCGCGATCTCGTCGGGCAAACCGTAGTGATTTTTGGACTTGGCGGCATCGGTGGAGAAATCGCCCGGCTTGCGCACGCGCTCGGGCTGAAGGTCATCGGCATCCGCCGCAGCCCGCGCCGTGACGGCGATACCGTTGACGAAATGCACCCGCCGCAACAACTGCCTGAACTACTGCCGCGCGCTGACTGGCTGGTCATCGCCAGTCCATTAACCGCTGAAACCCGTGGCCTGATCAACGCCGACATGCTCGCGCGCCTGCCCCGAGGAGCTGGGGTAATTAATGTCGCGCGCGGTGAAATCATCAATGAAACAGCCCTGGCCGACGCAGTGCGCGAAGGACGTCTCGGCGGCGCCTATCTGGACGCATTTGAAAAAGAACCGCTACCGGCAGATTCGCCGTTTTGGAACCTCGATAACGTGGTAATTTCACCGCACAATTCGGGCGCAGCTCAGGGCAATGACGAAAGGGTATACCGTTTGTTCCTCACCAATCTCGAGCGCTGGCATCGCCGGCAAACGCTCAACAACGAAGTCACCCGATGACCTTAATGGAGGAAAAGTGAATAAAATTAAATATTTGTCTGTTTTTGCCGCATTGCTGCTGACTGCCAACTCGGCCTCGGCGCAGAGCTGGCCAAACCGCCCGGTGCGGGTCATCGTGCCTTACGCCGCCGGCGGAAATACCGACTACACCGCCCGCACGGTGGGTGCGAAGCTGACGGCGATGTGGGGACAGCAGATCAACGTCGACAACCGTCCCGGCGGCGGCACCAATATCGGATCCGAACTCGCCGCCAAGGCGGCTCCCGACGGCTACACGCTGTTCATGGGCGGCGCTTCGAACGCAGTCAACATGACCCTCTACAAAAAGCCCCCGTACAGCACGCTGCGTGATTTCGCGCCGGTGGTGTGGTGCGTACAAGGCGCGAACCTGCTTGCCGTGCATCCTTCCTTGCCGGTGAAAAACCTCAAGGAGTTGATCGCGCTTGCCAAGTCGCGGCCCGGCCAGTTGAACTACGCTTCCTCCGGACTTGGCGGCTCGGTACACATGGCAGGTGAACTGTTCAAGGTCATGGCCGGCATCAATATCGTGCACGTGCCGTACAAGGGCAATACGCCGTCGATCACCGACGCGCTGGCCGGGAACGTCGAAATGGTCATCAGCGGCGTGCCGGCGCTGGTACCCCACCTGAAATCGGGACGCCTGCGTGCGATGGCGATCAGCAGTCTCGAGCGTTTCAAAGCAGTGCCGAATGTACCGACGTTCAACGAGGCTGGCGTCAAAGGCTTCGAATCCAGCAACTGGTTCGGGCTAATGGCGCCGATCAAGGTTTCGAAAGACATCATCGCCAAGGTCAATGCCGACGTGAACAAGGTGCTGGCCAGCAATGAAATCAGTGAGCGTTTCGGCAATACCGGATTGATTCCGCGTGGCGGATCGCCCGCAGATTTCGAAAAATGGATTCGCGACGAAATCGTCAAGTATGAAAACCTCATCCGGAAGGCCAGAATCAAGCAGTTTTAAGCGCCACAACAAAACCGAATTCACGAGGAGAGATTCATGAAAAGCATGCTCATCGCAATCCTGGCCGGAACGGCCCTTGCAGTGGCCGGCGGCGTCCACGCCCAGGGCTGGTCGCCGACAAAGAACGTCGAGATCATCGTTGGTTCGGCGCCCGGCGGTAGCAACGACCGCACTGCGCGAACAGTGGAAAAAGCCATTATCGACGGCCGGCTGATCTCGACTTCGCTGTCGGTCGTCAACAAACCCGGCGGGGGCGGCTCGATCGCATTCACTTATGTCAGCCAGCGGGCTCGCGATCCGCACACGCTGCTGATCGGCACCACCGCGCTGCTGACCAACCACATCGTCGGCCGCAGCAAGCTCAACCACAAGGATTTCACCCCCATCGCCTCGCTGTTCAACGACTACGTGGTGTTTGCGGTCAACGCGGAATCCTCGATCAAAACCGGCAAGGATCTCACCGACAAGCTGAAGCAGGATCCGAAATCGCTGTCGATCGGTTTTGCCACCGCGCTGGGCAGCCACAATCACATCGCGGCCGGTATGCTGGCCAAGAGCATTGGCATCAACCCTCGCGACCTCAAGGTCGTGGCCTTCAAGGGTTCCAAGGATGCGATCACCCAGCTGCTTGGCGGCCACATCGACATGGTAACCACCGCGGCGGGCAACGTGTCCTCGCTGGTTGCCTCGGGACAACTGCGCGTGGTCGGAGTCTCCGCCACCCAGCGCTTCGGCGGCGCATTGGCTAACATCCCGACCTGGAAGGAACAGGGCGTCAATCTGGTCTACGGCGGCTGGCGCGCGATCGTCGCACCCAAGGGCCTGTCATCCGACCAGATCTCCTACTGGGAGAGCGTGCTGCGCAAAGCCACTTCGACTCCGGAGTGGAAGGCCAACGTCAAGAAAAATTTCTGGTTTGACGATTTCGTCACCAGCGTGCAGTTCACCAAGGACATCGACAAGGATTACCAGGACATCCGGGCCGTCCTTGTTGATCTCGGTCTCGCCAAGTAAAACGTTGAACAGGATATTGTCATGACCGCACCTGTCGTCTTCACCGAGCGCCCCGCAGAGGGCGTGGGTCTGATCCGCATCAACCGACCGGAGGCGCGGAACGCGCTAAACCTAGAAGTGCGAAACCTTCTCGGCCAGCACCTCACCGAAATGGCCGAAGACGACGGTGTACGCTGTATCGTTCTCACCGGCAACGACAAGGCTTTTGCCGCCGGCGCCGACATCAAGGAAATGGCCGGCGCCGGAAGCATCGACATTCTGCTACGCGGCACGCAGAACATGTGGCGCAGGATCTACAACTGCCCGAAGCCGGTGATCGCCGCGGTCAGCGGCTTCGCGCTGGGCGGTGGCTGCGAACTGGCGATGACCTGCGACATCATCATCGCCGGCGAATCGGCAAAATTCGGCCAGCCTGAAGTGAAGATCGGCATCATCCCCGGCGGCGGCGGCACCCAGCGCCTGCCGCGCACCATCGGCAAATACAAGGCGATGCGCTACGTGCTAACCGGCGACCTGTTCAGCGCTAAAGAAGCGTATGACATGAACCTAGTCAGCGAGGTCGTGCCCGACGCCGAGGTCGAAAAACGCGCGGTGGCGATGGCACAGCAGATCGCCGGCCTGGCGCCGCTAGCAATCCAGCAAACCAAGGAATCGGTGATCCGCGGTATGGATGCCTCGCTGGAAACCGGCCTTACGCTGGAAACGCGTACACTACAGATGCTGTTCGCCTCGAAAGACCAGAAGGAAGGCATGGCGGCGTTCATCGAGAAACGCAAGCCTAAGTTCGAAGGCCGGTAGCTGCTGCTTTCACAGGCACGGAGGCCGCTCCGTGCTCTACACCGAAGCAAAAAACGTTAGCCTGTACTACGAAGAAACCGGATTCGCTGTGGCATAGGCAATCAGACCGGCAAAGTTTTTCACTGGCACAAAAGGGTGTGTCACGATCATGCCTGCAGGTTCTGACACCAATACCACTGGCGTGAAATCCTTCACCGGGTCATAGGGTAGTTTTTTATACAGCGACGAACCGACCTGAATATTGCCGAAGGAGGCCAGCGCGATGGTATGTCCGTCCGGCGAAGACTTGGCAGCCATATCCACGCCAATCGTGCCACCGGCACCGGGCCGGTTGTCGATGATGAACTGCTGACCCATTGTATCGGTCAGCTTGCGGCCGATCAGGCGTGCCTGCACATCGGTATTGCCGCCGGGTGCGAATGGCACAATGAAGCGCACGAGCTTTAACGGGTAGCTCTCTGCCTTGACCGCGGGCGCGAGCAGCAGCGCGGCGGATATCGCGCCGGTCAAAATGACGGTCAGATGGTTCGGGTGATGCATGGTCAGTCTCATCTCGGTGGAGCACATCACGGTCTGGTCGTTGCGGGAACGGCATACACCCCGCTACGTGTCGCTATTGTGTGCGGTTAACAAACTTCAATAACTGGTCGGCCAGTTACGCAGCAGGTGTTCGCCGACGCCGTTTTTCATGCCGCGGCGGTGCACTTCGAGCGTGCGGATCAGCCATGCCCGCGTGTCACGCGGGTCCAACACATGCTGCGCTTCATACAGCTCCGCCAGTCCCCAGGCCGATGTATCACGCTCGACCTCCGCTTTCAGCTTGGCAAACTTTTCCGGGTCATCCTGCTGCTTCACGCCGTAGAGCACGTTCACTGAAACCGCGGGGTCCATGAAGCCGAGATCGGCCATCGGCCACACCGCCACTTCGTCGGCGTTCTTGCCGCCGGCCATGTTGATAAAAGCCTGTCCGTAGTTCTTGCGCATGATGATGGTGATCTTGGGTACGGTGACCTGAGTCAGCGCATTCATCCAGTTGATGACCTTACCCGGCATGCCACGCAACTCACCCTCGATGCCGATCAAAAAGCCCGGCACATCCACCATGAACACCAGCGGGATGTTGAAGGAGTCGCAGAGCACCATGAAACTAATGACCTTTTGCACCGCGTCGGCATCCAAAGCGCCGCCCTTGAACATCGGGTTGTTGGCAATGAAGCCCGTGCTCTTGCCATCCACCCGTGCGAGCATAGTCGCAATCGACTTGCCGAAGCGTTCTTTCAGTTCAAAGCAGGAGTCCTTGTCGGCAACGGCAGTAACGATTTTGCGCACGTCGTACACCTTGTTGCGCGACTCCGGCAGGATATCGAAGATGTTTTTGCAGGCGTCATCCGAACCCTCAGGCACCGGGGCTTCCGGTGGCGGCTGCATATTGTGGCTGGGCAGATAGGACAGGAATTTCTTGATCGCGTCGATGGCCTGCTCATCGGTGTCCACGGCCATGTCCGCCAGTCCCGAGATGCCCGTCAGCAGCTTCCAGCCGCCCAACTCCTCGGCAGTGATCGGCTTGTTGATTGCGATCGAGGTCACATTCGGGCTGGCAATGGCCATGATCGCGCCTTTGCGCATGACCACGAAATCCGACATCGCCGAGTACCAGGTCGACGAGCCGTAGCACTGTCCGAGCAATGCCGAACACCAGGGCGACTCACGAAGGCGCTGGTACTCGGTCGGGTCCTGCGCAATGATCGCGCGTCCGGCCGATCCCATACGATCCGGCATGCGCGCGCCCGAGGATTCGCCCATCATCACCAGCGGCATGCCGCGTTTACCCGCGACCTGCTTCACATGCTTGATCTTCTTCATGTTGATCACCGCACTGGAAGCGCCAAGCACGGTAAAGTCGTTAGAGATCAACGCGATCTCGCGGCCGTCGATCTTCGCAAAGCCGGCCACCTTGCCGTCAGCCGGTGTCTTGTGTTTAACCTCGGGCCGGTTGCTGCGTGCGAAGCGGCCGGACTCGATAAAGGAGCCTTCATCGATCAGATAGTCGATACGCTCACGGGCATTGAGATGGCCCTCGGCTTTGCGCTTGGCAAGCTTTTCGGGACCGCCCATGCCCAAGGCTTCGGCGGTTCTCTGCTGGTATTCCTCGATCAGTTTCTCAAATGCCACAGTATGGTCCTCAATCAGGCTGCGCGGCGTGTAAACGCGGACGGCGCAAGGGAAGTGCTGATTGTAGGACAGCGCGGACGGGCTGTCCGCGAGGTGTCGCTTGGTAGACCTTGGCCGGATCGAATCAACAGAAACCACGATGGAAGCAACGCGCCGTACTCGAATAAGCCACTCATCCCCGTAGCTTTTGCTGGCGGCTAGCGCAACAAATGCTTCGCAACCACCAGTTGCTGAATCTGGCTGGTGCCTTCATACAGCCTGAACAATCGCACATCACGGTAGAGGCGCTCTACCGCTGAGGCCTGCATGTACCCGGCGCCGCCGTGGATCTGTACCGCGCGGTCGGCAACACGGCCGACCATCTCCGCGCAGAAGAGCTTGGCGCAGGAGGCTTCGAGGGTAATGTTGGGGCCGCTGTCTTTTTTGCGCGCGGCTTCGAGCACCATGCTGCGGCCCGCATAGATCTCGGCCTTGGAGTCGGCGAGCATGGCCTGGATCAGCTGGAATTCGGCAATCGTCTTGCCGAACTGCTGGCGCTCCTTCGCGTAGTTCAGCGCTTCGTCGAGCAGACGCTCCGCCACACCGACGCAGACGGCGGCGATATTGAGCCGTGCCTTGTCGAGCACCTTCATCGCGGTCTTAAAGCCCATGCCTTCCTGGCTGCCGATCAGATTGGCCGCTGGCACCTTGACGTTGTCAAAAATCACGTCGGCGGTGTGCGCGCCACGCTGGCCCATCTTCCTGTCGTATGGGCCGATGCTCAAGCCCGGTGTGTCGCGGTCGACGATGAAGGCCGAGACACCCTTGGCGTCTTTCGATTTAAGGTCGGTGCGCGCCATGACCGTAAATACACTGGCCTCGGGCGCGTTGGTGATGTAGCGCTTTGAGCCGTTGAGGAGGTAATGGTCGCTTTCCTTTTTCGCCGTGGTGCGCAGCGAGCCGGCGTCAGAGCCGGATTCGGGCTCGGTCAGCGCGAAAGCCCCCGTGATCTCGCCGGTGGCCAGCCGCGGCAGGTATTTCTTTTTCTGCTCCGGGGTACCATCGATGACGATGCCCTGCGCGCCGATGCCGGTGTTGGTGCCGATACGCGAGCGGAACACCGGCGAGGCATGACACAGCGCCATCGAGGTAATGACTTCCTCCTCGGTGGTGAAGCCGAGCCCACCGTATTCCTCCGGAATCGTCAACCCGAACAGGCCGATCTCGCGCATCTGCGCGACGATATCGGCGGGGATTTCGTCAGTCTCAGTGACCTCGGCCTCGCGCGGGATCAGTATATCGCGCACGAAACGCGCAACAGTGTCGAGGAGGATGTTGAAGGACTCGGGGTCGCGAATCATGGCGGCGGCAGGATAGGGATTTGGTATTCGCCGCTGCGTCTGGAAGAATCGCTGCGGTTTCGTTTGTGTTCAGACTAGCACAACACCAACGTATGGCCATGACGCAAACGTGGCTCTGCAAAAACCGCGCAGCGCCACGAGTTATTGCTATTAATCACTGTTTTTAATGATTTATTTTTTAGTGGCGGCGCGCTTTTTCTTTGCCTTGGGACCGAAACCTTTTTCGTAGTGCGGCCCGGTCATCGTACCGTCGACGGCCATGCCGATGATGCCCTGCGACAGGTCCTTGATGGCGAGGAAGATCACGTCCTTGTCCTTGGTCGAGGCCACTAGGTTATGCGGCGCCTTTGCCGGGATATAGACCAGCGTGCCGGCGGGTGCGACGATTTTCTTGCCGTTGACTGAACCGACCAGCGTGCCGCGCAGCACGTAGTTCAGCTGTTCGTTGTTGTGCCGGTGCATTCGCGAGCCGGTGCCGCGCGGCTTGTGGATGTAGCCGACGAGGATGCGCGCGCCTTCAACCACGCCGCCGTGCGAAGTCGAGTAGCCAGTGCCTGCAGGCACCTTCTTCAACTTGTCCATGCGGAAGTGATACTTTCCGTTGCCGGCGCGCGTTGCGCCCACGGTCTTGGTTTTCTTCGATGCTTTTTTCGCTGCTGCCATTTCGGTTCTCCGGTAATTCGTTACAGTTGCTGGTCGAGATTGAATGCGTGGTTTACAGGTAGTCGATCATTTTCCAGTCGCCGGGATTGACGCTGACCACGTTCTTGTCGTGGCCGGGACGGCGGTCGGCATAGACGCGCCCTTCCTTCATCACCAGCTGGATGTTTTTCTTTTCCTGGAACACGCGGATGTCCTTCAGCGGGTCGCCCTTGACTGCGATGATGTCGGCGAACTTGCCGGCTTCGACGGTACCGAGGTCCTTGTCCATCTTGATCGCGCACGCTGCGTTCTTGGTCGCGCTCATGATCGCTTCCATCGGCTTCATGCCGAGCTTGACGTAAACCTCCATCTCGCGGGCATTGGTGCCCATTTCCGGATCGAAGCCCATGTCGGTGCCGAGCGCGATGTTGACGCCGGCCTTATGCATTTTCTGGAATGTCTCGTAGCAGTACGGCTGCAGCGCCTTCATCTTGTTAATCACGAACTGAGACGTGCCCTGGTCCAGGCGCGTCTGGATGGCGTGATCGGTGCGATGGAGCAACGTCGGCGTCATCCACACATCGGATTCAGCCAGCATGTCAATCACTTCATCCTCGTGAAACACCATGTGTTCAATGGTGTCAGCGCCGGCTTCCAGCGCCATGCGATGGCCGTTGGGGGTGAAGCAGTGCACCGCCGCCGGCTTGTGAAAAGCGTGGGCCTCGTCAACAATGGCGTTGATTTCTTCCTGCGTCATGTTGCGGATATCGGGTTCTTCCTTGTCTGTGCCGCCGCCGCCGGTTGCGCAGGTCTTGACGATATCGCAGCCCGCCAACAGATTGGTGCGCGCGAGCTTGCGCAGTTCCCACGGGCCGTCAGCGGTCTGGAAGCCGTAGCGCTTCGCCGCGCGCGGCTGGATGAGATCCAGGTGCGAGCCGGTGATGGTGGTAAAGCCACCGATAAACATGCGAGGGCCTTCGAGGATGCCGGCGTTGATCGAATCACGCACGGCACACAGGTGCGCGGTGAGCAGCCCGCTGCCGGAATTGAGACCCAGGTCGCGCAGCGTGGTGAAGCCCATGTCGAAACAAAGCTGGGCATGGAACAGACCGTACATCTGCTGCAACTCAGGGGTAATTTCCCACTGCGCGACGCGATAGTTGTGGAAGGTCAGGCAGTTGAACATCATCGTGTGCAGATGGACGTCCATCAATCCGGGCATTAGTGTCGCCTGGCCGCAGTCGATGACTTCGGTTTTTGGCGGAATCTTGATGTTGGCCTTGGTGCCGACCTGCTTGATGCGGCGGCCTTCAAGCACGATGACAGGATCCTTGACCGGCTTACCGCCGTTACCGTCAATCAGCTGGCCACCCTTGAGTACGCGTACCGGGCCTTTGGGCTCGGGAACTTTGTAGTCGAACATGCGGGAACTTCCTCCGGAAAACGATGATACGGTGATCGGATCACCGTTTATTTGAAAATCATGCAGGCGTTTGCAGCCACACCGAAACTAAATAATCACCCTTTTAATGTCAAGAAAACTGGCAGCGTATGAGCTATATGAATGCGCTGAAATTCAGTGCACTTTGGTCATCACCTTGACGAAGCGCGCGTAGGCCTGCGGATCCAGCGGTTTCACGCCCGCGGAAGAAGGTAATGTGGACTTCCATCGCAGCATGTCGAGCGTGGCTTCGATGCCGGCGCGATCCATGTCGCGGGCGATGAACACCAGACGCGAGCGGCGATCGTCATCGGGCCACGATTCCAGTTCGACCGGTTCGTGGATCAGCGTCTGCACCGCGTGCACAGCGACCGGCGCGCCGTCGACGTTGAGCAGGCCCTTGACCCGCAGCAATGCGGCACCTTTCAGTGACGCCAGCGCGGTCAGCCAGGCGGAAAGCCCCGCAGTGGTGACCGGCTCGTCGAGCGTAAAACTGTGGGAGTGGATACGGGCGTCGTGTACGCCGCGGCGGACGCCGGCGACGTGTAGTGCCGTTTTTTTCTGCCCTCTGCGCACGTAGGCATCGGCATGCAGCCAGCGGGAAAGATCGTCGGCACGCGACTGGCGGTCGATCGTCGCACCGAACAGCTTGTCCGGCGCCACCGCGCCGCGGGCAACGGTGTTGATCTCTGCGTTGGGATTGAGTACTGCGAGCCGCACGCTTAGTGCCTTCACCACCGCAGGTTCAGCCAGATCCGTTTTACTGACCAGCAGCCGGTCGGCAATCGCCGCCTGCTTGACCGATTCGGGTTGTTCGTCGAGCTGCACATCTCCGTTGACCGCATCGACCAGTGTCACCACGCTGTCGAGCGCGTAATGCGGTGCTAGCTTGGCATCGGTAATCACGGTCTGTACGATGGGCACCGGATCGGCGAGCCCGGTGGTTTCGATCAGTACGCGGTCGAAAGGTGGCAGATCTCCCTTCAAGCGTTTCCTGTCGAGGCCGCGCAGCGTGCTGACGAGGTCCCCCTGCACCGTGCAGCAAATGCAGCCGTTCGCCAGCAGCACGGTGTTTTCATTCGGTGTGGCGATCAGCAGATGGTCGAGTCCGATCTCGCCGAACTCGTTGATGATCACCGCGGCGCCGGCCATCGCCGGGTTCTGCTACAGCCGGTTGAGCAGCGTGGTTTTGCCGCTGCCCAAAAACCCGGTGATGATGGAAACCGGTAGCCGAGCCACTAGAGCGAGCGCTAACTTATTTATAGGATATTGTTTTTATTGGTTTTTATTTGGCTTTAGCCTGACGCTCGAGCTCGGCCGAGTAGCGGCCGAGGCTGGCCAGACCGTTCATCCGCGAGCGGTGCGCCAGCGCCAGCTGGGCGGCGGCGGCATTGCCGGCGGCGCCTTTCCAAGCTTTGAGCGCCGGCTGCTGCAGCGCGCGGCCGTAGGAGAACGACAGCGGCCACGGCAGGTTGCCCTTGAACTGCTGGTTCATCGAATTGAGGTGCGCCGTCGCTACCTCGTCACTCTGGCCGCCGGAGAGGAACACGATGCCGGCCACCGCGGCGGGCACGGTGCGCTTCAGCGTGCGTACAGTACGCGCGGCGACTTCGTCGACCAGCGCCTGCTTTTCGCATTTCTTGCCGGAGATCACCATCGACGGCTTGAGCACTGAATGCTCGAGCACGACGCGGTTGAGGTAGAGCGCTTCATACACGGCATTCAGCGTCCGTTCGGTGACTTCCTCGCAGCGCTCGATGGTATGGTCGCCGTCCATCAGCACTTCGGGTTCGACGATGGGTACCAGTCCGGCTTCCTGGCACATCGCGGCGTAGCGGGCCAGCGCGTGGGCGTTGGCGGCAATGCAGGTCGCACTTGGCATGTCGCGTCCGATGTCGATGACTGCGCGCCACTTGGCGAACTTGGCACCGAGCTTGACGTATTCGGCACAACGCTTGGGCAAGTTGTCGAGGCCTTCGGTCACCTTCTCGCCGGGACACAGCGCGAGATCCTTGGCGCCGGTATCAACCTTGATGCCAGTGAGGATGCGGCTCTGGCCAAGCAGGTTGACGAAAGTGGTGCCGTCGGCGGATTTCTGCCGCAGTGTTTCGTCGTAGAGGATCACGCCGCTGATGTGCTCGCCCAGGCCGTGGGTCAGGAACAGCATGTCGCGATAGGCACGGCGGTTTTCCTCGTTATTGTCGACGCTGATGCCTTCAAAACGCTTGCCAATGGTGCCGGTGCTCTCATCGGCGGCGAGTATGCCCTTGCCGGGCGCGACCATTGCTTTTGCGATGGCGGCGAGATCGTTTACTGACATGAATGCTCCTGCTGAACGGGTCTGTTAAAAAGGGGGGTGAGGGGACCGTATTTTACCGCTTGGTTACTGCTTCCGGTGTTCGCCGACCTTGACGATTTTCATGGTGTTGGTGCCGCCTGCACGACCGAAGGGCTCGCCGATGGTCAGCACGATCAGGTCGCCATGCTGCACTGCGCCGCGCCGAAGCAGCTCGTTTTCGGCCATCTGCAATGCCTTTTCCGGGTTGCGGGCGCCACAGAATTTCACCGGATGCACGCCGCGGAACAGCGTCACCCGCCGCCGGGTCTCGACCACCGAACTCATTGCGTAAATCGGCACCGCAGTCGACATCCGCGACATCATCAGCGCGGTGCGGCCGCTCTGGGTCATCGCCGCGATCGCCTTGACCGGCAGGTTGGAGGAGGTAAACGCGGTGGCCCGGGCAATCGCCTGCTCCACATCACTTTGGCCGCCGCCGCGCCGGCGGTCATTCGACGGCAAGTCTTCCTTTTCCGCTTCGAGGCAGACGCGCACCATCGCCGCGATGCTTTCGGCGGGATACTGGCCAGCGGCAGTTTCAGCCGAAAGCATCACTGCATCGGTGCCGTCGAGCACGGCGTTGGCGACGTCGGAAACTTCGGCACGGGTCGGAATTGGACTGGAGATCATCGATTCCATCATCTGCGTCGCGGTGATGGCTAGCTTCTGCTTCTCCCGCGCCAGGCGGATCATTTTTTTCTGTAGCGCCGGGACCACGGCGTCGCCGACCTCGACCGCCAAGTCGCCGCGCGCTACCATGATGGCGTCAGAAGCATCAAGAATCTCCTCCAGCGCGGGTATGGCCTCGGCGCGTTCGATTTTCGACACTATCAGGCCGTGGCCGCCCGCCCGTTTCAACAGGTCGCGCGCCCAGCGCACGTCCTCTCCCGAGCGCGGAAAAGATACACCGAGAAAATCCGCCTTGAGCTCGGCGGCGAGCTTGATGTCCTTCTTGTCCTTGTCGGTCAGCGCCGGCGCGGTAAGGCCGCCGCCCTTGCGGTTGATGCCCTTGTTGTTCGACAGGGGCCCGCCCTGTTCGACGACGGTAGTGATGCGAGGTCCGCGCACCGAAGCCACACCGAGCACGATGCGCCCGTCGTCGAGCAGCAACGTGTCGCCGGGGCGCACATCATTGGGCAGGTTCTTGTAATCCAGCCCAACCATGTCTTGGTTACCGAGCTTGCACTCGGCATCGAGCACGAACTTTGCGCCCTGCGCCAGCATGATCTTTTTGTCCCTGAATTTGCCAATGCGGATTTTCGGACCCTGCAGGTCGACCAGCACACCCACTGCACGACCAGCCTTGCGCGCCAGCGAGCGCACCAGATTGACGCGGGCGCGGTGTTCGTTCGGGGTGCCGTGCGAAAAGTTGATGCGCACCACGTCAAGCCCGGCGGCAATCATCCGCCCCAACGTTTTCGCATCATTCGATGCCGGCCCCAGCGTTGCCACGACCTTGGTTCGGCGGATCATCGGAAATCCCCCCGGTTATTGTGCCGCGCGCTGTTCCAGAACTTTAACCGCCGGCAGCGTGCGGCCCTCAAGAAACTCGAGAAACGCGCCGCCGCCGGTGGAAATGTACGACACCTTGTCGGCGATTTTATATTTAGCGATGGCAGCCAGCGTATCGCCGCCACCGGCAATTGAAAACGCCGGGGACGCCGCGATCGCCTGCGCCAGGGCTTTGGTGCCTCCAGCAAACTGGTCGTATTCAAAGACGCCAACAGGACCGTTCCAGACAATGGTACCGGCTTTGGCAACAAGTTCCGCAAATTGCTGCGCGGTCTTGGCGCCGATATCGAGAATCATATCGTCCGGCCGTACTTCGTCTGCGGAGACTGGGTTGGCGCGAGCCAGCGCCGACAGCTCGTCGGCGACCACCACGTCAACCGGCAGCGGCACCTGGGCACCGCGTGACTTCATGATGTCGATGATCGCCTGCGCTTCGCCCACCAGGTCAGGCTCCGCCAGCGATTTGCCGATGCGCATGCCCGTAGCCAGCATGAACGTGTTGGCAATGCCACCGCCTACGATCAGCTGGTCCACTTTTGCCGCCAGTGATTTGAGGATAGTCAGCTTGGTCGATACCTTGGAGCCGGCGACGATGGCAAGCAGCGGCCGCGCCGGATTACCCAGCGCCATGCCCAGCGCATCGAGTTCTGCGGCCATCAGCGGTCCAGCGCAGGCCATGGGTGCGTGCTTCCCGATGCCGTGGGTGGTGGCCTCGGCGCGGTGCGCGGTGCCGAAGGCATCATTGACATATACATCGCACAGCGCCGCCATCTTGCGCGCCAGCGCCTCGTCGTTCTTTTTTTCACCCGTGTTGACGCGGCAGTTTTCCAGCAGCACCACTTCCCCGGGCTTCAACGCAAAACCACCTTCGATCCAATCCGCCACCAGCCTTACCGGCTGGCCGAGCATTTCCGAGAGCCGCTGCGCGATCGGCGCCAGTGTATCTTCGGGTTTCAGCGTACCCTCGGTTGGCCGTCCCAGGTGCGAAGTCACCATCACCGCTGCACCTTCTGCGAGCGCATGCTTGATGCCGGGTAAGGTGGCGCGAATACGCGTGTCTTCGGTGATGTTGCCGGCGTCATCCTGCGGCACGTTGAGGTCGGCGCGGATGAATACTTTTTTTCCGGCCAGCGGCAGATCGGTGAGGCGGAGAAATTTCATGGCCAGGCGCGGCGGCTATTGCCGCCGCGGATGTTCATTTGCTGATTACGCGCGCCATTTCCAGCACTTTGCAGGAATAGCCCCATTCATTGTCATACCAGGACACCACCTTGACGAAGGTGGGGTCGAGCGCGATGCCGGCTTCGGCATCGAAAACTGAGGTGCAGATTTCATCCTTGAAATCAGTAGACACAACTTTTTCCTCGGTATAACCCAGCACGTTTTTCAACCCGCCGGTGGATTGCGCCTTCATCTCTGCGCAGATCTCGGCGTAGGACGCCGGCTTGTCGAGTTCGACGGTCAGATCGACCACCGACACGTCGGAAGTCGGCACACGGAACGCCATGCCGGTGAGTTTCTTGTTCAGTTCGGGAATCACCACGCCGACGGCCTTGGCTGCGCCGGTCGATGACGGGATGATGTTTTCCAATATGCCGCGGCCGCCGCGCCAGTCCTTGTTTGACGGACCATCAACGGTTTTCTGCGTCGCCGTTGCGGCGTGCACGGTGGTCATCAGCCCGCGCTTGATGCCCCACTTGTCATTCAACACCTTGGCGACAGGCGCCAGGCAGTTGGTCGTGCACGAGGCGTTGGAAATGATCGCCTGGCCTGCGTAGGACTTATCGTTGACGCCGTAGACGAACATCGGGGTATCGTCTTTTGACGGCGCCGACATGATGACCTTTTTCGCGCCGGCGATCAGGTGCTTGCTCGCCGAGGCCTTGTCGAGAAACAGGCCGGTGGATTCGATGACGACGTCGGCGCCGATCTCGTTCCATTTCAACTCGGCGGGATCCTTGACGGCGGTGAGGCGGATCTTCTTGCCGTTGACCACCAGCGTGTTGCCGGAAACCGAGATCTCCCCCTTGAATTTACCGTGCACAGAATCGTGGCGCAGCATGTAGGCAAGATAGTCCGGTTCCAGCAAGTCGTTGATGCCAACGACGTCAATGTCGGGAAAATTCTCCACCGCTGCGCGGAATACCATCCGGCCGATTCGGCCGAAACCGTTGATGCCTACCTTGATTGCCATGACGCCCCCGAAAAAATGTTGATCACTTCAACAGATCGCGCACCGCCGCGGCGACATGGTCCGCGGTAATGCCGAAATACTTGAACAGTTCGCCCGCCGGCGCCGATTCGCCGTAGCGGTCGATACCGATCACCGCCCCTTCCAGCCCAACATATTTGCGCCAGTATTCGGTGACGCCAGCTTCGACCGCGACCCGCGGCACGTCTCGCGGCAGCACACTGTCACGATACGCGGCATCCTGACTGTCAAACGTGTCCGTGCTCGGCATCGACACGACGCGCACCGGAATTCCCGCTGCAGTCAGCGATTTCTGCGCGGCCAGCGCCACGGCCACCTCGGAGCCGGTGGCAATGATCACCGCACGCGGCGATCCACCCGCTGCTTCGGCAATGACATAGCCGCCACGGCCGATCGCCGCCGTCATTTCCGAGCTACGCTGCTGGAACGGCAGGGGATCGCGGGAAAGCAGCAGGCTGGTGGGACCATCGCGGCGCTCCAGCGCCTTTGCCCAGCCGACGGCCGTTTCCATCGTGTCGCAAGGACGCCATACGCTCATATTCGGCATCAGCCGCAGCGATGCCGCGTGCTCCACCGGCTGATGCGTGGGCCCGTCCTGGCCGAGACCGATCGAGTCATGGGTAAACACGCAAATCACCCGCTGTTTCATCAGCGCGGCCATGCGCAGCGCATTACGCGCGTAGTCCGAAAACACAAGGAACGTGGCGTGATACGGGATCAAGCCGCCGTGCAGGGCGATGCCGTTGCTGATGGCAGCCATTCCGAATTCACGCACCCCGAAATAAATATAGTTGCCGCCGCCGGATGCACCGACACCTTTGGATCCTGACCACAACGTCAGGTTGGAACCCGCGAGGTCGGCAGAGCCGCCGATTAGTTCCGGCAGAGCCGGGGCGTAACCTTCGATCGCATTCTGAGATGACTTGCGGGTGGCAATGGTTTCGGCCTTCTGTGCGGTTTGCGCAAGGAAGGCATCCCGTTTTGCAGACCAGTCGGCCGGCAGATCACCGTCCATGCGGCGCCTGAACTCGGCAGCCAGATCCGGATGGGCGGCGGCATATTTGGCAAAGCGCCTCTTCCAGTTCTTTTCCAGCTTCGCGCC